>CALHTB010000009.1 GCA_938038785.1 uncultured Acidimicrobiales bacterium
GGCGCTCGGCGAACGCAAAGATCAGATCAACCACGTTGTGCGCGTCAGCTGCATGGGCGCTGATACCAACACGGCGTCCTACGACGCCGACACGCACTCGTCTCGCGAGGGCGCCGCCATTCCGCTCATGCTCCAGCACTATTGGTGGGGCGAGAAGTCGCTCATCGACGCCGGCCTCGACGTCACCGTGCTGCGCAACAACTTCTTTATGAACCACCTGCTCAAGACCGACTGCGACAACATCGCCGCCGAAGGCTGGTTCACGAACCCACTCGGTAGCTCGCGCAACTCCTTTGTCGCCACTCGCGACATTGCCGAAGCAGCAGCTGTGGTGCTCACCGAAGGTCCCGACAAGCATGGCGACAAGTTCTACGACATCACCGGACCTCAGCCGCAGTCGATGGTCGAAATCGCCGCCGACCTTGGCCGGGCCATGGGCAAAGAACTCCAATACCGAGCGCAGAGCATGGTCGACTTCGAGAACGATTTCGGCGCCACCCGAGCCGAGTTCTTCGAATACCTCACCAACGGCTTCTACTGCCGCTGCAGCCCCGACTTCTACAACCTCACCGGCCACAAGCCCACGTCGTACTACGACTACCTCACCACCGAGGGGGCCTCGGGCGAGACCGGCCTCGACGAGCTGTGGCAGGGCAACCTGTGGAAGAAGGGCGAAGACGCCATGGCCGAAGCGGCCGACCTCAAAAGCGACTAAAACTACGAATCTGTGGACTCTGACGCGCGATATTCGATCACCAGCGTCCACAGATTCGCCAATTAGGATTGGACTATGGCTGCTCCACAGACCTCCCCCGACCTCGCTGCGTTTCTTGAACTCGAAACGGCGGTGTGGGAGGCAATGGTCTACGGAGATCAAGCCACCGATTCCAAAGCGCTGCACGAGAGCTTCGTCGGCCTCTACCCCACCGGGTTCTCGACCAAGGCCGACCATGTGGCCCAGCTCGACGACGGGCCAACCATTGTTGAGTATCTGATCGAAGAGGCCCGCCTGTTCGCCATCGCAGCCGACGCAGCTCTGCTGTGTTACCTCGCAACCTATTTGCGAACTGGTGAAGGAGCCGTCACCGAGCAGATGTACGTGAGCTCGCTGTGGCAACGCATCGACGGCACATGGGTCAATACCTTTAGCCAAGACACCCCCGCAAGCGGTGTGCGCCTGCCATAATTTGGTGTGGACAAACTTCCCCGTTATCGCACCGGCAAACCAAAGCTCGACGAAGCAATTTCTGACCTCGTCGACGAAGCAAGGCTTCGAGGTGACACCGACCTCACCTTCGAAATGATCGTTACGGCGCTTCGCCTCGGTCTCGAAGACGCTGAGCGCGGCGACCTCAAACTTGTGAACGCCGCGCTCAAAGAGCTGCGTTACTCGTTCCATGTGTTTGGCCCATACCGGGGCATCCCGAAGTGCACCATCTTCGGCTCGGCTCGCATCAAATCCGGTCAGCCTGCGTACGAGGCAGCTAAGCAGCTGGGCAAGGCCATGGCCGACCGAGACTGGATGGTGATGACCGGCGCCGGACCCGGAATCATGGCAGCTGGCCTAGAAGGCGCCGGTTCGGAGAATTCGTTCGGTATCAATATCGAATTGCCGTTCGAGGCTTCAGCGAACGAGTTCATTGCCGAAGACCCAAAACTGATCAACTTCCGCTACTTCTTCACCCGCAAAGTGACCTTCATGAAGGAATCGACCGGCTACGCCATGCTGCCAGGCGGTTTCGGCACGATGGACGAGGCATTCGAGCTGTTAACGCTGATGCAGACGGGCAAGACACACCTAACACCAGTGGTGCTGCTCGATCCTGAAGGTTCGACCTACTGGGACCGGTGGGACGACTTCGTCCGGGCCGAGCTGCTTGGCGCCGGGTTGATCTCCGAAGCCGACATGAACCTGTTCATGATCACGAGCTCAGTTGAAGAAGCCGCAAACGAGATGACCCGCTTCTACAAGACGTACCACTCGTCCCGAGCGGTCGGTCAGCGGCTCATTCTTCGCCTGAAGCGCGAAATCAGCAATGACGAGCTTGCGAGCCTGAACGCCGAGTACGGCGACATCATCGAAGATGGCGCGATTGAGCGAATCGATGCGACCGACTCAGAGGTGCGCGATGATGACAACCTTGAGCTGCATCGCATTGCGTTTCGCTTCGACCGCCACGGTCACGCCCGCCTACGCATGATGATCGACAACCTCAACGACGGGACCGAGTAGTCCCTAGCCCTGCCGCCGGAGAGCGCTGTCGGACCAGATGAGTCAGCCACCGCCTCAGGCGTAAAGCCTGCGTGGGGTTTGAACGTTCTCCCTGAAAGGGAGTGGCAGCGACTAGATCCGTCGGAGTTCGTTGGCGGCCTTTTCGATTGCGCGTCGAGCCTTACCGAGTTGACGCTCTTCGTTGCCGTAGGTTTCTGCTTCGCCCTCGATCGAGGCGCGGAGTCGGTCCATGCCAAGATCGGCAATTTCTTCGCCGATCGATTCGAGCCGTTCGATGAGGTGATCGTAGGTTCCGGTCATGGACAGATCGTAGTATTGGAGTGTGACAGCAACCCCGACCACCCCTTCTACGACTGGAGCTGGCAAGCCCGGCACCGAATGGGTGTCGTTCCTCGATGATGAGGGTGAGTCGTGGCTCTTTGACCTGTCGTACTTCCGATCTAACTGGAACTGCATCTACGGAAACGGCTGCGCCGGCATTGAAGCAGAACCCGATGTCGATGGACATCGCGGCTGCTGTAGCTACGGAGCGCACTTCGCCGACGAGGCCGACGTGGTGCGGGTAATGGAGGTTGCAGCGGCGCTTCCCGCCGACGTGTGGCAACACCACAACCAACGCCCGAGCCTTACCGGCGACCGCGCCAGTGATCTTGATGCGCTCGTCGATGCACTGACCACCGTCGATGACGATGGAGACCGGGTGACCCGCGTGGTTGATGGTGCTTGCGTTTTTCAGAACTCACCCGGCTCAGCAACTGGGCCAGGCTGTGCGATCCACTTTGCGGCCCAGGCGGCCGAACTCGATCCGCTCGAATGGAAGCCTGAAGTGTGCTGGCAACTACCGATCCGAGTCGAACATCACCTAGACGACAACGATCACTCGACCCACCTGGTTCGCCAGTGGACGCGCGCCGATTGGGGCGAGGCTGGCGACGACCTTGGCTGGTGGTGCGCAGAGGCGCCTGAGGCCTATGTGGGCAACGACAGCGTTGCGGTGTACCTACGGGCCGAAATCGCTGCGCTAGCGGGTGACGGGGTTGCTGATGCCCTTATCGAGCACGTGCAAGGTGGCGGAACGACGGTGGAGCTGCCGTTACCAACACGGCGTCCAACGAGCTAGCGGTTCGCTAAGACGCGGCGTCTTCCACTTCGTCGATGTCAGCATCGACGGTCTCAGCTGGCTCTTCGTCGGCCTCAGAACTGTCGTCGTCAGCCTCGACTTCGTCGGCATTGGCGGCGCTAGCTTCAGACTGCTTATTGTCCCATTCCTCGGCCATATCGGCCCAGGCATCGTGTTCGGGCTTGTGCTCGCCCTCAGGTGCGTCAGAAATATCTTCAAAGAGGTCAGCGAGATCTACTTCGTGCGAACGCTTAAGTGCACGTGCTTCTTCAAACCGACGATGGCGACCCTTTTTCATTGGAAGGGACCTCCCTTTTTACGACTGCAATAGCTCTCAAGCTTAGCTGGTTGGCCCAGGAACTCGCACTCGGGAGCGCTCTTCGAGCACCAAACCGCCGTCTCCATCGAACGCAAGCGCCGCTTCGCCGCTCATAAGGCGCCGAATTGGCTCGCCCGCAAGTTCTGCCCTCCAACCAACCGAAAGACGAGCGTCGTCATCTCCGCGCACAAGGGCTTCGATGTCGGCCCGGGTGCCCAGCAGCGCAGAGTCGATCTGCAATTCTCGTGAGAGTTGCGCCACCCACGCAGCCACCAGGGCAACCGCAGGTCGCAGGTCAGGGCGTGCTTCTCGCTTTGGTGTTCCGCTGCGAGGCGGCGGAGGTAGGTCTTGGCCTTCCTTGACCAAGCGAAGAATGGTCTCGCCCCCTTCACCTCGCGCCAAGCGGTCGTCGACACCGCGTACTTTGCGTAGTTGGTCGGCGGTCTTGGGTTGTCGTTGCGCAATGCCAACGAGCGCCAGGTCCGACAAGATGAATCGAACCGGTTGATCGAGGTCGGCTGCCTTGTTCTCTCGCCAACTCGCAAGGGCACGTGCTGCGCCGAGAGATCCGCCCTTGAGCTGGCGCACGGCTTTGATCCGACGCCATGCCTCTTCAGGATCGCGCCGGCCGCGGGGAATTTGCCGAAGTTCTTCGCATTCGTCTTCGGCCCATTGCAGGCGGCCTCGGGACTCGAGGTCGGCAACGATGTGTGATCGCAGTTCGAGTAGGTGGAGGACATCGCTTGCGGCGTAGTCGAGTTGGTCGGTCGTGAGCGGGCGGGCCAACCAGTCGGTGAGGCGAGAGGTTTTGGGTAGCGAAATGTGCAGGACCCGGTCGTGGAGGGCGGCCAGCGAAGGAGTTGACAGCCCGGTAAACCCGGCGGCGAGCTGGGTATCAAAGATCTTCGTTGGGATGGCGTTTGCCCAGTGCAAAAAGACTTCGAGGTCTTGGCTGGCAGCGTGTAGGACCGCAACCGAATCAGAATGGAGAAGATCGGCAAGGGGTTCGGGCTGGACCACGAGTGGGTCGATTAGTGCGATTTCGCTGCCGTTGTTGATCTGGATTAGCGCCACCCGGGGAAAGTAGGAGCGCTCGCGATGGAACTCGGTGTCTATTGCGTAGACCCCAACGTCGATCGAACGGTCGACAAAGGCTCGGAACTCGTGATCGGTCTCGATCACTGAGTACTCCGAGCTACTCACTCTGGCGTGTTTCCGGTCGTGCTTGGATAGCCGGCTTCAACCCACGCCAACGTGCCACCGGCAATGTTGGTGACGTCGTAGCCCAACGGCGAGAGGGCTTCACAAGCGGTCATCGAACGGGCACCTGATCTACAGATGATGTGGATTGGCCCTGCTGGCAGCTCGTCCTTGCGATCCACAACTTCACCAAGCGGGATCAGGACGGCTCCCGTGGCGTGGACCTCTTCGTACTCGTGCGGTTCGCGGACGTCGATGAGCGTAATTGGACTGTCAGATTCGGCGAGTGCCGCCAATGCATCGACAGCGATTTCAGGGATATGCACCTGCCGATCGTAACCGCCCCCGGGACGCTGTGGACGCTGAATGTGGTTTTTCACAAAGTCGGCCACATCCTGTGGTGTATCAAGATCGGTGACGTGACGAATCTGCGAGCTGACGACCGCGGTTACTCGAAGGTTCGCGACCCCTTCCCACATCGACCTTGTGCCCGATTCAAAGACGGTTTCGAGCGCTTCGAGGCATCGCCGATTCCAGACCGCGATGTGCCACTGGAACCGGCCGTCGACAAGCGGTACGCACACGTCTGCATCCGTCGCCCGTGCCTCGCACACCAGGTGTTGTAGATGTTCGGTGTGCAGACGCGGAAGGTCGCAGGCCACGATCAGCACCCGATCGGCTGTGGCCGAACGAAGAGCGGTGATCACTCCCCCGAGTGGCCCCTGGCCAACGAACGCATCTCGAACGTGGGTCACTTTCTGAGTGTGCGTGCCCACGAGCTCGGTGAGGTCACTGTCGCCACCAACGATCGTTACCGCACCGTTGCCGACTGGCGCTACTGCCTGAGCAACCCTCGTCAACAGCGCTATGCCGTCGACGAGCATTCGGGCCTTGTCCTGACCCATGCGGCTACTCGAGCCACCGGCGAGGACCATCACGTCCACCTGAGCGACATTCACGTGATTCGCCAGGACCGAGGCCCTATCTGCGGCCATCTGTAGGGTTAGCCGTCCGACGGCGGTGGCCAGCTTGGCTCGAGCTGGCGCAAAAAGAGGGCACAGCGTTCGGCTTCGTCGGCCTCGCCAATGGAATCAGCCCGTTGCTGGAGGCCATCGAGGCAGCGCAGAAACGGTCGGTTCGTTGGATGTTCCCACTTGACGTAGCCGCTGCCACGCCAGCCGTTCTGTCGAAGGGCATCGAGGCCACGGTGGTAGCCAATGCGGTAGTAGGCGTAGGACTCGATGGTGTCTCGACCAGCATCGCCAAGTGCCGCCCACGCGCTGAGCGAGCGAGGGAAATCCTCGGCAACCGACGCGAGCGCGGTTCGCTGGGCGTCTCCACTTAGTGTTGCTGCGTCGGCGAGCCGGCTGTCGACCACTGGATCTTCGGCGGGTAGCACGGTCTGTGGAATGCCTGAACCGCCAAAACGTACGCTGTGTTCGCTCATTATGGGGCCACCAC
Source organism: uncultured Acidimicrobiales bacterium (assembly GCA_938038785.1). Lineage (GTDB taxonomy): Bacteria > Actinomycetota > Acidimicrobiia > Acidimicrobiales > SHLQ01 > SHLQ01. Next base: position 6,334 of record CALHTB010000009.1, read on the forward strand.
GATTCGTAGGTTGTTTGTAACTTTCGCGCCGATTCCGTCGCCGCCAAGAAGGGCAACTTGATCCCCCGAGCGTACGTGGCCCTCAGCTACAGCGACCTTGACGGCCTCGGCCATCATCTCTTCGCGGGTGCCCGCGGTTGGTAGGTATACCGGCGTGGTGCCCCAGCTCATCGAGAGCTGATTGAGGGTTCGCGTGTCGGTGGTCAAACCAAGAATCATCGCTTCGGGACGGAACCTGGCCATCTGGCGCACGGTGAAGCCAGTACCCGAGATACACAGCACTGCGGCCACGTCGAGCTCTCGAACCGCTCGCCACGCAGCGACGGTCATCGCGTCGGTAACCTCGCGGCCAGACCCTTCGTCTGCGGTCATCCGAAGCGCCGTGACATTGCGGGCCCATGCCTCGTGGTCGAACACTTCGTCGGCCTTGCGGGCAATGCGGCCCATCGTGCGAACCACGTTGATCGGGTCGACCCCAACAGCGGTTTCACCCGACAGCATCACTGCGCTAGTGCCATCCCACACCGCGTTCGCCACATCGGAGGCCTCGGCACGAGTTGGGGCTGGCGCGGTGATCATCGATTCGAGCATTTGGGTTGCGGTGATGACCGGCTTTCCGCCAGCAATGCACCGCTGAATGATCTGCTTTTGGGTAATCGGGAGATCTTCGATAGGCAACTCGTTGCCAAGGTCGCCTCGGGCAACCATGATGGCGCCGGACGCTTCGATAATTCCCTCGAGATTTTCGATCGCGGCTCGGGTTTCGATCTTGGCGACGAGTAGCGGGCCACGAGGATGCGGTTCGGTGCCAACGCGGCGCATGTCGTGGGCAGACTTCACAAAGCTGATCGCGACCATGTCGACGCCAACCTCGACGAAAGCATCGAGAAGCTTCAAATCGTGCGGTGTGGGCGTCGACATGGACAGCTTGTCAGCAGGTACGTGCACTCCGGGTTGGCCTGTGAGCGTTCCGGCATGCACTACTTCGGCCTGGAGTGCGTCGTTTTCGACGTCGCGGACTTCGAGCACCATACGGCCATCGCCAATGACGACGCGGTCGCCGACAACGAAGCTCGAGACGATGTCTGGGTAGTCAACTTCGACGACCTTGCGGCTCGACGCGGTTGTGCCGGCGACGATCTTGACCTTGTCGCCGTTCGCGAAAGGTGTTTCTTCGCTGAACTTCGCCACACGAACCTTCGGCCCTGGGAGATCGGCCAAGATACCGACGTGACGACCTTCTTCAGCTGCAATCCTGCGCACGGCGTTGTAGCGCTCCATGCCCTCATCGACCGAGCCATGGGAGAGGTTCACTCGGGCGACATCAACCCCGGCGCGAATGATGCCACGGAGCACCGAATCGTCGTCTGTGGCGGGTCCGAGGCTGGCAACGAGCTTTGTCCTACGCATAACTTCCAAGGCTAGTGCCGCCTCTCGCGGCCATGCGCCACGCTAGGTGGCTTCTCGTGATGTGACAGTGGCCAAGCATCTCTGCCTGCGATAGCGGTTCGGTCGTAGAGTTAGGGCGTGCATCCCTACCTCAGTGGCCCTCGGCCAATTGCGATTGCCCACCGTGGTGGCGCTCTTGAGGCACCCGAGAACACGATGGAAGCCTTCGTAGCCGCCGCCGAGCTCGGCTATCGGTATCTCGAGACTGATGCGCAACTCACTGCGGACGGCGTTGCGGTGGGGTTTCATGACAGCATGGTCGACCGTGTAAGCAACGAGCAGGGCGCCATCTCTGAGTGGAATTGGGCTGACCTGCAACGGCTAACCATCAAGGGCTCCGAAGGTGACCTCGGCGAAGTCAGCACCGGGCGGATTGCCTCGATCAGTGAGTTGCTCGAACGATTCCCAACAAACCATTTCAACATCGACGCCAAATCCGACGAGGTCGTCGAACCGTTGATCGATGCGATCACCCAGGCCGACGCCTATGACCGGGTGTGCCTCGGGTCGTTCTCCGACGCTCGCCTCAAACGAGCCCGCGCTATAGCCACCGGCAACCTGTGTACCTCCCTTGGGCCCAAAGCCATCGTGGTACAAATTCTCCGAAGCTGGGGATTGCCACTCCCCCGACCTGCTGGCGACGCTCTGCAGATCCCCATTGCCGAGCGAGGGGTTCCCGTGTTTAGCGAACGGCTGCTCAAGGCCGCACAGCGCGACGGGTTCGCAGTTCACATGTGGACCATCAACGACGAAGCCGAGATGGCCAGACTGCTCGACCTCGGGGTCGACGGCATCATGACCGATCGCCCAACTGCGCTCAAAAGCATCTTCGAGAACCGCGGGCTGTAACTCGCTCGGACTTCCGCCGAGATCCGCGGAAACCGACATGGTCACTGCGAACGCTGCGCGTTCGTGCGAGCTTCGCTTCGCTCTCGCAAGTTCTCGGCACTTCCGGTCGAGATCCGCGGAAACCGACATGGTCGTTTCGCTTCGCTTCACTCCCCTCTCGCCGGAGGCGTCTCGTTCGTGCGTATAGAAGCTTGCGTTTTGGCTGGCGGAGCCGCGCGAGCTTCGTTCCCTATTCCTTGGAGGCGATGGCGTTTGGCACGACGTTCATCTTTGGTTCGTACTCGGCGGACTCGACGTCGTCACGGGACTCGCCGGAGTACACCGCACGCAAGTTCGTGGCGCACGACGGGCAGACGCCGTAGAACTCGGATTCTCCGAGGTCGCCGTTGCAGCGTGGACACGTCTTTGGTGCTGGTTCACGTTCGGCCGGCGGCTGGTAGGTGGCTTGGTCGGACTCCATGCAGCGAAGACTAGCCAGTAACGTGAGCGGTCGTGGAAGGATTCTCTGCCTTCATGTGGATGGCGGTGCTCATCGCCGTAGCCGCTATCCCGGTCGTGATCTGCGCGCTCGCGTTCTTGCACGCCGCACGCACTCCCAAATGGGTATGGGCGTTGTCAGGCAAAACCCAAATTTGGTGGCTAGCGGGCCTGCTGATGGGCACTGGTGTTCTGATTCTTGGACTACCGGCGTCTCTCTACTACTTCATCAAGGTCCGTCCGGTGCTCGAACGTATCGAGTCGGGCGACTTGGCCTAAAACGTCTAAGGCACCGTGCGGCCGAAGCCAACACGGTGCCGAAGCTCGAAGCGAATAACTGAGGGTTGCTTAGCCCTGTGAACGAAGCAGCGCGTGTTCGACGAGCTCAAGCAAAGTCTGCTTTGTGCGCTCGCGGTCACGTGCATCGGTCGAGACAACCGGAATGTCCGGCGCAAGGTCGAGGCCTTCGCGGACCTCCTCGATCGAGTGATGCAGGTCGCCGTGGAAGGCGTTGATCGCTACGACGAAGGGGACCTGAGCCTGTTCGAAATACTCGACGGCACCGAAGGAATCTTCAAAGCGACGGGTATCGAGAATGACGACAGCACCAATGGCGCCACGGGTCAGTTCGTCCCACATGAAGCGGAAGCGATCCTGTCCTGGAGTGCCGAACAGATAGAGCACAAGCTCGTCACCAAGACCGACACGGCCAAAGTCCATGGCCACAGTGGTCGATGTCTTTGATTCGCCAGCGTCGCCTTCGTTGTCGACGGCGGCACTGACAGTTGTCAATGCTGCTTCTGTTGTCAACGGGTCGATCTCGGAGATCGAACTGACAAAGGTCGTCTTGCCAACGGCGTACCCGCCAGCGACCACGATCTTTACCGGTAGGGGGACCGACTCAGACTCTGTGTCTTGAGCGGATTGGAAACTAGAGTCGACGGAGACCATCGCGGACCCTTTCCAGAAGAGCGGTGTCGGCCTTGACCGTCATTGCCTTCGTTTGTACGTGGCCTTCGACACTGAGATCACCAACCAGAACGCGAATGGCGCCGATCGGTAGACGAAGGTGCGCTGAGAGTTCAGCGACAGCGATTGGGTTTTCAGCGAGCTTGAGGATGTCACGTCGTTCGAACGCGATCATCTGCATGTTCTCTCGGCCCCGTTCGGTGGTGCGGACGAGCGCCTCGAACGGGATGTCGACGTCGACTCTCGTTCTGCCGCCGGTGACCGCGTAAGGCGGCACCCGCAGGCGAGCACGGGGTGGCCCGTCGCTCTCTTGTTGGCTTACTTCGTATGCGGTCATCGTGGTAGCGAGCTCACAAGCTGTGCTCGAAGTTCTGGGGTGAGTACACGTCCAGCCTTCTCCACGAGTACCGCCATCTCATAGCCAACAAAACCAATGTCGCAGTTTGCGTCAGCGACCACGCCAAGGGCCGAACCGTCACTGATGCCGGTCACGAGCAAGAGGGCGTTGTCCATTTCGACGATGACCTCGTTCACCTTGCCGCCGCCGAAGCGGCCAGCGGCGCCGTATGCCAGGCCAATGAGACCCGATGCAACAGCGGCGAAACGATCGCCACCAGCACGGTCGAGGCCATTGGACATCGCCATAAGCAAGCCGTCCGAGGAAACCACAATGGCTTCAACAACTCCTGGAGTTTGATCGACAAAGCTGGAAATTAGCCAGCTGACATCGCTTGCCTGAGTCATGATTCACCATCCGTTTCAGCTGGGGCGCGGCCCCGCTCGAGTCCAGTCTTATATCGGGACAACATGTTCTTCACTTGATCGGGAGTACGTTGCGACGGTGCGGTGCGATCTGCATTGAGATCGACCGCCGGAGCCGCGTCTGCGCCCGATGTTCGCTTTCTTTTTGTGAGTCCGCTGCTCGTCTTTGCTGGCGCTGCAGCGATCGGCGCAACAGCCTCGGCGATTGGTGCCGGGGCGGGAGCCGGTGCAGGAGCTAGCTGTGGAGCAGGCTGTGGTGCCGGGGCGGGAGCCGGTGCAGGTGCCTCAAAGGCAGGGGGTGCTGCGGTTGGCTGTGGTGCCGGGGCGGGAACTGGTGCAGGTGCCGGTGCGGGTTGGGCGAGCGGCTCGGGCATTGGCGCCTGCGGGGCAGGTGCCGGTGTGTCAAATGCTGCTGGCGCTGGCATCTGCGCAACTGGTTCAGGGGCTGGAGCGAGCGGCTCGGCGACTGGCTCGGGCATGGGTGCCGGGGCGATTTGTTCGAATGCTGCAGGCGCTGGTGCTGCGGCTGGATCGAATACCTCGGGGGCTGGTGCTACCGGGTCGAATGCTGCTGGTGCTGGTGCTGGTGCTGCGGCTGGGTCGAATACCTCGGGGGCCGGAGCCTGCGGTTCGAATGCTGCGGGAGCTGATGCTACCGGGTCGAATGCTGCGGGAGCTGGTGCCGCGGCTGGGTCGAATACCTCGGGGGCCGGAGCCTGCGGTTCGAATGCTGCGGGAGCTGGTGCTACCGGGTCGAATACCTCAGGAGTTGGTGCTAGCGGCTCGGGCTCAAAGAACGGAGCCTCAGGGGCGCCGCCGAAGTCAGCGCCAGGAGATCCGAAGTCGGGCAGATCGGGCAGGTTAGGAGCTGTGGGTGCGCCAAATTCGCCGACGTCAGGCAGCGACGTTTCAGGCATGGCCGGTGCGTCAAGGGTTGGAGCTGCTGGGGCGCCGAAGTCAGGAATAGCAAGATCTGGAGCCGAGCCCGGTGGCGCGTCGAGCGAGTGGTCGGGGATGGCGAAGTCAGGTTCAGCGATGGCTGGCACAGAAAGATCCGGCACAGAAAGATCCGGCACAGAAACGTCGAGTGCAGAGAGATCGGTTGCTGACATGTCGAGGGCAGGAAGTTGCATGCCCGCCGACTGGTCCATCTCTGGCATTGCTGGAGCTTCAGGCATTGCTGGGGCTTCAGGCAATGCTGGGGCTTCGCCCAGCGACGGCAAGTCGAGTCCAGGCATGTCAATTGTTGGAACGGCATCAGGCTCTGGCATGACGAGACCAAGTCCCGCGTCGCCGCCACCGGTGAGGCCGCTGGCATCAAAGCTGCCGAACGTCTCTGCTGGTGCAGGAGCGTCCAAGCTCGGAGCTGTGAGGTCTGGATCCGGCATTGCTGGAGCGGCGAAGTTAGGTTCCGGTGCTGGCATTGGGGCCGGCGCTGGTGCCGGCATCGGTGCTGGTGCAGCGATCGGCGCAGGTGCTGCAGCGGCCGCGTTAACGCCCGTGTTTGCGCCCTGAGGAGCGGTTTGGGCCCAATCGGTTACCACTTGTGCCGGGATGTTGACCGAAGCAATAAGTCCGCCGTCTGGGGCGTGGTTAAGCGAAACCTGCAGTCCGAGAGAGTGCGCCAAGCGGCTGACGACCTGGAGTCCGATCGAGTGGGAGATCGTGAGTGTTGAGGTCGGTGGGCGTTGCAAGAGCTCGTTGAGCTCGATCAGTTGTGTGCCATCGACACCGGTGCCGTGGTCGAGGATGGTGATGACATAACCGCCGGTTGCGCCAGCGAATGCTCCGGTCACATCAACTGCGGTGCCGGGAGGTGAATGCTGAGCAGCGTTCTCCATAAGCTCCGCGAGGAGGTGGGCAAGATCCTGGGCTTTAGGGCCAGCAACGTGCAGATCGTCGAGCGAGATTGGAATGATCCGTCGATAGTCCTCGACCTCACCAATCGCAACGCGAAGTACTTCGCGAAGCTCAACTGCTGCGCTGTGACGCTCTGGAGCCTTCGCGTCAGCGAGAACCAGAAGGCTCTCTGCGTTACGACGCATGCGGGTCGCCAGGTGGTCAACTCGGTACATGAGCGCCAGGCGATCAGCATCGCGCTCTTCAGCCTCGAGGGTGTCGATGGCTTCGAGCTGACGGTCGACAAGCGATTGGTTGCGACGTGCGAGGTTCACGAACGTATCGGCGATACCGCCTTGGAGAACCGATACGCGTTCACCCACTGCAGATGCGCTCTCTCGAACACTTGCGAGGCTCGCAGCAACTTCGCCGAACTCGCTGTCGCCGAGGTCGAGTGGTTCACGGTCTGAGGCGAGATCAGCCACTGGCACGCCGGTGGACAACGCGTCCGCGAGACGTGGGAGGTCACTGTTTGCAACGTTGGTTGCTTCATCTCGGAGCTCGGCCAACGAGTCCTTGATGCTGCGGGTGAAGAGGAATGCGAGACCAAGGCCGGTGAGCAGCGAGAGTAGCGGCAGGAGGATCGTGCGGACCAGCGACCCCGAAGCACTGTTGTTCGCTGAGGCTGCGGCGGCGTTGGCGTCTTGGAGCTGGGCGCGGCGTGCTTCGCGAAGCTCGCCAGCGCGGTCGTTGCTTGCCGCTGCCCACTGGGAGGCGTCGATTTGTACCCGGTCGCCGGCGTTGAGGCCGTTCAGCTCGGTGACAAAGGTCGAGAACGTTCCCCTACGGCTGACGTCCATGCCGGTGCGGCGTTCAAATGCTTCGTTGCTTGCGGTTGCTGCGGCGATGGCGTCTGGGAGAAGATCCGGAACGATCTTGTCCTTCGATGCCCACTGGCCAAGCAGCTGCAGCTCGGTCGAGGTGTTTGCGACGGTGGTGAGGTCAGCGGCGGTGCGAAGGTCTTGGGCCCCGTCGGCTGCACCAGCGGCGAGGAAGCCTTCGAAGCTGGTGATCGTGTCGAGGATTGCCATATCCGAAGCGAGGTCGGATGCGGGGTCGTTTCCAAGTCCGGCTCGGTGCTGTCCGAAGGACTCGATGGTTCCTTGAAGGGTTCCCTCGTCGACGTTGGTGTACGAGCCAACGCCAGCGATCCAGGCCTGAATGGACTGATCGGTTTCGGTGCGTGCTGGGGTCGAGTCAAATCCGCTGACGCCGATGGCTTGCTGGTTTACCAGTGCCTCTGCGGCAACCGAGTCGTAGAGGTTTCCGGTGAGAGCCGCAACGTTTGCACGTTCCAGAGTGTCGGCATTGTCGTTGCCGCCGTCGCCTGATCCGCTTGTGAGAGCGAACAGGAAGAAGAAGAGAAACGGGACGACAGCAATGGCCGCAAGCTTCTTTCCAATGGACAAATTGTTCAGCATGATTCCCTCGACATACGTCGTTCGTACATCGATCTATCGGAGCCACAGCCAGACAGTTAAGGGGTTTCCGTGCGCGCAATTCCATCAGATTGATGTGCGCAACTAGCGATATTGCGGGTAAATCGAGTTAGCGCAGAGGCATATCGGTCGGCGTGACCGGCGTGGGAAGTCCCGTTGGCGTCCCCATCAGCCTTGCGTCAACCGCAGCAGCACATGCCCGACCCTCAGCGATCGCCCAAACGATTAGTGATTGCCCTCGCCCGACATCGCCACAGGCAAAGACGTTGGGTTGACTTGTGGCGTACTGGTCATCTCGTGCCACGTTGCCTCGGTCGGTCAGGTCGACATTGAGCCCTTCGAGAAGCGGCGACTTCTCTGGCCCGGTGAACCCCATGGCGAGGAGCACCATCTGGGCAGGAACGTCTTCTTCGGTGCCCTCGATCGGAACGAACGTCGGACGTCCATCGACGATGGCCGATTCGACTCGAACGGTCTTGAGGAAGGCCACATCGCCGTTGTCGTCGGCAACGAACTCCAACGTGTTGATCGCGTAGTCGCGAACATCAGCACCGCTTACCTCGATTGCTTCGAGGTGCGCTGAAGGGGTTCGAAGGATCAGCGGCCACTTTGGCCATGGGTTGTTGTCCGCACGGCTTTGAGGAGGCTGCGCCATGATCTCGAACTGGCGAATCGATCGGGCTTCGTGACGTATTGCGGTGCCAAGGCAATCAGCGCCGGTGTCACCGCCGCCGATTATGACCACGTCCTTGCCGGTGGCCGGAAACGGATGCGATTCGAGGTCTCCGAGCTGGACCGCGTTGGCCGGCGGCAGAAACTCCATTGCCTGGTAGATGCCGTTTGCCTCGCGCCCCGGGATTGGCAGATCTCGCCATTGCGTCGCTCCCATAGCGAGGACCACGGCATCGAACTGTTCGGTGAGCTCGTCGGTGGTGATGTCGACCCCAACGTTGACTCCCGTTCGGAACTCGGTGCCTTCGGCTTGCATCTGCTCCAGACGGCGATCGATGAACCGCTTTTCCATCTTGAACTCTGGAATCCCGTAACGCATAAGGCCGCCGATGCGATCAGCGCGTTCAAAGACGGTGACCGAGTGTCCAGCGCGGGTGAGTTGTTGGGCTGTTGCGAGCCCAGCGGGGCCCGAACCAACGACCGCGACCGACTTGCCGGTGCTGACGGTAGGAATGACCGGGGTTACCCACCCCTCGGCGAATGCTCGCTCGATGATCTCGATCTCGATCTGCTTGATGGTGACAGGTGGTTCGTGGATGCCAAGCACACACGATCCTTCGCATGGCGCTGGACACAGGCGCCCGGTGAACTCGGGGAAGTTATTCGTCGCGTGCAGACGCTCGGACGCTGCCTCCCAATCGTCACGGTAGACCAGGTCGTTCCAGTCCGGGATGAGGTTGCCAAGGGGGCAGCCGCTGTTGCAGAAGGGAACGCCACAGTCCATGCATCGGCTGGCTTGGGTCTGGAGGTCGTCCTTGGAGAACGGTTCGTAGACCTCTTTCCAGTCGAGGATGCGCACCGGCACTGGGCGCATCGTGGGGGTCTTTCGATCGTGTTTGATGAAACCGGTTGGATCACCCATGTCGTGCTCCTCGTTCGTTTGCCGACGCCATGATCGCTTCGATCTCGTCTCGTCCTTCGTCTCGTGCGGCAGCGGCGGCCGTGAGCACTCGCTTGAAGTCTCGGGGCATTACCTTGACGAACTTGCCTTGGGCCGAATCCCAATCAGCTAAGAGCCTGATGCCCACATCGGACCCAGTCTCTACGACGTGGTTGTCGATGATGCCCTGTAGCTGGGTTACGTCAGCGTCATCGAGCGGATCGAGGTCGACCATCTCGGTGTTGATCTGGTCAGCGAATGTTCCGTCCTCATCGAAGACGAACGCAACGCCGCCCGACATTCCCGCAGCGAAGTTCCGTCCGGTCTTGCCCAGGATGACCGCAACTCCCCCGGTCATGTACTCACAGCCATGGTCGCCGATTCCTTCGACGACAGCGGTTGCTCCGGAGTTACGGACGCAGAACCGCTCACCGGCGAGGCCACGAATGAACATCTCGCCGCTGGTGGCGCCATACCCGATGACGTTGCCAGCAATGACGTTCTCCTCAGCAACGCAGGCAAGTTCGTCCGGTGGTCGCACGATGATGCGTCCGCCCGAGAGTCCCTTGCCAACAAAGTCGTTTGCATCGCCGGAGAGTCGCAAGGTGATGCCCTTTGGCATGAACGCACCGAAGCTGTTGCCTGCTGAACCTGTGGCTTCGATGATGACCGAGTCATCGGGCAAACCATCGGGGCCGTTCGCCTTGGTGAGGTGGTAACCGAGCTGTGTGCCCACACTGCGGTTGACGTTGTGGATGTCGGTCGTAATCGTCACGGCCGTTCCACCGTTCAAGGCTGGCTCGGCTGCTTTGAGCAACCGGGCATCGAGGGCCTCGTCCAGCTTGTGGTCTTGTCCCCCGGTGTTTCGGCGTGATTCGCCTTCGAGGAGCGGCGGCACGTACAGGATTGGCGACAGGTCGAGGCCGTCGGCCTTCCAATGGTCGATGGCCGCCGACAGATCGAGCGATTCGGCCTGGCCGATGGCTTCATCGAGCGACCGGAAGCCCAACTCGGCAAGTAGCTCGCGCACCTCTTCCGCGATGAACTCGAAGAAGTTCACCACGAACTCTGGAGAGCCGCTGAACTTCTTCCGGAGCTCGGGGTCCTGGGTGGCAACGCCAACCGGGCACGTATTGAGGTGGCAGACCCGCATCATGACGCAACCCATCACGACGAGCGGCGCTGTAGCAAAGCCGTATTCGTCGGCACCGAGCAACGCGGCGATAACCACGTCGCGGCCGGTCTTGAGCTGGCCGTCGACCTGCACGACGATTCGATCGCGGAGACCGTTCATAAGCAACGTTTGCTGGGTTTCGGCGAGGCCGAGCTCCCACGGAGAGCCCGTGTGCTTCACCGACGTAAGCGGCGACGCCCCGGTTCCGCCATCGTGGCCAGAGATGAGCACCACATCAGCGTGGGCTTTCGAAACTCCGGCAGCAACCGTGCCAACGCCGAGCTCGCTTACAAGCTTGACGTGGACGCGGGCTTCGGGGTTCGCGCTCTTCAAGTCGTAGATGAGTTGTGCCAGATCTTCGATCGAGTAGATGTCGTGGTGCGGCGGAGGGCTGATGAGGCCCACACCTGGTGTGCTGCGGCGGGTCTTAGCAATCCACGGGAAGACTTTGTGCCCTGGAAGTTGGCCGCCCTCCCCTGGCTTTGCGCCTTGGGCCATCTTGATCTGCAGGTCGTCAGCGTTCACGAGGTAGTTCGAGGTCACGCCAAATCGGCCCGAGGCCACCTGCTTGATCGCCGAACGTTTCGAGTCGCCGTTCTCCATCGTGACGAGACGTTCGTCGTCCTCGCCGCCCTCGCCCGTGTTCGACTTGGCGCCGATGCGGTTCATCGCGATCGCAAGGGTCTCGTGAGCTTCAGCCGAGATCGAACCGTAGGACATTGCTCCGGTGGAGAATCGCTTGACGATCTCGCTGATGGGCTCGACTTCGTCGAGCGGTACCGGCGGCCGGGCGTCGGTCGCGAATCCGAACAACCCTCGCAGCGTCGAAAGGTTGCGGGCGTGGTCGTTGACCGCTGTGGTGTACTCCCGGAAGATGTCCATCCGCTTGTCACGGGTGGCGTGCTGCAGCTTGAAGACGGTGTCGGGGTTGAACAGGTGGAATTCGCCTTCGCGGCGCCACTGGTATTCGCCGCCGACCTCGAGCGAGCGGTGCGCACGGTGGTTGGGGTTTGTGGGGAACGCCCGGGCATGGCGTTCGAGCGTCTCGGTCGTGATGATGTCGATGCCAACGCCGCCGAGGCGGCTGGTCATGGCACCGAAGTACTCACCGAGGACCTCGTCGTTTAGACCGATGGCTTCGAAGATTTGGGCTCCGGTGTAGGACGCCACCGTCGAGATGCCCATCTTGGACATGATCTTCAAGATGCCCTTGTCGAACGCTTTCACCAGGTTGCTCTGGGCCTGTTCTACGGACTTGCTCAAACCGTAGGCGCCGCTTTCGGCCAGCTCGGCAACCGTTTCAAAGAGCACATTTGGGTGCACGGCGCGAGCCCCGAACCCGAGCAGTGTGGCGACGTGGTGTACTTCGCGAACCTCTCCGGTTTCGACGACAATGTCGGCCAACCCACGCGTACCGTTGGCCACGAGGCGGTGGTGCACAGCTGCGGTGGCGAGCAACGGCGGGATCGGTGCGAGTGCAGGCGACACCATGCGGTCACTCAGGAGCAACAGCTGGACGCCATCGGAAATGGCCGCGTCCGCTGTCGCACGAAGGGCGTCGAGCGCAGCCCGCATGCCATCGGCACCCGACTCAGCATCGAACACCATGTCGAGCAGCACGCTCTTTAGCCCAGAAGCTGGGTCGTCATTTGGCAGTAGCCGAGCGAACTCGTCTGGGGTGAGAACCGGGTGAGCCAGGCCGATTTGGCTGATGGCCAAGTTGCCCGGTTCGAGCAGGTTCCCGCGTGGTCCAAGCGTGGTTTGCACCGCGGTGATGAGTTCTTCGCGGATGGCGTCGAGCGGAGGGTTGGTCACCTGGGCGAACAGCTGTTGGAAGTAGTCCGGTAGCACCCGCGACATCTCCGAGAGCGCCGCGATTGGCGTGTCGGTGCCCATCGAACCAAGAGCCTCTTTGCCGTTCTCGGCCATCGGCGTGACCAGGAGCTTCAGCGCCTCGTGGGTGTATCCGAACGCAAGCTGTCGTGTTTCGAGCGTGCCCTCGACGGGACGGTTATCGGGCTGCACTGGGAGCTCGGACAGTGGCGTGACAGTCGCATCGAGCATCTCCTGGTACGGGCGAGCAGCCGCAACCTGCTCCTTGATTTCGTCATCGCGCAGGATCCGGCCCTGTTCGGTGTCGATAAAGAAGATGCGGCCTGGTTCGAGGCGGCCCTTCTCGATGATTGTCGACGGGTCGATGTCGACAACGCCGACTTCTGATGCCATAACGACGAGGTCATCGCTGGTCACCCAGTACCGCGATGGGCGCAGGCCGTTGCGGTCGAGCACGGCACCAATGGTCGTGCCGTCGGTGAACGATACCGATGCCGGTCCGTCCCATGGCTCCATGAGCGTTGCGTTGTACTCGTAGAACGCTCGACGGTCCTCGGGCATCGACTCGTGGTTCTCCCATGGCTCGGGGATCATCATGAGAATTGCTTCTGGCAGCGAGTAGCCCGACAGGGTCAAGAGCTCGAGACACTCATCGAAGCCGGCGGTGTCAGAGGCGCCGGGGGTGCAGATTGGCAGCGCTCGTTGCAGCGACGAGTCGAACAGTTCCGAATGGAGCGACGAGTGTCGAGCCTGCATCCAGTTTCGGTTGCCCTTGATGGTGTTGATCTCGCCGTTGTGGGCAACCAGGCGGTATGGGTGCGCGAGCGGCCACGACGGAAACGTGTTGGTGGAGAACCGGGAGTGCACCAGGGCAATTGCCGATTCGTAGCGGCTGTCACGCAGGTCGGGATAGAAGGCCGCCAGCTGCGGCGTGGTGAGCATGCCTTTGTAGACGATGGTGCGAGCTGACAGCGATGGGAAGTAGACGCCGTCGTGGGCTGACGACGCGCCACCCATAGCTTCGTTGACTTCGTCGGCTCCTGCTTCGAGGTGGATCTCGTGTTCGAAGCGCTTGCGGGCGAGGTAGAGAACTCGATCGAGCTCGATCCCCGACACGGTGCCGCCCGTGTCTCCAGTGCCCGATCGGCTGTGGGTGAAGAACGGCTGGCTGAAGGCCGGCATCGTGACACGGGCACCTGAGCCAATGGTGTCGGGTTCGACGGGCACATCACGCCACCCGAGCACGACCAGGCCCTCTTCTACCGCAATGCGCTGAATTTCGGCCTTCGCCTGTGCGGCTACCTGTGGGTCTTGTGGAAGAAATGCAATTCCCGTTGCGTACGTGCCGGCTTCAGGCAGGTCAAAGTCGACCACCTCGCGAAGGAACGCGTCGGGGATTTGGGTGAGCATGCCAGCGCCATCGCCGACGTCGGGGTCCGCGCCAGCAGCACCACGGTGGTCGAGGGCGCAGAGAGCGCCAATACCGAGCTGGACAATTCGGTGGCTGGCGCGCCCGCGCAGGTCGCATACGAAGTTCAGCCCGCAGGCGTCGTGTTCGTTCGCAGGGTCATAGAGACCCTGCCGCGGAGGCAGTCCGAGTGTCATTTTGTTCGTCCTTGTTCCGGCGGGTTGCTTGGCACACAAGCAAACCGACCGACAGGTTGGGTAAATCAGCGTGTCTTCACGCTGGGACGACACTGGCCCAGACGGTTTTCTTAACCTACCGGTGCAGGTGTCCTCGCAACAACACCGCACACCGACAAGACTGGGCCTATGACATCTGATCGTTCCTCCCATGCAGCCCATGCGCAGGGGTTGCTGCGCTTCATTGATTCGTCGCCGTCGCCGTTTCACGTGGTGGCTACTGGGTCGGAAATGTTGCGCGGCGCGGGCTTCGTCGAAACCGACATCGGCGTGATGTCAAACGGCCAGCCTGGACGGCACTTCGTGGCTCGAGATGGAGCATTGCTGGCATGGGTGGTGCCCGATGGTGCAACGAGTTCGACGCCGTTTCGAGTAGTCGGTGCCCATACCGACAGCCCAAATCTTCGCCTGAAGCCCGAACCAACAGCGAACGGCTTTGGTTATCGACGTTTGGGCGTCGAGGTGTACGGCGGAGTGCTGCTGAATTCGTGGCTGGACCGCGACCTCGGTCTTTCCGGCCGGATCGCCGTCCGTGGTGCCGACGACACCGTCGACCAGGTGCTGGTCAAGATCGACGACCCGATCCTGCGAATCCCCCAGCTCGCCATCCACCTCGATCGCGACATCAACGACAAGGGCCTTCTCCTCAACAAGCAGCACCACGTCGCCCCCGTGTTCGGCCTGACGAGCCCAAATGCCAGCACCATCTGGGACGTGGTCACTGCGGCAGCTGGGGTGTCAGCCAACGACGTCATTGGCGCTGATCTGATGGTCCACGACACGCAGAGCTCCCAGCTCATCGGCGTCGACGAGGAGTTCATCAGTGCTCCCCGCCTCGACAACCAGCTCAGCTGTCACGCAGCTCTAACTGCCCTCTCTGGCGTGTCGAACTCCGATCATATTGCGATGGTCGTGCTGTTCGATCATGAAGAGGTTGGGTCGGTCAGCGCTACCGGCGCAGCGACAAACTCACTGCCGCTCCTGCTCGAAGCGATCAGCGGCGATGCAGCCGGCCACGCCGCAGCCCTTGCCGATTCACTGTTCGTCTCGGCGGACAACGCTCACGCCACTCACCCCAACTACCCCGAGCGGCACGAGCCAGCGCATCACATTGCGCTCAATGGCGGGCCCGTGCTCAAGCACAATGCGAACCAGCGGTATACCACCGACGCCATCAGCGAAGGCATGTTCAAGCTGGCAGCCGAGCGAGCTGGCGTGTCGACCCAGGCGTTTGTCAACCGCACCGACATGGGTTGCGGATCGACCATTGGCCCGACGGTGTCGGCCCTACTTGGCATGCGAGCGCTCGATGTCGGCTGTCCGCAGCTCGCCATGCACAGCTGCCGCGAACTCGCAGGCACCAACGACCCCTGGGACATGACGCTTCTTCTCGCCGAATTGCTGTCGTAGACGCCAGCGTCTGCGGTACATCATGGGGTCTGACCCCATCGTTGACACCATCGTTGACAGAGCGCGTGCGGCCAGCCCGAAGCGCGCTCGAAATTCACCGACAAATCAACAGTTTCGCGGACCTCGGTCAACAATAGGGTCTGACCCCATCGTTGACAGCAGCCTTACTTGAAGCTGCGGGCGAAGGTGAGGAGCTTGTTGCGGTCTACGCCTGGGTCGACGAATAAGTCGTAGAACCACTCGTCGACGATGAAGCTGAGACGCTGGCTGCCGTTGGGACGCTGGATCCATACGGCTTCGGTGCCGTGAAGTTCGATCATCTCGTGGTTGACGTTGTTCTGCAGGCCAACGATTCGGTTGTAGCTGCGGGTATAGGGCGACACGATGGTGAGTTCAACCGGCCCGTAGCGTTGGTTGGTCTCGCGATGCCTGGCCTGTGCCCCGCCGGTGAGATCCCAACCCTCGGGCACGTTTGTTGGACGTCGCTTCTTCGCGATGTCGGACACGGGAATCTGCTGTCCGGTTGGCTTCCAAGTGAGCGTTCGGTGGCCAAGTGGTGCATCGAGCTCGATCGTGAGCTCGCAGTAGTAGAGGACAGCGTTGGGTGTGCTCGGTAGCCCGTCGTCTGTCGCGTCGCCGGCGACCGGATGAGTTTCGTAGATGGTCAGCTCGACCAACTCGGCGTATTCATCGGCTTCGAATTCTAGGGTGGATGCAGGACGTCCCTCGATGCACACCGTGATCGTTGAGCCGTCGACAAAGTACTGGCCGCCCCGATTTGAACGGCCGTCATACAAGCAGGGGTCGCCCCGCCGTCGGCTAGAAGGCATGCTTGTGCGGCCTGACCCGACGTAGCGCTCGGCGTGGGGCGGCGAACATCAACAGCACCGCGAACAGCTCGAGACGCCCGACGATCATCAGGAAGGCCAGCACCATTCGGGCTGGCGTTGGGAAGGCGTTCTGGAAGTTGGTTGTTGGCCCGGCATCGCCGAAGGCAGGGCCCATGTTGCCAAGGGACCCTATGACGCCGCCGATGGTGCTTTCGGTGTCGCCTCCCAGCCAGGTGACGGCAAGGAACCCGCCGACGACCAGTGCGGCGTAGGCCATCATGAATAGCGACACCTGATGCACGACCCGTTCGGGAACCACATCGCGCCCCAACTTCACCGGCACGACCGCACGCGGTTGGCGGGCAACAGCGAGGGTGCGATGGCTAATGGCGGCGAGCACACGCGTGCGAATGACCTTGGTTCCTCCGGCGGTCGAACCCGACATGCCGCCAACGACCATGAGCAGCAAGATGATGGCCAGCGGCGTCGCCGACCACAAGACGAAATCTCCAGCGGTGCCAGAGCCTTGGGCATTGCCGAAGCCCGTACTCGAGATCATGCTCGCCACGTTGAACGACGAAACTCGCAGAGCGCCACCAATGCCTCCCTCGACCTCGGAACCGGCGGTCAACATGGCCGTGATGGCGATGGTGCACACGACATAAATGGCGATGTAGGCGCGGAACTCGTGGTCTTGGCCGTAGACCTTCCGGCTCATGGTCAGAAAGAGCCAGTGCAGCGCCCAGTTGGAGCCGCCAAATAGCATCGCGATCTGCGCAACAACCTCGATCGGAAGCGAGTCGAATTCTCCGAGTGAGTTTCCGTAGGTGCTGAATCCACCGGTAGCGGCGGTCGTGAGCGAATGGTTGATGCCGTCCCAGAGGCTCATGCCTGCAGCTGTGAATGCGGCCGCCATGGCGAGAGTCCCGCCTAGGTACAGCTTCCACAGAATCTTGGCGGTATCGGCGGCTCGGGGTGCCAGGCGATCTGACGTTGGTCCCGGAGCCTCGGCGCCCATGAAACCAAGCGCCTTCGAACCAAGCGTGGGGAGCACGGTGATGACGAGCTGAACGAAGCCCATTCCCCCGTACCACTGGGTGAGCTGGCGATAAAACAGAATGCCCCGGCCGATTTGCGGGTCCGGGTCATCCAAGCTTGGCAGGTTGGTGAGAACCGTGGAGCCGGTACAGGTGTATCCCGATACCGATTCGAAGATGGCGTTGGCGACTTCGATCCATCTGCTGACGCCCTCTTGCTGGAACGTCCGGGCGAGCACGAACGGCAGCGCACCCAGGACCGACACGAGCATCCAACTCCACGCCACCGACGCAAACACGGTGCGGATGGCCAGATCGCCGAGGCGAGTGCCTTGCCACATGCCGCCCCCGACCACCGCAAAGATCAGGGCACAAAGCACCAGTATCCAGCCCGCGTCTCCCCCGCTGGAGAATTCAACGACTGCGCTCAGGAAAAGCCCCGGTGCGATGGCGAGCAAGGCCAGCCCGCAGATGTGAACCACCGTGGCTGGCACGCGTCGAGACGGCGAGGTGAACCCCATTGGTTCGCGTTTTGCGGATCGGCGTTCAAGCATCAGCTCACCCCGATCGATCGGCGAGGACGCAAGCGTGAGAACCACCGGCCCACGCCGCTGATCGTCAGTAGCACGGGGTAGATCGACAAGCGACCCAGCAACATGCCCATCGCTGCGACGAGCTGAGTCCAACCCGACTGGTCAACATGGGAGCGAAGCTCGGACCCATCCACGTAGTAGCCAACATTGGAGACCGAGTTCAGTGCGAAGGACAACGTGGCAATGATGTCGAGGTCGCGGGAGTACAACAGCACCGCTACCGCTGCCAGAGTGAAGGCGTGCATCCACAGATAGCCGTAGGTCAGCGCGAGCGACTTCTCTTTGACAGCAACTCCATCGATGCGGATGATGCTCTCGCGGTGCGGGCTGAGTAGCTGCTCAAGGCTTCGTCGAACCTCGAGGGCAATTCGAGCGACGCGAGCCTGACGGAATCCGCTGCCGACCGAACCGCTCATCGCTCCAACTCCGCCAGCGACGAGAATCATTGCGTGTACAAACGCCGAACTTTCAGCCCAGTTCGCCGATCGAAGTCCAGTGGTGGACAGGGCCGACGAGATCGCAACCGCCGAGTCTGAGGCGCTCAGGTCCGAGCTAAAGAACACGACGCAAAAGCCAATGGCGAGCAAGGAGGCATAGAGCCGGAGCTCGGTCGACCTCCATACCGAATCGATACGGCCCCGAATCGCCCACCAAACCACCAGCAGGTTGCCACCCGCTGCGACCATTCCCGCCGATGCAATCCATTCGATGGCTGCACTATCGAAGTGGCCGATCGAGTCGGCGTGGTTTGCCATGCCGCCGGTCGACGCGGTGGATAGTGCATAGGTGATCCCGTCAAAGACGTTCATCCCGGCGAGCAGGTACCCAGTGGCGAGCGACAGGGTCAGCACGAGGTAGAGGCCGAGAATGTTACGAACGGCGATACCAAAGGAGGTCACGAGCTTTCGTTGACCTCGAATCCGCCGCTCTGGCAGCAGTTCGGCGCCGGCCACAGCAGCGGGCAGGACGCCCATCGAGACCAGCAGAACGCCAAGGCCCGTAGCCCACGGCATGATGACCCGAAGGAACCGCAACGAGTAGCTCAACGATTCGGGCTCGGCGACGGTTGTGAATCCTGTGGTCGTCGATGCGCTAACGGCTTCGAAGACCGCGTCGAGCGGTGAGGCCAGCTCGCCCGACAACCAAAAAGCTGCGATGGCCACCAGGTTCATGGCCACCCAGCTGATGACGAACATCGACATTGCGGCCGCTCGGGTAATCGGTCGGTCACCTTGGGCTCGGCTAACGGCAAATCCGATCAGAATGGTGGTGAAGCCCAAGATCAATTCTGCGACACGGGCCTCGCCAAAGTTGTCGCCGTCACCGAGCAAGCCCACGGCCGCCGACATGGTGACGCAGATTCCGCCAACCCCTAGGCCAATTCCAAACGGCAACGGCAGAACTTCGGTGGTTCCAGAGACACCGGTGGAGCTCGGGCTCGCTCTCGTGTCGATGGCCATTAGTCCAGGATGCGAGAGACGGTGTCGACCGATTCGGGCTCGGCAACCACGATCACGTGGTCACCCTTGCGCAGCTTTGTTCGGCCACGGGCAATTTGGGCGCGGCCGTCGCGAACAATCGCGGTAATGAGCACGTCGCGCGGCAACTTGAGCTCGGAGATCAACATGCCGTCGGCGTGGGCACCGTTGTGCAACTCGAATTCGAGTAGTTCAACCTCTCCCTGGAGGAAGGTAGCGACCTGGGCAACATCGCCGCGCACGAAGCGCAGCACTCCGTTGGCTGTTGCGGTGCGTGGTGAAAGCGCAGCGTCGACGCCCACTTGGTCGAGAAGCGAGAGGAAATTGAGGCGATGGACCACGGCGATGGTCTCGGGGACACCAGCGGCCTTCGCGTAGACCGACGCGAGAATGTTCGCATCGTCTTCACCGGTGAGCGCAGCAACCAACTCGATCCTCGGCAGGTCGGCTTCATCGAGCACATCGGAGTCGGTGATGTCGCCGTTGAGCACGCGCACGCCGTCGAGGCGTTCGGCCACATAGCGAGCCCGCTCGGGGTCGCGCTCGATCATCTGTACTCGCGCACCCGTTTGGCTGAGCTTTTCTGCAACGAGCACCGATGTTCGACCGCCGCCGAGGAGGAGGATTTCCCGCGGGACATCACGGTGCAACCCCAACAGCTTCGAGACCTTTCGTCGTGCGCTTCGCTTGCACACGATTCGCACGAGGTCGCCCGCCTCGATGGTGTGATCGCCGCGTGGAATGACGGTGTCTTCGCCCCGCCGGATCGTCGAGACGATGAAGTCCCATTCGGGCTCGTTTTCGACGCCGATCTCGATGAGCGTCTTGTTCACGATCGGAGCGTCCTCGGGCACTCGGGCACCGATCGCGATCACTTCGCCGTGGCCGAGCTTGGCAACCTCCGAGGCGCCAGGCATCTCGATGAGCGAGAGCACCTCTTGGGCGGTCTCCTCGTCAGGATCGATGAAGAGGTCGGCCTTCGATGCGCGACGCAGTGCCGCCGCGTCCTGGCCGCGGAGCTCGGGCGCTTCGAGCCGCACGATTGTGCGCGGCACATCAGCCTCTTTCGCGAGCATCGAGGCAATAAGGTTCACTTCGTCGTTTTTGGTCACCGCCACGAGGAGGTCGGCGCTGTCGATTCCGGCTTGGGCCAGCACCGATGGGTGGGTGCCAGAGCCGGTGATCACCTCGACGTCGGCCGTCTCGGCCAGGTGGGAAGCTCGCTTTGCGTCGCGTTCGACGACATACACGTCGATGCCCTGACGGCTGAGACGGTCTGCAACATATGAGCCGACTTCACCAGCTCCAACGACAATTACGCGCATCAGCTTCTGTCTAGCAGCTTCGTTGGGGTAAGTATCCGATGCATTGGCACGTCCCACGACTCTGGAGGAGGTAGCTCGACGATCTGTAAATCGTGGGCGATTCCCAGCCGCAGCGGCTCGTGATCAATGGCGGCGCAGCGGGCGAAGAAGCGATCGTAGAACCCGACACCGTGGCCGATGCGCGAGCCGTTTTTGTCAAAGCCGACGCCAGGTACAAGGACAACGTCGATCGTGTCGATCGCAACCGGATCTGACGTTGGCTCGCCGATGCCGTAACGGTTGTAGGTCAGCTCGTCACCGGGTGACCACGGGCAGAATTCCATCGACGCGTCAGCTCCGCACACGGGCAGCACGACCTTCCATCCCAAATCGCGCAGCGCACCGGTGGCTGGAGCCACCTCAAGTTCGCCACCGTGAGATAGGTAACCAGCAACAATCCCGGGCGACTCGGGGCCACTTTGAGCGACCGAGTTGACCACCTTGTCCACAATCGCAGCGGCAGCGGATTGCTGCTCGAGTTCGCTCAGCGCAGAACGTGCCTCTTGCAATTCGTTTCGTAGCGTTGTTCGGCTATCGTTCATGGGTCTGGCAATGCTCCAGTGTGCCCTACGGCACATGGTTGGATGCGGGGCTAACACCCAACATTTGGGAAACTTAGCGGTCGTGGCAGTACTTGCCGCGACGAGAGCACGGAGATACGTACCTTGGAAGCAATCCCCTATCTGGCGTTGGTGTCGGCATTGGCCGCATTAGGTCTCGCCGGTTTCTTCTTTAACAGTGTCAAGGCCGCAAGCCCTGGCAACGAGCGCATGGTCTTTCTGATGACCGAAATCCAGAAAGGCGCCAGGGCTTTCCTCAAGCAGGAATACACCTGGGTCTCTGGTTTCGCCGTCGTGATGGCCGTCGTCGTCGCAATCATGATTGCGGTCCCTGCCGCAATTGCTTACCTGCTCGGCGCAGCGCTGTCGGCCGGCGCTGGCTATGTCGGCATGACCGTGGCCACGATGGCTAACGCTCGAACCACCGAAGCAGCCAAGGACGGTCCCGGTAAGGCCCTTCCAATTGCGTTCCGTGGTGGAGCGGTCATGGGCTTCTCGGTTGCAGGCCTTGCTCTTCTTGGCCTGATGATCGTGTACGTCGTGTTCGTGCTCATGCTCGAATCTGAAAAAGCATTCGAGATCGTCACCGCCTACGGCCTTGGCGCATCGACCATTGCGCTGTTCTCGCGTGTGGGCGGCGGTATCTACACCAAGGCCGCCGATGTCGGCGCCGACCTTGTTGGCAAGGTCGAAGCGGGCATCCCCGAGGACGACCCACGAAACCCTGCAACTATCGCCGACAACGTGGGCGACAACGTTGGCGACGTTGCGGGCATGGGCGCCGACCTGTTCGAGTCGTACGCCGGCTCGATCATCGCTCCGATCTCACTGGTGGCCTTCGCTCTCGCAGTAAGCGCCGAGGAAGCAACCGCCGAGACCAACATCTCACTGCTGATGTTCCCCGTGGCAATTGCCTTCGTTGGCATGATCGCCTCGATCATTGGTTCGTTCCTCATCAAGGGTGGCGAGTCAACCGACTCCAAGGCCCTCAGCAAGGCACTGCACCTCGGCACGAACGTGGCGATGGCGTTGACCATCGTCGCGACGCTCGGCGTGGCGTTCTGGATGTTCGGCGACAACTCCGACTTCGAGAACCCAATCGGTCTGGCCGTTGCGGTTATCGGTGGCCTCATTGTTGGCTGGGCGCTGGGCAAGACCGCCGAGTACTACACCTCCGACCATTACGGCCCGGTAAAGAAGATCGCTCAGCAGACCGAGACCGGCCCAGCAACCACGATTCTCGGCGGCATCTCCGCTGGCATGATCTCGGTTGCGGCATCGGTTGCGCTCATCCTCGTCGGCATTGGCGTGGCGTTCTGGGGAGGCGAGCTCGCCTTTGATTCGATCGGAGCTCTCGACGGCGGCATCTACGGCATTGCCGTGGCCGCTATTGGCATGCTCGCCACCACCGGCGTTGTTGTTTCCGTTGACGCCTACGGCCCAATCGCCGACAACGCAGGCGGCATTGCCGAGATGGCCGAGCTCGACCCATCGGTTCGTGAAGTAACCGACGCGCTCGATTCGCTTGGCAACACCACCGCAGCGGTCGCCAAGGGCTTCGCTGTTGGCTCAGCTGCACTCACTGCTCTGGCATTGTTCAAGAGCTTCGAGTTCGCAGTACTCGACGCCTCGGGCGGAGAAACCGCATTGAACCTCAACGTAGGTTCGGTTGAGGTGTTCGCCGGTCTGTTCATCGGCGCCGCGCTCCCCTTCCTGTTCGCTGCCCTCACGATCGATGCTGTTGGTCGTGCAGCCCAGGAGATGATCGAGGAAGTCCGCCGTCAGTTCCGCGAAATTCCCGGATTGCGTGAAGGTAAAGAGGGTGTCATTCCTGACTCGGCTCGCTGTGTTGCGATCTCCACCACTGCTTCGTTGAAGGAAATGGTCATCCCCGGCGCACTCGCAGTCATCGTGCCGCTCGTCGTTGGCTTCATCTCGGTCGACATGCTCGGCGGCCTGCTCGCCGGCTCGCTCGTTACCGGCTTCGCCCTTGCGATCTTCATGGCGAACGCAGGCGGTGCATGGGACAACGCCAAGAAGTACATCGAAGCTGGCGCCCATGGCGGCAAGGGCTCTGACCAGCACAAAGCTGCTGTTGTTGGCGACACCGTTGGCGACCCGTTCAAGGACACCTCGGGTCCGGCCATGAACATCTTGCTCAAGGTCATGACCATCGTCAGCCTCGTCTTCGCGAGCGCCTTCGTCTAACCCTGATTTTGCAAGTCCCCGTCGCTTCTTCCAGAGCGACGGGGATTTTTGCTTTTTGGCTTATGAGGAAACGAGTTCGCGGAAGGCGCTGAAGAGTTCTGTTTCGCTGTCGCTGTCGGGGTGGAGGAGGTCGAGTGCACTTCCAAAGGCCAGCACGGCGTACAGCGCCTCTCGGCAACCGGTTGGCATGGTTATGCCGAAGTCCTCGCAGAACTCGGCGATACCGCACCACAGCAGCTCGTTGACGTGGTCGGCTGAGAACAGCAACGCGCGATCAGCAAGGTCGTCGTGAGCCGACAGCACCGCAATGAGTGCTGCTGGGCTGACGGGCACTCCCTCGGCGAGGGTCCGTTGCAGCACTTCGACGTGCAAGGCCCGCATTTGCTCTGGCAGCTCGCGAAGTAGCGCACGTCGAGCTGGCCGATCGAGGGTGATGAGGGCTGGAGGCGAAGTATCTGAGGGGAAGTTCGTCATGGCCCACACGTTACGCACCGGGTCTGACAGTCACGGAAAGTGAGGTTGTCGCCGCTGTGAGGCACCACAACGGGTGTGATCGGGTCGGGGTGGCAGAAATCTGGCAAAAAGGCCTCAGCCGAACGGCGTATGAGCCGATTGACCTACTGCCTAGAAAACCCCTACCTCAGGCGGTCACCATGTCACTTCACGATCAGTCCGGTTCGTTCACACAGAACCAACACACCACGACTGCATGGTTCGACGCGCTCGTCGCCGAAACATCAGCTCTCGACCAGGCTGGCGTGCACGCTGCGCTGCTTAGCATTCGGGTACGAGACGCAAACGAACGTACGCTCGGCCAACTCAAAACACTTCTCGGACGGCTGCTCGCCCCAACCGATCGATTCCAGCAAACCTCCGACAGCTCGTTTTCGGTGCTTCTGGCACCCCAGGACGATCTGTATGAGACGGTCAACGAGGTTCGCGATATCGCCGAGGCGCTCGATCGCTCGGGAATTCACGCTTCGACCGGATTTGCTCATCGTCGCGCCGGAGAGTCCCTGCTCGATACGTGGGCACGTGCCGAGGCGCAACTAGATCGTGCGGCCTACCGCCTCGAACACCAGAACGGCTTGACGCTGTAACAGTTCGTGTGTCCACGCGAATCTGTTCGATTCTTCACAAATAGACCGTTGGGCCCATTAGCTCGACCCCAATTTTGTCGTTGGTAGGACGTGGACGTCCGGCGACTAGCGAGTGATCGCATCGAATGGGTAGCTACCATCGGCGCTGGTGTCGTGGTGGCGATTCTGACCGCGCTCGGAATCCTCTCCGAGAGCCTCGGAATCATCGTTGTGCTTGCGATCCTTGTAGCGGTTCTCGGCATCAACCTGTTTCTCGCCTACAACCACAACGACGATGACCTACGCCCTCTTGGCCTGCTCACGGTCGCGGGAGCTCAGCTACTCCCCCTTCTGTCGTTTATTCTGCCCGACGGCACGCAACTCCCGCTTCTTGGAGCGGCGTCGGTTATTACTGCAGCTGGGGTGAGCCGCCTCGTGGTGCATCGGATGGGAAGTCGTCCCGAAATCACCGAACGTGAAACCGCAATTGTGAGCGCTGGCCTTG
The DNA here is from genome assembly GCA_938038785.1 of uncultured Acidimicrobiales bacterium. GTDB lineage: Bacteria > Actinomycetota > Acidimicrobiia > Acidimicrobiales > SHLQ01 > SHLQ01. The sequence goes on from CALHTB010000009.1 coordinate 31,505, forward strand.
CGCTCATGTTCTTCATTCTCATCGTCGAACCACAACTCATGGGGTCGACCAGTGAGCTTTTGCGATCGGTCATCTCCAGCACCGCCATCGGCTTTGCCATGTTTGCGATGTTCTTCGCGTACTGGCTCGTTGGCTTCGACAAAGGCAAAATGGCGATGCCGATGGCCCTGACGCTTGTCGGCCCAACGATGCTCGTCCTCGTTGTTGGCAACTATGCCGGGTCGTTCGACCGCGGCGTGGTGTATCACGTGGCCATCCTCGGGGCAACGGCGGCGGTAGCGGCTGTCATGCATCCCGACTGCGCCGAGGCATACGCTCCAGCCCTGATCTCCGTGTCGGAAATGAACGTCCGCCGAAGCCTCATTTCGTTCTCGGTTGTTCTTGTGGGCCCCGTGCTTATCGGTATCAACCTTCTGACCAACCTCGAACTGTCGCTTCCGATCGTGACCGTTGGTTCGAGTGCGTTGTCGCTCGCTGTTGCTATTCACTTGCTCGGGATGGTGAAGCGTTGGGCTGCCGTTGAGCATCAAGGCCAGCATGACCCTCTCACCAACCTTCCAAACCGCCCGCTGTTCTTTAGCCGCCTCGAGATGGCGATTGAATCTGCTCGTCTTCGCGACGCCCGCTTCGTCGTGATGTTCCTTGACCTCGACCGGTTCAAGGCCGTCAACGATACGTTGGGCCATGAAGCTGGCGATGAGCTCCTTCGCCAAGTCGCTGATCGTTTGAACGATGCATCACTGCGTGTCGGGGCAAACCTAACCGTTGCCCGACTTGGTGGTGACGAGTTCGCAATTCTCGTCCCGGCTGTTAAGGACGCTCGCCACTCTCACGCCATTGGTCGACTGTTTCTCGATCAGTTCCTCGAGCCGTACGACGTGGGTCTCCGCGATATCTACGTCACCCCATCGATTGGTATCTCCGAGTTCCCCAAGGACGGTGGCACCGTCGAAGAGCTCATCGAGAATGCTGATACCGCAATGTTCGAGGCGAAAGAACGCGGCCGAAACATGGTCGTGAGCTACTCCCCCGAACAACGGGTGCCCGGAGCGCATCGCCTCGAGATCGAGGCCGCGTTGCACCGTGCTCTGGAGAACAGCGAGCTCGAGCTGTATTACCAGCCGCAGATCGATATCAGCACCGGTCAGATCTTCGCTGTTGAGGCCCTGCTGCGTTGGTACCACCCGACGCTTGGGATGATTAGCCCCGAGAAGTTCGTGCCGGTTGCCGAAGAGTCGTCGCTGATCGACACGATTGGTGAATGGACCATCCATGAAGCCTGCGCCTCGGCTGCCCGCTGGACAGATATTGGCTTGCCTCCAATCAACGTTGCGGTCAACCTCTCCCCACGGCAGTTCCAAAAGTCGGTCCACCTCGTGGACAACGTCTCGCAGGCATTGCAGAAGTCTGGGCTTCAGCCGGGCCGCCTCGAACTCGAGCTGACCGAGACAATTGCCTTGGAGAAGCCAGAGGAAGTGAACGCAACGCTGTCCCGGTTCCGTGAGATGGGCATCCGTACCGCTATCGACGACTTTGGCGTCGGGCACACCGGGCTTGATTACCTCGACCGAATCATCGTTGACACGCTCAAGATCGATCGCTCATTCATCAACCGTATTGGTGAGTCTGGGGCTCCTCTGGTTACCGCGGTTATCTCCCTCGCACGTGGTTTGAACCTCGACGTTATTGCTGAGGGCGTGGAAACTCGGGCGCAGGTGAACTTCCTCAAGTCGCATGGTTGTCGCTACATGCAGGGCTACCTGTTCTCAAAGCCGCTCACCGGTGAACAGCTCGAACAGGTTCTGCGCAACCAGAAAAGGCGTCTTGCTGAGGCCGCCCCGGTGCCCCCACCCGTTCCGGTGGAAGCACCGGTTGATCAACCGGTCATCGAGCTACCCGAGGAACTCCCGCCGAGCTCTGAAGCGGCCTAAGGTCGTACTAGTCGCAAAGCTGCGCTGCGAGCCGGCCCGCTAACCCAGCGTTGTTCGCTACGAGTGAGATGTTGGCCGGAACCGACGCTCCGCCCGAGGCGTTTGCGATGTGGGCGAGCACGAACGGCGTGACCTTTGCGCCTGCAATACCTGCTTTGTCGACCTCGGCTAGTGCCTCTTCGAGCGCGGCGTCGTGAACGCTTTGGTCGAGGGCATCTTCGATCGGCACTGGGTTGGCAATGAGGAGGCCGCGTCCGAACCCGAGCTGGGCATTGGTGATAGCGGCGAGCTCGGCGAGATCGTCGATTCGGTACGGGATTGCATAAGGGGTTTCACGTGCGGTGAACGCCGGCAAAACATCGGTTTGCCAGCCAATGACGGTGGCCCCGAGTGTCTCGAGTGCTTCGAGGGTCTTTGGCAGGTCGAGGAACGACTTGGCTCCCGCCGAGATGGTGGCCACCCCATGGCGGGCAATGGCGCCGAGATCAGCGCTGATGTCGCCGGTGACTTCCGAGCCACGGTGTACCCCACCAATGCCCCCGGTAGCAAAGACGTGAATTCCTGTCGCCTGAGCTATCGCCAACGACGCTGACACCGTGGTGGCGCCGACCGGCCACTTCTGCCCGATAGCCACCGGCAGGTCACGCTCGGCAGCTTTCGTTGCTTGGCCAAGGATTCGGTCGTATTCGTTATCTTCGAGCCCGGCCCGCAGTTCGCCGTCGAAGACCGCCGTGACCGCCGGAACCGCACCAGCGGCTCGGATCGACTCGATGCAACGGTTGAGGGCGTTCTCGTTGTCGGGGCTTGGCAGGCCGAGGTTGGAGTACACGGTCGACTCGAGCGCAACGACCGGGGCATTGTCGGCTAGCGCGTCGGCAACCTCTGTGCTTGGTCGAATCGGGAGTTCATAGCTCATGGCATCTCGCTCTCTGGCGCTCCCAATGAAGCGCCGGGAGTCATGAGGGTACGCCGCGCCAGCTCGTGTCCGGCAACGAGCGATTCGTGTGGAGTGCCACCTTGTAAGTGCGACGCCAGAAAGCCCGCAGTGAAGGCATCGCCGGCGCCCGTGCTGTCGGTGACCTCGATGGCTTCTGGCTTCACCCGTACGTCGGTGCCGTCGGGCTGCACGTATCGAGCCTCTCCCCCAGCAGCGGTGACGATCGTGGCTTCGGCGTGGCGAAACCACGGATGGGTGTTCAGCAGGAACCGTGCTTCGTCGTGGTTGGCCAACACGAACCGTGGGCGAATGAGACGAACAAGGTCGAGAAAGCGGTCTCGCCCGTATTCAGCGAGGACCGCCACCGAGCTGGTCGACAGGCTGATCGGAATGTCACGATCAACCGCTTCACCAATGAGCTGCTGGGTGGTTTCGGCAAGCGCCCCTCCCGCAAATGAGTAGGCGGGTACGTGGAGCAAGTCGACGTCATCGAGCACCGATGGCGTCACCCCAGAGAGGTGCAGCGCGGCGCCGCGGTCGGTGAGAAACGACCGCTCACCTGTGTGGTCAACGAGCACCACGATTGTTCCGGTGGTTCCGCGTCGAACAACCTGACAGTCAACGCCGGCGTCGGCGAGCTCGTCGAGCAACATCGACCCCACGAGGTCGTCGCCGACCTGGCCCACGAACCGGGCTGCCAGTCCGGCTTCGACGACCCCCATCGCAACGTTTGCCGCTGATCCTCCTCGGCGATGCACGATGGCGGCGGGCGTATCGGTGCCGCGCTGGGGGTCGCGTGCGAGATGCACGACGACGTCAACGACCAGATCGCCCACGCAACAAATAGTCAGCATGCTCACAGACGTATCACAACGCCCACCCACATGGTGCTGTTATGACCGTGCTGCTACGGGCGAATTGTTACGACGTGGGAGCCTCGGCTACCGGTGCTTCAGCGCTGTCACGAAGATCGACAACCTCGGCGCCTTCGTAGCGACGTTGTTCTTCGTCGGCGATGGTGAGAATGCGCTGAGCCAAACCGCGAAGCTCGGTGCGCTGTTCGACCGTGCGAGTCTGCAGATGTTGCAGCATCGACTGCTGGTTCTCGATGTCGGCGTTGAGCGAGGCCAGTTCGGCTTGTACCTGGTTGGCTGCCTCGTAGGCCTTGCGGTCGCTTTCCTTTGCGATCTGCGAGGCGGTGAGGTTGGCCTCGGCCACGATCTGGTCGGCGCGGCTGTGGGCCTCGGCAATGGTCTCTTCGGCCGAACGGCGAGCCATACGCAAGACCAGCTCGAAGCTTTCTTCGCTGGCGCGGTCACCGCCATCAACCGCAGCTGTAGCGACAGCGTCAACGGGAGCCATCTCTGGGACCTGGTCGGCCACGGCTACCGGTGGTGGAGGTGCGATCGAGGTGAGCTGCGTGCGGAGCTGCTCATTTTCGGCTCGCAACGCCTGCTCGTTAGCGGTGAACTGGGTGATCTGGTTGGCGTATTCATCACGCTCAGCACGCAAGGTGGCAATTTCGAGCAGGAGCTCTTGATTTTGCTGCTCGAGCGCAGCGTTGGCTGGCAGAGCGAGCGTTTCGGTGGATGAGGCACTTGAGCCTTGGAGTGCTTGCAGGTCGCCGTGGAGGACGTCGATTTGCGCGGCGACGAGCTCGAGGTACGCGTCAACTTCGATCGGGTCGAACCCGCGCTTGGTCTTCGCTTGGAAAGTTTTGGCCAGAACGTCTCGGCCAGTCAATCGTCGGTCATTCAAAGGCATGGTCTTGGTCTTCCTTGCACGTCATAAGGCCTGCTCCACCCGCAGAAGGCCATAGCTTTGCACAACCTGCACGCAGCGTCGAAACGAGGAACGAACTTCTCACGCCCTGACACCGCGTAGCTTGGCGTTCGTGGTGGACTAGGAAGGTGAGTACCGAAGACCCTGGTGGGCCAGGCAGCTTTCGCGATCGGCTGGCGGGCATCCCACGAATCGACGACGAGCCGCCGACCTTTGACGCATCACAGGGCGTTCGCCGGCAACGACCGGGCCCGGGACCTCGGAAGGCACCGGTCGAGCAACAGATTTCGCAGCGAGACCAGGCCGCCCAGAGGCCACCGGTTGTGCGTCGCGCGGCACCAGTGGCCCGCCCACAACCGCAACGAGCCCAAGAACAACGCCCGGAGGCTGCCCCAGCGCCTGAACCGGTCGGCTATGACACTGGTGCAGACGGCGATGAGTGGCCGGTAGGTGGCCGTCGTCGCCGCCGGTGGCCGTTGGTCGTCCTCGGTTTGTTGTTGCTGCTTGGATTAGCGATTCTTCTGCCGGTGTTTCGCGCTCGCCAGGTGTTCAACAACGTCGAGCGCGTTCCGGTGGCAGCAGCACTGAGCGAACCGTTGGTCGATGGCGTCAACATCTTGTTGGTCGGCACCGATTCGCGTGAAGGGATCGATGGCTCGACCGAGAACGCCGGTCTGATCATTGGTGTCGAGGAGGGTGAAGCTCCGATCAGCGGCGAGCGAACCGACACGATCATGATCCTGCGGCTTCAAGAAGATGGCACCGCCAAGTTCCTTTCGCTCCCCCGCGATCTGTGGCTACGGATCGATGGCGGCTCGCCGGGGCGCATTAACGGAGCGTTCCGCAATGGCCCCGAGGCGCTCATCAACACCGTGCAAAGCGAGCTCGGCATCAGCCTGTCGCATTACGTGCAGGTCGACCTCGTTGGCTTTATCGGTCTCGTCGACGCGGTTGGCGGCGTCGAAATCAGCATTCCGCACCCTGCGTTCGACACCCGATCAGGCCTCGACCTGCCCAACGCCGGGCCAGTGACCCTCGACTCCACCCAGGCATTGGCCTATGTCCGCAGCCGGTTCTACACCGAGCGCATCAACGGAGCGGACGTCGTCGATGGCACGAGCGACCTTGGCCGGGTCCAGCGGCAACAAGCCTTTATGCGGGCACTGTTCGCGACCGTTGCTGAACAACGAGACCCGCGGGTACTGAACTCCATGGGTACCGCCATGGCCGAAGCAATCGTCATCGACGACGGCACAACCCTCAGAGACGCCGTCGAGATAGCGAACACCTTGCGCACAACCACACCCGAATCGGTCGTGCTGCCAACTCGCAATGCCACGGTCGGAAACGCCGCAGTGCTCGAGCTCACCGATGAAGCCCCAGCAGTTCTCGCCCAGTTCGGGGCCGGCGCAGCTGGGTAGGTGCGCAAGCATTTCATTGCCACACCAACGTAAGAACGCGGAGCGCGCGACTGTCACTACTCTCCAAGTTGGGGTTCGGGGCGGACCTCCCCTACAGTCTCCTCCGTGATGGGAGCAAGTGGAGGGCCAGCGACGCGTTCGCTGCGCTCTAGCGTACGAAGTGCAACGGGCTTGGTTGGTGCCGTATTGCTTGTTTTGCTGGTGGCTTTGCCCACCACGGTCGGCGCCGTTGGCGCCGACCTGTCGCCGATTTTGGCACCTCGTGCTGCGGCCCCGACCTTGCCTGGCGCACCGTTCTTTCCGTCGGCGGCGCGCGAAACAGTCGTCATGGAACGACTCAACGTGCTCACACGGCTCGACGAGACTTTGGCGGCCCAAGCCGTGCTCACCGAACGGGTGAAGGCCGGCGACGCGCATGGTTTCCGAGGCGAAGGCCGCATCGCTCTGGGCGGCGCCGCTCTGGGCGCCCCTGTCGAGACCGTCACTGCTCAGAACGACGTGCCGCAGAGCACTGCCCGGATTCTCGAGTCGCAAATCGCTGCGCTCGAACGCCGCGCTGAGAAGATCGATGCTGTCTCCGAGCCGCTACTGGCCGAAACCCAGCCCTACAACATCGGCATCGCTGCGTTCCCCGTAGCCGAACTACGCAAGCCATTCTTTAACGACTGGGGTCGTCCTCGCTCTGGTGGCCGTCGCCATAAGGGCAATGACATGCTCGCCCAAATTGGCGTTCCACTACGCGCCATCGAAGACGGCTACGTCGAACGCACCACCGGCGGATCGCTCGGTGGCCTCAGCGTCTACCTCATCGGCGACAGCGGGTCGCGCTACTACTACGCCCACCTCGACGAGGTCGCCGACGTCTTTGAAGGCCAGCGGGTGTATGCCGGACAGATCGTTGGCACGAACGGCGATTCGGGCAACGCCCGGGGGGCACCTCACCTGCACATGCAATGGTCGCCAACCGGCGAGTCGAACTGGGAAAACCCGTTCTTCCTGCTCGACACCTTGTTCGGCGAAGGTGCAGCGGCTGAGGCGCTTGAAGCAGTTGACGAAGTGCCATCGATCGACCGCACCGACGACCCCTTCTTCCTCGACGGCTGAGCCCGCCCGGTGGTAACCCCACGGTTCGGGACCCGAATGGAACAACGTGGGTAGACTTTCACTCACCGATGAGCGATTTGCCGAACGACTCTGAACGCGACGATCCCATCGACGCCACCGCTGCTGCTGAGCACTTCTTTGCCGGCGCCCGAGACGCTGGACTGGCCCATGTGGTCCTCTCCCCCGGGTCCCGGTCAACCGCGCTGTCTATTGCGGTCACGCGCACGCCCGATCTGCCCTACACCGTCGAGCTCGACGAGCGCACTGCCGCGTTCGTTGCCCTCGGATATGCAGCCTCGACGGGCCGGCCGGTTGGCCTCGTGTGCACCTCGGGTACCGCTGCAGCCAACTACTTGCCCGCAGTCGCGGAGGCGTCGCTGAGCAACGTGCCCCTGGTCGTGATCACTTCAGATCGGCCGCCAGAGCATCAGCACTGGGGTGTTGGACAGTCGTTTGACCAACGCGGTCTCTACCACCGTCAGGTGCGCGACGAAATCACCATGCCCGTTGGCGGCGAGGGCGGTGCACGCTTCTCGGTACGAGCCGGAACCCGCAGTGTCGCCACCGCACTCGGACAACGCGGTCCGGTGCACGTGAACTGGCCGTTTCGCCTACCAATTGAACCAGCAGCCCCGTCCATCACCCAACCGACAACCCCGCACACCACCGCTCCCCCAGCGCCGTTGGTTGTTGACGGCGATGTCGAGTACCTGAGCAGCCTTCTTGAGCAGGCTTCAAGCCCGCTGATTATCGCTGGCCCACACACGATTGCTCGCGACGAACCTCCAGCTGCGGCTGACCAACTGCTCAGCGCAGCAACATCGCTTGGTATTCCTGTGCTCGCCGATGTGTTGAGCGGGCTGCGCCACTCCGGAGCTGACTCGCCGTGTTTGATCAACTCGCCCGGGCTCGTGGTCACCGCACCAAATGTTCCCGAACCTGACGTCATCATCCGCCTTGGCCACACCCCAACCGCAAAGGCACAACGGCTGTGGTGGGAACGCCAAAATGCAGCCCATGTCCTTGTCGATCCGTATAACGAGTGGCAAGACCCATCCCACATGGCAACCGCTCGGTGCACCTCCCCGCCAGCCGAGCTCCTCGCCGAAGTAGCCAAACGGACAAGAACGCGAGACGCCAGCGAGGGTCAGCGTTGGCTCGAGCGGTGGCAGGCACTTGGCCAGGCCGTGTCGGCTGCGCTCGATGCAGCGCTGCTCGAATGGCCCACCGTGACCGAGGCCCATGTGGCCCGAGCCCTAGCCGAGGCGGCAACGAGCGACGATTGCATCGTTGCATCGAGCTCCATGCCGGTTCGAGACCTCGACACGTTCGCTGCGGTCAGCGCCGGGCCACAGGTGCTCGCGAACCGAGGTATCAATGGCATAGACGGTGTCATCTCCACCGCCATCGGCACTCAGCTCGGGCGCAACACTGGCCGCACCTACGCCCTGGTTGGTGATGTCGCAGCGATTCACGACATCGGAGGGCTGCTGTCGGCTGGCCGCAACGATGTTGCTCTTACCGTCGTGATACCCAACAACGACGGCGGCGGCATCTTCTCACTTCTCCCCATTCGTGACGTGCTCGACGACGCCGAGTTCAACGAGCTGTTCCACACCCCGCACGGGACAACGTTTGCGTTCCTCGCTAGCCACCCCGGAATCACCGTTGTCCAAACAACCGATGTGCGCAACGCACTGATCCAAACCAGAAACGAGACCGGTGTGGTGGTTATCGAAGTTGTCGTCGACACGCCCGAACGGCTCGCTCTAGCCGATGCCATTCGCGCAGCGATCGCAACGATCTCACAATGAGCCAGGCTGACGTACAGGTTGAACACGTACTGACCGCCGCCGGCACCACGCTGGCGGTCAGAACAATCGAGGGCACGGGTCCGCTGCTCGTTGCCCTGCATGGATTCACCGGTGATGGAACCGCAATGTTGCCGTTGGTCGAAGCATGTCGCGATGGCAGGCCAGCGATGCTGATCGACCTGATTGGCCACGGCGCTAGCGATGCTCCCGACTTTGTCGAGCCGTACTCGATGGCGTCGGTGGTCGATCAGGTTCTCTCGGTGGTTGGCCCTCGAGAGATCGGCACCGTGCACCTCCTCGGCTATTCGATGGGCGGCAGGATTGCCCTGTCGATCGCCGCGAGAGCTCCGTGGTACTTCGCCTCGATCATTTCGATCAGCGCAAGCCCAGGAATCCATGACCCCACCGACCGTGCCGCTCGCCACGACGCCGATCTGGCTCGGGCCGAGCATCTATCGACCATCGGTGTCGAGAAGTTCATCGACGAGTGGCTCGAGCTCGATCTGTTCGCCCCGTACGTAGCGTCACTCGATTCGGCATCGCTGGCGGCCACGATCGAGCAACGTCGAATGAGCACCGCACATGGTTTGGCAAACAGCCTTCGAGGCACCGGAACCGGAGCGATGCCGCCGGTGTGGCTGTCACTCCCGGCGCTTCGTTCGCCGTTGTTAGCAATTGCGGGCAGCCTCGACGAGCCCTATGTCGATACGGCGTTACGAATGGCCCAGGCTGCTCCGTTCGGCGAATCGCACATCGTTGACGGGGTTGGACATGTGGCTCATGTCGAGAATTGTTCGGTAGTTGGTGCACGCATCGCTGAATTTCTGCGAGTGTGTGAGGGTAATGCAGATATCTGAGGCCGAAGCAACAACAATCGACATCCGGCTCACCGAGTCATTGACCACCGGTGCAGGTGGTGTTGGCGATCGAGGCGGCCTACAGGTTCGCGTCCAAACCGACACCGGCTTGCTCGGACGTGGCGAGACCGCACCGATCCCCGGTGTCGACGGCCCCGGGCTTGAAGCCATTGCCGTCGAGATCGATCGCTGGTGCCGTTCGGCAACATCGCTCAGCATCGAGGAGGCCTTAGCGGGCCTTGACTCGGCCGGTCTTGCTCCACTGTCACGCTTCGGGGTGCATACCGCGCTCATCGACCTGCAGAGCCAGTCAGCGGGTGTGCCTGCGGCCCAATGGCTTCGCGCTGGTGCACCCGGAGCGGTGCCCGCAAACGGCCTGGTTGCCGAAGCAAACCCCGGCGCCGTACACGCACGAACCAGCGAGCTCGTCGCAGCCGGCATGACCGCAATCAAACTTAAAGTCGGCGCGGTCGAATCGGCTCAGGACGTCACTCGCATTATCGCTGCGAGCGAGGCCGCTGGCCCCAACGTTGCGCTACGGCTCGACGCCAACCGAGCATGGGACGCCGAAACCGCTAATCGAGTCATTGGTCGTGTCGGCCGCCACCGGGTCGACTTTGTTGAAGACCCCACAAGCAACGTTGACGAGTACGTCGCAATCCAAGAAGCCACCGGCGTGGCGGTAGCCCTCGACCTGCCAATAACCGAGGACCCCGCAGCGGTGATCGCCCAAGCCGGAGTTGGCATCGTTGTAGTCAAGCCAGCGGCCATTGGTGGCATCGACCGAGTGCTCGACTTGGCCCGTTCCCACGACGAACTGCGCGTGGTCGTATCGTCCTCGATCGATCGCGAGGTGGGCCTAGCGGCTGCAATTCACGCAGCAGCAGGACTGCCCGACGACGACGAAGCACATGGCCTGTCGACCGGCTCGCTGGTGCGAAACATGCCCGACTCACTGCTCCCCCACAACGGTTTGATGCAGGTTCCAACAACCGGCGGTGTCTGGTCCGAAAGCGACTAAATCGTCGTTTCGCTGCAAGACGGTTAGTTCTCGCCGGGAAAGCGCTCGGCGCCTTCCTCAATGCTCCAATGCCATGGTTCGCTCGCAAGGTTCACAAACCCGTACTGCGGAGCGTTGGCTGCAAGCCACCGGAAGCCAGCGTTGCTGTGCGAGGTGATCGACGACCCGTTAAAGGTGAAGTCGATGGCCCGGCCTTGTTCGTGACGTGAGAACCCTGGACGGGCAGTCGGTGGGCTGCATTCGGACACTGGGCGATGCCAGATGTCGTACTCAGAGCCGCCACAGTGGGCTCGACGAAGGTCGATCTGGAGCTGAATTGGCCGGTAGCCCCATCCGGCAAGATCAATGCCTTGGGCAAACGCAGCGTCAAATAGCGCCGTTGCCTGCCGTTCGATGTCCTTGTGGACTTCGAGTTGGTAGAACGGCGTGACGTCGAGGGGGATAAGGATTGTCTCCTCGCCTGTCTCTTCGTCGATAGTTGGTTCGGGTAGCTCGCCCGGCTTATAGAAGTCGATCGTTGCGATGTCATCGAGGTCTACCGGCGGTGGAATCTCGACGCCGTTTCGTCGGGCCGCAGCCGTTACCCGCTGGTTGATCGATGTCTGCTTATCACGAATCTCGGTGGCAAGCTCGAAATCGCGCTCTTCGAGAATTGCTGCTTCAGCAATTTGGGCTTCCAGGCGTAGCTCGGCTGCGGTGACAACCCGAGATTGCCTCTCCTGTGCTTCGTCGAGCTCACGCTTTCGGGTCTCAACCTCGGTAAGGAGCCGTTCGGCAGCGTCCACGGCTTCTTGCTCATCGATCACGAGCTGAGCGGCCTGGGTCTCGAGGGCCCGGAGGCGGTCAATACCGTCGTTCAGCGACCCGGTTTGCAACTCGAGGAGGTGAAGGAAACGCGCGGACTCACCAGGGTCGTCAGAGAGCAAGAGTTCGGTGATGTCTTCGCTGCTCGCAGAGCTTTCGCCGGTGAAGCTGGCAACCGCCAGCTTGGTCAGGTGTGCTCGAACTACTTCAGCCTCAAGCAGCACGTCTTGACGGGCCTCTCGTGCGACGTCAATCGAGTCGAGCGAGCTCTGGTAGGCCTTCTCGGCAGACTCGAGGCGAATCTCTTGGAGCTCAACGAGGGCGTTCAGGTCGTCGAGCGCCTTTGCGAGCTGGTCGACAGTCGCTTCAAACACGTCGATCTCGCTTACGGCAAGTGCCGCCTCTTTGACCGCCCGTTCGCGCTCTTCTTTAAGGTCGTCGATCTCGGCGTCCTCTTCGCTGAACTGCGCGTCGACAACAACGCTGCTTAGGGCGAGCACGCCGGCAAGAAAAAAGGCGAACACCACAAGCAGAGAGACCTTGCGAATTCGTCCAACAAAAGAGACCACGGTGTGCAATCGGCGCCTATTCATCAATACTGAGCCATATGGCCTACATCCGCCCAAGATCACAGCATGAACGAACAGCCGATCCAAAGCGTCACTGGGCGGGCGATTGCGCCAGGATTCACACCGTGTTCCCACGGTGCGTTGCCGGGCAGCTACGGCTAGTTACCGTCAGTGCTCCAATGCCATGGCTCAGATGGCAGATTGACGAATCCCCAGCGGTGCGCATTGTTGGCCAACCACACAAAGCCAGCACCTGATCGAGACGTCATCGACGCCCCGCGGTAGGTGAAGTCGATGGCCAAACCACGTTCGTGGTTCGACTGGCCGGGACGAGCAGTGGGTGGACGGCACGCCGACGCGGGCTTCTCCCAAACGTCGTATTCGGTGGTTCCGCAGTGCTTCTGGCGTAGTTCGATCTGGCGGATGCTGTCGCGGTAACCCCATCCGCTGAGCTCGACGCCATCGGCGGCCGCAGCGGCGAGTAGCTGTTCGACCTTGCCCGCAATGCTCTGATGCACCTGGATCCCGCGAACGGTGGCAATTTCTGCCGGGGCTGCAACAGGGGCACGAGGGGGTCTTCTTGCCGCCGCTTCTTCGGCTGCCCGGCGGGCGGCTTCACGGCGAATTCGGCTAGCGATTGCCTCTTCTTGCTGGCGAACCTGGGCTGCGGCTGCTGCATCGCGCTCGTCGAGGATGGCGGCTTCGGCGAGGCGGGCCTCCAAGCGGCTCTCGGCCCCGGCTACCAGGTCGAGCTGGGCCTCGCGGGCGGTGTCGAGCTCCTTACGACGCGATTCTGCTTCGATTCGGCCAAGGATTGCTGCTTCGGCGGCGTCACGACGCTGCGTAGACACGATTTCGGCTTCGGCCACCAGCAAGCGGAGCCGATCGATGCCGTCACCAAGCGAACCGGTCTGAAACTCGACCAAGCTGCGGCGGCGAGCCGCCTCGGTTGGGTCGTCGGAAAGCAGCAATGCCGTGAGGTCTTCACCGTTAGCGCCTGACTCGCCGGTGAACGATGCAACGGCAAGGTCGCGCACCTCGGATTGCAGTACGACAACCTCGGCTGCTATCTCGGTTTCGCGTGTTTCGGCTTGACGAACCTGCGCTTCGGCGGAGCGAACCGCCTGTTCTGCATCGGCGAGGCGTGCTTCTTGTAGATCGACCAGCGCATTTATGTCGTCGAGAGCCTGGGCCACTTCCTCAAAGCTCGCGGTCGCAGTGTCGACTTTGAGGGCTTGCGCGGCCTTCTCGGCACGGACGCGGTCTCGTTCCTCTTTGAGCTCTTCGAGGCGCTCGGCCTCTTCGGCAGTTTGTGCCTCGGCCGGCAAGGTCAGAACGAAAACGGCAGTGAGTGCAAGAAGACCCGTCGCGACAGCGCGGGGAATGGCACGGAGGGAACCACCGATCACGGCGAGAACTTAGCTCACGGCCCCGCAAAAAGCCGGAATGGGGCATCAAAAATGCGAGAAACTATCGACCGTTCGTCGACCAGTGCCAGCTCTCGCTAGGCAAGTTCTTGTAGTCGTACTTCGAGGCATTGTTCGACAGCCAGGTAAAGCAAGCCGAACCGCGCCAGCAGCTACGGAAGTCGATGGCGAGGCCACGCTCGTGCATTGAGGTGCCGGGGCGTGCCGTAGGGATGCGGCAACGGCTAGGTGAGGCGTTGTACACGTCGGGGCATCCGTTGATCACCCGCAGCTCGGCGGTGCGCTGCGGCGACCGGTAGCTGTAGCCGCTGAGCGTCACGCCCGCAGAACGCGCATCGCGAATCATCTGGGCCACCTGGCCTTGCACCGACGAGTGCACCCAGAACCCCTCGGCCTCGACGATGTCATCGGCGTTAGCCGGTGCTGGCCGTGCCGCAGCACGTCGACGGGCTTCGGCTGCGGCCTTGGCGGCTGCTTCGGCTCGAACGCGCTTTGCGATTACCTCTTCTTGCTGGCGAATCTCGGCTGCCTTTTCCGAATCGATCTCTTCGAGGTAGCTGGCTTCGGCCAACCGTTGTTCGAGGCGGGCTTCGACGTCGAGCACAAGCTCGGTTTGGATATCGACCGCCTTGTCGAGTTCGAGTTGACGGTTGATGGCCTCGGTCTGGTTGATGAGGGCTGCTTCTACAGCTCGGGCTCGGTCAGCTTCTACCTGGGCGGCCTCAGCGTCAAGAAGTCGCATTCGGTCGAGTCCGTCGCTGAGGTTGCCCGTTTGGAACTCGACAAGGCTGCGGCGGCGTATTGCCTCGGTTGGGTTGTCGCTCAGCAGGAATGCCGTCAGGTCTTCACCGTTCTCGCCTGCCTCACCAGTGAAGGCCATGACGGCTAGGTCGCTGACGAGCTCGCGTAGGCCCTCCATTTCGACTTCGATTTCGGCGCGACGCGCTTCGGCTTGGGTGACCAGTTGCTCGGCGGAGCGAACGGCCTGCTCAGCATCGAGTAAACGAGCTTGGTGAAGGTCGACGAGCCCGTTGATGTCGTCGAGGGCCTTGGCTACTTCCTCGTGGGTTGCGTCGGCAGCGCTGACCCTGGCAGCCGCAGCGGCCACCTCGAGCTGAATCTTCTCGCGCTCTTCTTTGAGCTCTTCAAGCTTCTGTTCGTCTTCCTTTTCTTGCGCGGTGACGCCTCCAGGGAGGAACAAAAGCATCGCCATAATGATGAGCGCAAGGGCGCGCAAACGGCGCGAGAGAAGTGGCACGACCAAAACACTGCCATTTGGCCACGCTCAGTGCAAAGCAGGTCGCGTGACGCGCGCTACGGTCCAGTTATGGTTTCGGACATTTTCGACGCATCAGAGTGGGACGATGTCCCCGGTTTTACCGAATTGCACGACATTACGTACCACCGAGCCAAGGCTCATGGCACCGTCCGTGTGGCCTTCAACCGGCCCGAGGTGCGCAACGCTTTCAGGCCCCAGACCGTCGACGAGCTGTTTCGCTGCCTCGACCACGCCCGAATGTCTCCCGATGTCGGTTGCGTGTTGCTTACCGGCAACGGCCCATCACCCAAAGACGGCGGCTGGGCGTTCTGTTCAGGCGGCGACCAACGCATTCGTGGCCGCACCGGCTATCAATACGCCTCGGGTGACACCGCCGACACCGTCGATGCAGCACGCAGCGGCCGGCTTCACATCCTCGAAGTACAACGGCTGATCCGCTTTATGCCAAAGGTCGTCATTGCCGTCGTACCCGGCTGGGCGGTTGGTGGCGGCCACAGCCTCCATGTGGTGTGCGATCTCACTATTGCCAGCCGCGAGCATGCCATCTTCAAGCAAACCGACACCGACGTTGCCAGCTTCGACGGCGGCTATGGGTCGGCATACCTCGCCAAGATGATCGGCCAGAAGAAAGCTCGCGAGATCTTCTTCCTCGGGCAGAACCATTCAGCCGACGAGGCTGCGGCCATGGGCATGGTCAACACCGTGGTCCCTCACGCCGACCTCGAAGCGACAGCGCTCGAGTGGGCTGGCCTGGTTAACCAGAAGAGCCCAACAGGCCAACGCATGGCGAAGTTCGCAATGAACCTCGCCGACGACGGCATGGTTGGGCAGCAGGTCTTTGCCGGCGAAGCCACGCGCCTGGCCTACATGACCGACGAGGCGGTTGAAGGCCGGGACGCCTTCCTCGAGAAGCGAGCCCCGGACTGGTCGCAGTACCCGTACTACTTCTAGAGGCTCTTCCCGAATCCAAGTGGCGGATTAGGGACAGTCCCCAATCCGCCACTCACGCTCGTTAGTTCCTGGCTGTCAGTGTGCGTCGGGGTCGGTAAGGAACTCGTTGACCACCTGGCAGATTGCGTCGGGTTGTTCAAGCAGCACCCGATGCTTGGCCCCACCGACATTGACCGCTTCAGAACCTTCGATCATGTCGAGCAGGTCGGTCGCCGGGAAGTGGCGTAACACCGGATCGTCGCCACCAACGATCACCAGCGTCGAGGCCCGGATGCCCGAGGCGATGTTGGTGAGGTTGGCCTCCCGAGATGCCTTGGCACCAGCCAAGTACGCAGCCGAATCGATATCGAGCAGCATCAGCCGAGCGTCCTCGCGGCGATCTGGCACCGCCAGTTGCCACGCCTCGGAGAAGAAGACCGTGTCGAGGTGATCAACAATGCCAGCTACACCCTGCTCGGTGACGCGACGGATGGTCTCGTCCCACCAGTAATCGGGCCCGAGTCGCACGGCCGTAGAAGCAAGAATCAGCCGCTCGACCCGTTCGGGAGCCCGCGCTGCCAGCGTGGCGGCCACCATGCCGCCGAGCGACGAACCAAACACACGTGCACGAGGCACATCGAGAGCATCCAAAACCGCCAGAGCGTCATCGGCGAGATCATCGACCGTGTACGGCGTGAGCTCTCCCCCAACCGAACCACCATGGCCACGCAGATCAAAACGAATGACCCAATGCCTGCTCTCCAACGACTCGAGCATGTGCTCCCAGAAGTCGATGGTGACGCCCAACGGGTTGATCAGCAACAACGGCGGACGGCGATCGTCCCCACTGGTTACGACGTTGAGCGGGTACGCGGCCGAGATGACGGTAGGCATGAGCTGAGCCTAGTGTCGCAACCGCGGCGAGCAGTGCTAACCTGATCGCTCTTCGGGCCGTTAACTCAGTTGGCTAGAGTGCCACCTCGACATGGTGGAAGTCACAGGTTCAAGTCCTGTACGGCCCACGTATCGAACTTCGTTCGAACCCGAGTTTCTCGCCTAGCGGCTCGAAACTGCGTTTGACGCATCGTCTAGGGTTTGGCATGTCTTTGTCAGAGCCTGCTGCGTCCGCTTCCTCCGATGTGGAGACGAGCTTTCGGACATGTCCGCTGTGCGAAGCCACGTGTGGGTTGTCCATCGAACACCGAGACGGCGTTGTCACCCGCATCCGGGGCGATCGAGACGACGTGTTTTCCAAAGGCTTCCTGTGCCCCAAGGGAACAGTGCTTGGCAAGTTCCACGAAGACCCCGACCGGCTCCGCACGCCACTGATAAAGCGAGACGGGGTGCACCAGCCAGCGAGCTGGGAAGAAGCATTCACCGCAATCGCCGACGGCCTAGTGCCCGCACTCGACGCAACCGAACGCGACGGCGGGGCCATCTACCTCGGCAACCCGGTTGTACATTCGCTTGACCTGCTGCTCTACTCCCCCGCAATCACGATGGCGATGGGGTCGAAGAAGGTGTTCTCGGCATCCACCGTCGATCAGCGCCCACGCGAACTCGCAAGCGGGCTGATCTATGGCAGCTCGTTTACCATCCCGGTGCCCGACATCGACCGGACATCCACGCTGCTGCTCATCGGTGCCAACCCAATGGTCAGCAACGGGTCGCTCGCCACAGCCCCCGATTGGCCCGGCCGCATAAACGCGCTGCTCGACCGTGGCGGCTCGCTGATCGTCGTCGACCCGGCCCACACAAAGACCGCCGAGAAGGCCACCACCCACCTCGCTCCGATTCCGGGGAGCGATGCCCTGCTGCTAGCGGCGATAGCGACCGAGCTCACAGCAACTGGCCAACACCGCCCCGTCGACGAAGACCGGGACGCCCTCGAAACCGTAGTGGCCGGGCTTGAGGCGTTTACGCCGGACTCGGTCGCCGCAGCTACCGGGCTCGACGCCGCTGCCATTCGCGATGTTGCGACACAGCTCGCAGCCGCCGAACGACCCTGTGTCTACGCACGCCTTGGCACCACCATTACGCCCTTCGGAACAACCGCAAGCTGGCTGGTCGACATCGTCAACGCACTACTCGGCGCCCTCGACGCTCCGGGTGGAGCGATGTTCGCCAAGAACCCGGCCGGGTCCAAGAACACCCGTGGCCTCGGCCCGTTTGGAAAGGAACAAACGCTTGGCCGCCGAAAGACGCAAGCCTCTGGCATGCCGATCGAGCTTGGCGAACACCCGGTTGCCGCTATGGCTGAGGAAATCGAGAGCGGCAACATCACGGCACTGGTAACCGTGGCCGGCAACCCGGTGCTGTCGTGCCCCGACAGCCACCGCCTCGACGCCGCGCTCGAAGGGCTGGCCTTTATGGTCAGCCTGGACTGCTACCTGAACGAGACAACCCGTCACGCGAATGTGATCTTGCCCTCGCCGTCGCACCTGCAGAAGGCACATTTCGACGTTGCGTTCGGCAACCTCGCCATACGCAACGTCGCAAACTACTCAGCGCCGATTTTCCCGCTCGACGATAACGGCCTGGCCGAGTGGGACGTCGCTGCCCGCCTCGCTTCGGTTCTTGGCGGTGGGGCAGGCACGGCACAAGCAGCTGCAGCGGTCGACGATGCCATTGCAGACCGGCTCGTTCGAGCGGCGCTCGACAGTCCGCAGTGCCCAGAAGGACTTTCCGAAGATCAGATTCGCGTAGCGGTAGGCAACGGCCATGGCCCCGAGCGCTTACTCGACCTGATGTTGCGCTCTGGCCCATTCGGTGACTGGTTCGGCACTTCCGATGGGCTGTCGCTCGAGGCGCTCATCGAGCAGCCACACGGCATTGATCTCGGGGCTCTCAAGCCGCGCATTCCGGAAGTGTTGATGACCCCATCAGGTCGCCCAGAGTTTGCCCACCCCAGCCTGATGGGCGACCTCGGACGATTGGCCAGCCTGCTCGACGGCCCGACCGATGGCCTGCGGCTCATCAACCGGCGAACACTTCGATCGAACAACTCGTGGATGCACAACCTAGAGATCTTGGTGAAGGGCAAGCCGCGCTGCACGATGCTTATGCACCCAAGCGACGCAAAAACGCGTGGCCTCAAAAACGGTGACTTCGCCACGGTGTCGTCGTCTGTCGGGTCGGTCGAAATCGCGGTCGAGCTCGACGACAGCCTCCGAGCTGGGGTGGTGAGCATTCCTCACGGCTGGGGTCATGGTGTCGAGGGCACCGCCCTCACCGTCGCTGGGCGCAATGCAGGGGTCAACGTGAACGTGCTCACGCCAACCGCCGCTATCGATCCGCTGTCAGGAACCTCTCAGCTCACCGGCTTCGAGGTGGAAGTGGCGCCGAGCTAGGCGAGAATCTCGCCTTGATCGGCTATTCCGGCAATGAGTGTGAGTACCGCCCCGGCCGCAACGACATAGATGCCGACGCCGAAGTCGATTCCCGGGGTGTTCGTGACGCTGTTGACTGCCACCAGCCCGAGGACGACGAGTGCAACGGCTCCGGAGATGATGGCGACCGCCTTGGGAACGGCGTGACGGAAACCGACGAAAATGGGTCCGCCCATTGACGCTCCGAGGATCCCAGCGAGGACGGTCACGATGCCCTCGCCCCGTTCCCAACCCGATTGCACGAGGTCGCCGGCGGTCCAGTTGAGAAACGATCCAACGATCATCGTGACACCGCCGATGAACAGCAATGTCGAGATAAGTCGGTCGCGTGGTGTCGCAATACCGATCAAGGGCGCGTTCGGAACGTGTACGAGTGCCGTCGATGTCGAAGGCGTAACGCTGGCGCCCATCTTTGCGGCGCCTAGGGAACCCCCGGTTGGAATGGTGGTGTCGATGGGGCGATCGATTTCAATTTCGGTGTGGCCGATGCTCTCGCGCTGTGGGGCCTCAACTACCGAAGGGGCCAGCGTGTCGTCGAATACCGGCCGTTCTGGCAAGCCTTCGGTGAACTCACGAGACGCAACAGAAAAGGTCGGTGATGGTTCAGTCGGTAATGGTTCATTGTCCACCGCTGGCTGCGAAGCGACTGGCGGTGTTTGAACCGCTGCTGTTGCCTGCCCAGCAGGCGAGTCAGCAGTCGATGAATCGATCGTGGGGGAATCTACCGGGACGGTATCGGTCGCCGAAGCCATCGTGGCCCGTTGTTCGTCAACCCGTGTCATCTCGTTGGCCAAATCGGCGCCGGACAGCTCGGCAGTCTCGGCGATGTTCATTTGCGTCGTGTGCGTCTGATCTGCAGCGGGCGATGCTTGCTCGAGAACGGACTGCTCGGTGCTGTCTCCGGCCCGGGCAAGGTCAGAGAACGACGATGTCTTCTCAGCCACGTCTGGTTCGGGCCGCAATTCCACGGTCGGAAATTCTTGGGCTTCGACTGGTGATTGCAGGTCGAGGTCGGCGAGCACAATCGTCTCGGTGTCGCCTGGGGTGATGTGCGGTATGACCGAGATTTCGGGCACGTCGACTTCGGGTTCAATGACCGACTCGAGCGAGGGCAACGGGGGCTCGACGATCGGTTGTTCGTCGGGTGCGGCAAACCGGGCGCGGTATCGCTCGTCGGGGTGATGCTCAGGCGGGTACCACTTGCCATCTGAGGCAATCCACCACCCAGGTCCTTCAAAGACGTCGCTCATAAGACGACAGCGGTGTGATGGCGTACGTGGGTCATGTCGATCTGGAGCGCCGGGCGGGATTTGAACCCGCGACTGTACGGCTTTGCAGGCCGTTCCCTTGGGCCGCTCGGGCACCGACGCATGGCTGCATACCGTAGCGCTTGTTCCCCACATACGCACATCATCAAGACGGCTGTCGGGCTGCTGGGGATCTCCGTCACCGTGCGGAGCGAACCGGCGCTGTTGGCGGCTGTCGGGCTGCTGGGGATCTCCGCCACCGTGCGGAGCGAGAGATAGCCGCTGCGTGTACGTCCGTAGGCCCCTCCGCACTACGGACGCACACGCAAGTGCGACGTGGGAGGACGCTGGCCCTCTCCAGAACCAAACCGTAGAAGCTGGTTTGCCGAATGTCTCCGCGCCCCCCACCTATCGACACGTTTCTGTTACGCGAACGACATAGAACACCACTTTCCGCGCGAATAGGGCTAAGGAAATTGGGGCTGGCGTGGTATTTATGGGCAATTTTTGGATAGAAATTCTGGGAAGTCACGTCCGAATGGGCCAGGTTGGGCCGAAAACGCAGAACTGCGAGCCCGAAGGCTCGCAGTTCTCGTTGAGCGGACGACCAGATTCGAACTGGCGACCCTCACCTTGGCAAGGTGATGCTCTACCAACTGAGCTACGTCCGCGAACGACACACGACTGTATCAGCCCGAATCGTCAGTCCCCACTCGGTGGGCGAAGATCGATTCGTAGCGTGAGGATCCCGTCCTCGAGCGTGTGCTCGGCATCGCCGATAATGGCGAAATCTCGGAAGTCGGTTTGGGCTTGTTCGATGAACATGGTGCGCTCATCTCCGCCCACTGGCGGTAGGTTCCGCTTCTTCACGGCGGCAGAGCGCTCCTTGAAGCGTTCAATCATTTCTGCTGGGTCGAAGTCATCCATCGGTGCCTCTCGGGATAGGTGGCGGTGTCGGTATTGGTGGTGGGGTGAGATCGGCGGCGGTGCTGTCAGTGGCGATGCGCCCTGGACGGGTGAGCCACCAGAAGATCGCTGTGCCAACGAGCGTGAGGACGCCAAGGCCAATGAGGCCCCACAGCAGCGGGCCAAGGCTGCTGGTCTCTCGAATATTGATGATCTCCTGGCCGCCCTCGTCGACTTGAGAAAGGAAGGCCAGCAGCATCACGCCACGATCGTATCGTTTCAGCGCTGGTGCGCAGGGCACCACCAGGTCGAGCGGCCACCGACCGTGTCGTGGCGCATCGGCTCGCCGTCGCGAGGGCACGTGGCGTCGCTATCTCGAGCGGTGAAGCTGTCACCGGTGTGGGAACCGCCGCGTTGGGTCAGCTGGTCGACAGTCGCCCGGATCGTGGTCGCCAACGCATCGGTCTCGTCGAGAGTGAAGACGTTCGCAGCCCGGCTAGGGGCGATGCCCGCTGACCATAGGGTTTCGTCCACCAGCAGGTTGCCTAAGCCAGCGAGCAGCTTCTGATCGAGCAACACGGCCTTGATTGCCTTGGTCCGCCCTGACAGTGTATCTGCCAGCTCGTCGCCGGTGACCGTGGACGCCTCAGGACCTAGCAGGTCGGGGTTCGGGTCGAGCTCGACCGAGCCAAGTCGACGCTGGTCACGAATAGCGACGCGTTTCCCGCCGATGTTAAGTACGCAGCGGTCCCACCGCGGTTCGTCTCGGCCCGATGCGTACTCGAGCTTGTCTATTGGGCCGGTCCCGTCGACGAGCAAGCGTCCAGTCATGCCAAAGCGCATGCCCAGGGTCAGTTCGCCGGTGTGAACACCGTCTGAGCCGCCCTCGCCGAAGTGCAACATGAGGAGCTTGCCTCGACGGCTCGTCGCAGTGAGCGACTCGCCCACGAGTTGGGTAAACACTTCGGGCGGGCTGCCTTTGGGTCGGGTGAAGTTTTTGTCGGCAACCTGGACGTCTTCAACGAGTCCGCCGATCAGCGGTGCGAGCGCCGCGCGGTAGAACTCGACCTCGATGAGCTCGGGCACCGCTAATTGGTCTCTACGAGGACCTTCGCAAAGAAGTCTTCGAGCATCGGAGCGAGCTTGTCATGCTCGACGAGGAACCCATCGTGGCCGTAGATCGAGTCGATCGTGTGGTACGCGCAGCTTCGTCCGTCGAGGCTGAGCACGGCTGCGAGCTCGGCCTGTTGATGCGGTGGGTAGAGGAAGTCCGAGTTCACCGAGACCGTCATCGACGGCCCGGTGAAGCGTTTGAGGGCGTCTTGGGCTCCACCACGGCCTCGACCAATGTCGTGGAGATCCATCGTGCGGTTCAGAATCAGGTAGCTGTTCGCGTCGAAGCGGTTAGCGAACTTTTTGCCGTGATAGTCGAGGTATCCCTCGACTTGGAAACGGCCCCATTGCGAGAACGAGTCCATACGGTCGATTGGGTCTCTGCCAAAGCGCTCGTCCCATTCGCCGTCGCTGCGATAGTGGATGAGTGCGATCTCGCGAGCGATCGCCAAGCCGTTGCCAGGACCTTGTTCTTGCTCGTAGTAGTCGCCGTTGTTGAAGTGTTGGTCGTTCGCAATAGCCAGGCGCCCCACTGCCGACCAGGCAATCTGTTGGGGCGACGCAGCCAGAGTGGTGCAGATGGGGGCCATCGAGCGAAGCCGATGCGGGTACATCGCTGCCCACTCGAGGACAGCCATACCGCCCATCGAACCTCCGACGACGCTAAACCAGCGGTCGACGCCAAGCTCGTCGGCCAAACACACTTGCGATCGGACGATGTCCCGGTTGGTGATTTGGGGAAACGACGAACCGTATGGCTTGTTGGTTGCTGGGTTGATGGACGCCGGGCCGGTGGTGCCCTGGCAGCCGCCCAGCACGTTCGCGCACACCACAAAGTACTGGTTTGTGTCGATGGCTTTGTCGGGACCAACGATGCGTGACCACCAACCGTCGGCGGTATAGGTTCCGCCACCGCCGCCGGTGACATGAGAATCGCCGGTAAGCGCGTGGTGAATCAAAATGGCGTTGTCGCCAGCTTCGTTTAGCTCGCCCCATGTTTCGTATGCCAATACGACCTCGGCCAGCACGCCACCGCCTTCAAGGGCAAGGGGACGCGGCAAGGTGAAGAACTTTCGCGAACCGAAGGGCTCGCCAGGTTTCCAGGCCCCGCTCACCGGAAACTGCTCGGGCCAATCCCGCCGAAGATGAAGCGGGATGTCGTTGTCGTGTTGTTCGTTCGACATGTTGCCTCAGCGAAGACGTGGACGGAGCGTGGTGTCTGAACCCGACGGGAGCCGGATTCGTTCCCACCACCAGGAACCAACGTGTTCCTCTACACCGTAGGCGGCTTGCATCGAGGTTGCTAGGTCCCTCATGGCACATATGTAGTCGGCCGCGTTCTCGCAGGCCGCGGCTGCATGGGCCCGTTGCGCATGCAGAGCCCCGTCGTTCCAATGCGCTTGGTCGGTCGGCAGCGGTGCCGTAGCCAGTGTCGCGGCGCGAACTCGTATCGCGTCGTGGCTCAAGCCAGTACCGGCAGCCTCGGTCAACATCCACGCGCTCACCGCGGGTGCGCTTAGCGCCGCGGCCAGGTGCCAGAGGTCGGCAGGTTGCTGAGGTTCGACGCTCACAACAGGCACAGATGGGACCAGGCTCCCGTCAGTATCTACGACTACTTCGACGACTTTGGTTTGAGATGCGAGAAGCAGCTTGGGCACACACCGTTGGGCAAACCAGTCGCGCACAGCGTCGTCTTCGATTGCACCGAGCTGTAGCACCGGAGCAGTCCAACGTGTTCCCGCGAACTTGACTGGCTTATCGGCCCACAACAATCGCAGCGGCTCGATGGCTCCGGAGGTGATCAGCTTGGGTCCGGGCTGGATATCGCTGGTGACGTCGGCTTCGATCACTGCATCGGCAATGCCGTAAAAGTGTTGGCGGAACCCTGCGGTGACGGTCGCCCGATCGCCCAAGGTCTTCTCCGTCACGAGATGTACCGGTGGCACTCCAAGTGCGTTGGCTAGCAGCGGCGCCCATGACTTCGGTTCCGGTGTTGGCGCCGGTGTGAGGACAATTGGCTTGTTCACGCCGACGCTCAGCTCGGTCGTGGTCGCCGTTGGGGCCTCGCTCGACCGATGCCTCTGCATGATCGCCGCAACCACGTCCACAGCAGCCTCAAACGACTGCCCTTCATCTATCCATAGCCGTGCGAGCCGAGCGTGGGAGGACACCGTGGTTCTCATGGCTTCAGCGTCGCGGGCGCCGAGGAGCGACTCGGGAATGACTAGCGCCACAACTCCGCCAGCTGCGGTGTGGCGTAAGGACAGCTCGACGAATAGGCCGGCTTCGTCGATATACGCGCCGTTCGCTGACTCGAAGGAGGTGGCCAGCTGGGCGCGTCGGACAGCGCTTCGCGAGGTGTCGCTGGTGAGTTGGCCAAGAAACGGCGGGTTGCCGATGACCACATCGAAGTCGGCTGGCCAATCGGCGGGAAGATCGAGCAGCGAGTCGGACGCGGTCACGGTGGGTCGGGCTGCTCCCCCGCTCCAGAGCTCGAGCGCGGCGTCGCACACATCGAGGGCGGTCTCGTCGAGGTCTGTTGCGTGCATTGACGCAACGATGGCCGCCCGGGTGAAACTCGTGTGGCGTTCGAGCCAGCGGCAGGCGGCGAGTAGGAACGCGCCGCCACCGCAGGCCGGGTCCCACACGCCGGGAGCGCCTTTCGTGGACCGGTCAACGCACAGGTCAAGCGACAGTTCGGCAACCCGATCTGCAACCGGCCGTGGCGTGAAATGGGCCCCTCGGGTCCGGCGGTCATCCCCCTCGATCAATTGTTCCCATGCAATGCCGAGTTGGTCGACCGTGCAGAGTTCAACCGGCAGGTCAACGAGAGCCTGAGCCAGGGCAGGCGGGCTTGCCGGGTCGTGGGCGAAAGCAGTGGGCGGCGCCATCGAGGCCGCGCTCGAACAATGGCGGGCGTAAGCAACGACGACCTGGCGTGCGGTGAAGTTGCCACGAGCCGCATGCAAGCGTTCGCTCACGGTTTGCACGGATGCGGCTGCTGTAGCCATGTCAGTCGTCGGTCGGGTCCCATCCGGCGAGATCGGTCAACCGATCGTCGTTGGAGAACATCTCGACTATCGGCAGGTCAACGCCGATGCGCTTTTGCAGTCGCCGAACCTCGAGCTCTTCGTTCCACATGACCAGACTGACCACGAGACCCTTGGAGCCAGCGCGGGCGGTTCGACCCGAGCGGTGCAGATAGGTCTTGTGTTCGTTCGGTGGGTCGTAGTGAATAACGATCTCTACCGAGTCGACGTGAATACCACGGGCAGCAACGTCGGTGGCCACCATGACCGACAGCTTTCCAGCACCGAAGTCGTTCAGGGCTTTCTCTCGGTGGTTTTGGCGAAGGTCGCCATGAATTGCTGATGCCTTCACCCCGAGATCGTTGAGCTCGCGAGCTAACCGGTCGGCCATGTGCTTGGTTGCGGTGAACATGATCGTGCGGTCCACCGAGCCCGCAATGGCAGCAGCCACCTTGACCTTGTCCATGTTGTGGACCTGCACAAAGCGGTGAATCATCTGATCGACCGTGATCTCGGGCGACTCGACCTCGTGGAACACCGGATCGGTTTGATACCGGCGGACCAGACTGTCGACAACACCGTCAAGCGTTGCCGAAAACAGCAGAGTTTGGTGTTCGTTCTCTGCTTGGCGAAGCAGCCACTCGACCTGCGGCAAGAAGCCCATATCGGCCATGCGATCAGCTTCGTCCACAATGACGTGCGTGAGGTTCTCGAGCGAAACGGCCTTGCGCTCGACGAGGTCGATCATGCGACCTGGGGTTGCGACAACAAAGTCGACGCCCTTTTCAAGTTTGGTGATCTGACGCTCGATATTGGCCCCGCCATAGACCGCAGCGATCGTGACGTCACGGGACTTGGCGAGCGGCGTGAGCTCTTCAGCTACCTGGACGGCGAGTTCGCGAGTTGGCACGAGTGCAATGGCCAGCGGGCGCTTAGATTCGGCCTTGCCGATCCGTTCGAGCACTGGGATGCCAAAAGCGAGGGTCTTGCCCGACCCGGTCTTGGCTTTGCCACATACGTCTCGACCTGCGAGTGCGTCGGGAATTGCTATGGATTGAATGGAGAATGGTTCGGTGATGCCTCGCGAGGAAAGTGCGGCGCAAATATCATCCGAAACGCCGAGATCGGCGAACGTAGTTGTCATTAAGAGAGTGTCTTTTCGATTTGTAAGAAGTACTCAGCGTACTGGCACCACGGCCATGCCCGAGCGATATAGGC
The DNA here is from genome assembly GCA_938038785.1 of uncultured Acidimicrobiales bacterium. GTDB lineage: Bacteria > Actinomycetota > Acidimicrobiia > Acidimicrobiales > SHLQ01 > SHLQ01. The sequence goes on from CALHTB010000009.1 coordinate 58,283, forward strand.
ACGGTTGGTGGTTAGGTTGCCACCCTGCCGTTGCGAAGGGTGACGCCTTCTTTGGTGAGGAGTCGGGCGTGCTCGGTCTCGAGCCCGGGCACCAACCGTCCGGTCGAGGTGACAATTCGCCACCAGGGCAGTCCATTCCCGTTGCGGAGCACTCGCCCGACGGCGCGAGCGGCGCCCGGGAAGCCAGCTTCGCTGGCCACTTCTCCATAGGTCATCACATCGCCCGGCCCGAGCGCCTCGAGCACTGTTCGTACCGCAGTTTCGAAATCGGCAACCGGTTCGCCGTCGTCCACCGCGGGGGTGGCGCTCATTAGATCTCGGCTGGTTCCAGACGGACCAGCTTCACCGGAGCCTTGATGCCAGGCAAGGTCTGTTCGCCGTGCGGTACTGCCCGTGTATTGACGAACAGCGATGTCATCATCGAGTCGGGCGCCAGAATTTCGTCGGGGCCAGCAAGGTCGCTCAACCGCGCCGCGAGGTTCACGGCTTGGCCGATGTGGTCGTCGCCCTCGAAGAGGATCACACCGCCAGATGCAACACCCGCGCGTAGTGACATCGATGTTGCTTTGCGGTTGTCCTCGATCATTTGCACCACCGCTTCGATAACCGGCTCAGGTTCGACGCCGACGATCATGGCACCGTCACCGAGCCACTTTGCGATCCGTACGCCATGAACCGAGCAAAGGTGGCGGATGTTTCCGCGGATGGTCTCGAGTAGGTCGACCGCCGCAGCGTCGCCTTCTCGATCGGTGTAGGCGGTAAACCCGGATACGTCGACGAACGCAAACGTTCGCTGGACTCGGGTTACTCCGCCGATTCGGACAACATCACTCACGCCAACACGTTAACTCAGCGCCAACAGCTCGGCGCGCAAGGCGTCGCTAAACGCTGGCCATCGGGGCTTGGCCCATTCGTCGAAGGGCTGGTCGGTCAGCACCACGCACGCGAGGTGCGAGGCCGGGTCGACCCACACGAACGTACCCGCTTGGCCAAAATGGCCCCACGTTGCCGGCGATTGCGATTCGCCCATCCAATGCGGCCGTTTGTGACCACGGATCTCTGGGCCGAGGCCCCACGGGTTCGGCGCTTGGCGGCCATACCCCGGCAGAACGCCGATCAGCTCGGGCAGGTACTCGGTAGTCATCGACGCGACGGTCGAGCTGTCGAGAAGCGACGGCAGGCCCTGCACGAAGCGCACCAAGTCCTCGACGTTTGACTCGGCGCCAAACGCTGGGCTCGAGGTTAGTGCGGTTGACGTCATTGCGAGCGGGTCGAGCAGGCCCTCTTGCAGGTACGTGTGAAAGGGAATCTCGGTTGCGGTTTCGACCGCTGCAGCGAGCTGTTCATACCCCGCGTTTGAGTAGATGCGTCGGCGACCAGGATCGTCGAGCACGGTGCCGTTGGGGGCCAGGCCCGACGCGTGTGCCAGCAGGTCGGCAACGCTGGCTCCTCGTTCGCCCACGAGGTCGTCGAGCTCGATGCTGCCTTCTTCGATGGCCAGGTGGACGGCAGCCGCGGTGAGCAGCTTGGTGACCGAGGCGAGGGCAAACACCGCGCTGGTGTCGCCGTGGTAGAGCACATCACCGGTTGGGGTGATTGCTGCAGCGGCAACGTTTTGGACGGGCCATTCGGCGAGAAGATCAAACGCGGTCACGGTGCTGTTCAGTCGACGTCTGCGGTTACCGAGTCGGCATCATCGGAGTCTTCGGTGTCGTCAGCGTCTTCGGTGTCGGCAGTGTCTTTAGCGCCGCGGGTGGATTCCGATGCTTGTTGGTCCTGTTTCTCGCCGCCCGGCCAAAAGATGGTCGCGAGGCCAGCGATGATCAACGCTCCGCTCATCCAGATATTGATGCGAAGGCCAAGGATTTTGTTTACCGAATCGATCTTGATCGTCTCGATCCAGAGGCGGCCAATTCCGTAGCCCAGGAGATAGATCGCGATCAGTCGGCCGCGGGGCAACAGCTTCTTCGCGTCAACACGAAGCAACACCACCGATAGCGCCAGGTTCCAGAGCATTTCGTACAGGAACGTTGGATGGAAGGTTGGAAAGGCCTGGACATCCTGCCATTCCTCGGGGATCGCGAAGCGATGATCGCCGTCGATTTCGAGACCCCACGGCAGGTCGGTTGGCCGACCGTAGAGCTCTTGGTTGAAGTAGTTGCCGAGGCGGCCGACGGCTTGAGCGAGGGGCAAGCCTGGTACTGCGGCATCGAGCGCGGACTTCACTTCCATGCCGCGCCGACGAGCCGCCCACAGTCCGACGATGATGCCGAGGAACATGCCGCCAGGGATACCGAGGCCGCCCTCATTGATAAGAAACACCTCGTACCACGGCTGGTCGGAGAATCGTTGGAAGTCGGTGATGACGTGATAGGCGCGTGCCCCGATGACTCCGGCGGGAATTCCCCACATAGCAACCGACGCCATGTCGTCTTCGTTGCCGCCCATTTCTACCCAACGTTTGCTCGCCAGAGCAACGGCCATAGCCGCACCAATGGCGATGGACAGGCCATAGAGCGTGAAGGGGCCAATCGAGTTAAACCCAGGTGAGGGGATCGATGCGAGCTCTGAGATCAGGGCGAATGACAGCACAGCACTACCGTAGTGCTAAAGCGGGCGAGCGCTCCAGAGCGGGGAGTTTCTGCGCCCAGAATTTGGGAAGTTCTTAGAACTGCTCGGGTGTGAGCTTCATCAACACGTCGGCGCTGGCCAACACGGCCGATTCCTGTGCTGCCGCGAGCGGAAGAAGCTGTTCGCAATAGAACTGAGCGGTAACGACCTTGGCCGAAAGACGCTCGTCCGTATCTCCAGCGTCGAGGCGTCGCTGCGCTGCTTGTGCTTGGCGCACGAGCGACCAGCCGCCAACCAGCTGGCCGAGCATCTTGGCGTATGGCGTTGCACCCGCGAACGCATCGGCGGGTGCCGACGAGAGGCGTTCGATGACCTTCATGGTGGTCGCCCGAACCGTGGCGGTAGAGGTTGCCAATGCGGCGCCCATCGAAGCGATGGCCTCGTCCCCGCCTTGGGCTGCTGCAGCGGTTGCATCGATCTCGTCGAGGAGGTTAGAGATGACCGCTCCCCCGTCGAGTGGAAGTTTCCGGGCCACTAGATCGAGTGCCTGGATGCCGTTTGTGCCTTCATAGATGGGGTTGATGCGGGCATCGCGATAGTGCTGTGCGACGCCGGTCTCTTCAACGAAGCCCATCCCTCCGTGGATCTGTACGGCTATCGACGTCAGCTCCACGCCAAGGTCGGTGCACCAGCCCTTGGTGATGGGGGTCAGCAGCGCGGCGCGTGCCGATGCAGTCTCTCGACCTGCGTCATCGGGGTGATGTCCCTCTGCGTCTACCGCGGCAGCGTCGAGGAAGGCCACGCCACGCATGGCTTCGATGTAGGCCTTCATGGTCAGCAACATGCGGCGTACATCTGGGTGTTCGATGATCGGCGATGAGGTTCCTGCCGCCGCACCCAGCGCGCGACCCTGCTTGCGTTCGTTCGAGTAGTCGAGCGCGTCTTGGTAGGCCCGTTCGGCGATGGCTAGGCCTTGCACACCGACCGACAGCCGGGCGTTGTTCATCATGGTGAACATGTAGGCCATGCCCCGGTTTTCCTCACCGATGAGGTAGCCAACGGCGCCGTCGTCGTCGCCGAACTGCAAGACACAGGTCGGGCTGCCGTGAATGCCGAGCTTGTGCTCGATCGAGGTGCACTTCACATCGTTGCGAATGGTGGGCTTGCCGTCGTCGTCGAGCAGGAACTTTGGGACGATGAAGGTCGAGATGCCTTTGGTGCCAGGAGGGGCGTCGGGGGTGCGCGCCAGGACGAGGTGGACGATGTTGTCGGTCAGGTCATGTTCGCCGTAGGTAATGAAGATCTTCTGACCCGAGATTCGGTAGGTGCCATCGTCGGCTGGTTCGGCCTTGGTTCGCAGCGCACCTACATCAGAACCCGCATCGGGTTCGGTGAGGTTCATGGTGGCGCTCCACTCACCGCTGATCAGCGGGCGCAGCCAAGTTTCCTTTTGTTCCTCATCGGAGTGCTCGTGGATGAGGTCGATTGCGCCTTGGGTAAGCAGCGGGCACAGGGCGAACGACATGCACGCCGAGTTCAACATCTCTTGGAGGGCGATCGAGATTACCCACGGGAGGCCGCCACCGCCGTAGGCTGGGTCGAACGGCACCGATTGCCAGCCGGCGTCGGCGTACTGCTTATATGCGTCGATGAAGCCGTCGGGTGTGGTGACGGAGAAGTCACTGTTCCACGTGCTGCCCTGCTCGTCGGAGTGTCGGTTCAACGGCGCGATCGTGCCTTCGATGAACCGGCCAGCCTCATCGAGCAGCGGTTCGACCATGTCGGGGTCAAATTCGGCGAAGTCTGGGAAGGAGCTGATGTTCTTGACGTCAGCGAGCTCTTCGAGGATGAAGCGAATGTCCCAAAGCGGTGCGGAATAGTCAGCCATAAATCCCTATCGGTAGTCAGCGAAACCAGAAAAGGTTGGATGTCCTACTATATAGGGTCGTACGACTTTGAGCCGGCACAAACGGACTTTGTTACCCCTTGGTAACAAAGTGCGTTGACACCGCCCCCGGCGCCCAGACTGCGTGGCGCCTGAACGCTCCCCGAAGGGAAACAATCGCGGATTAGCTTCGACGGACGAAACGCCGAGCCCATTTGAATGCTCGGGTGAACAGCAACGGCTCGGTCCAGTTGTTGGGTGCCGGGCGGCGCGACGCAAAGCCTGCGTTGACCTCGGCACCTAGCACGAGGCCGATCGCCAAGAGGTAGAGCCACAGCTGCAAGGTGATGGCGGTACCAATGACGCCAAAGACGGCGTTCGACGTGCTGCTCAGGGTGCGTAGGTAGACCCCAAACAACAGTGTTGCGATCAGCGAGAACACCGCCGAAAATGCCGCGCCAGGAATCTCGTTGCGCCATGACGCTCGACGATTTGGGGCGACGTGGTAGATCGTGGCTGACCAAGCGACGAGAATCGCTGCGGCAACTGGGTATCGAACCCAGTTCCAGAGGAAGGAGAGGAAGTCGCCGAGGAATCCATCGCCGAGAAAGTCCTCGCGTCCAAGGAGCGGACCGATAACGAGTGCAGCCAACGTCAGCGACCCGACGAGGATCGTTCCGACGGCAAGCAGTAGCCCGACGAGCTGTGTGCCGATCCAGCCTCGTGTGTTTTCGTGGCCGTATGCGACGTCGAGCGCTCGAACCACGGCAGCAAAGCCGCGCGAGGCGGTGTAGATCGTGGCGATGACACCAACGGTCAGTGCTGAGGTTGATGAGTCTTCGAACAAGGATCGAACGGCATCGGTCACGCCGCCCTCAACCCCAAAGACCTGTCCCGCCCAGTCGGTCACTTGGTTTTGCACGTCTTCAGCGAGATCGGTGCCGATGAGGTTGCCCAGCCAGCCGAGTGCCGAGGAGCTCACCAGGAGCAGCGGAAAGAGGCTGAGAAGTGCAAAGAAACCAATCTCGGCGGCGAGCCCACTGACACGATCGTCATGCCACGAGCGGTAGAGATGACGCAGCCACCAACTTGGGGTCAGGCGTTGCGGCCCTGGGGGCGCGGCAGGATTCTCGGCACTCATGAAGAACCTAGTCTTGCCCGAATCCAGCGATTATCGGTGGCACTAGGCGATGATTCTCGTCGCTTGTTGAACGCACGGGCGTTCGAGTCGACTCAATGCGAGCGGGTTAGCGCCCGAGGGGGAACCGGCGACGGACGTTGGAGACCATAGCGACCTCGTCGGTCGACGTGAGGTCGATCAGTTGATCGACGGTCGCGTCGTCTGCGCTGCCATGGCCTTGGTCGTGCTCGAAGTGTGAAAGCAGCGAGCTCGCACGTTTTTCGTCTTCGGGAACGACGAAGCTTAGGTGGACTGCCGACGCAAGTGCATCGAGGCGTTTTGCATAGTCGCGAACCGACAATGCAGTCCGCAGGTGAATGGTCATCGATGCTCGTACGGGGCCCTGAGTCACGGCGTACTCATGTGTTGCTACAAGCGTGCTCGAAGCATCCGCGTAGAAGGACTTCACCGCTGCACCACTCGATGTATCGGTGCCCAAGTGCACGGGAACCCCGGAAAGCGTGAGGCGTTGGGCGTACTCGTCTGCGTCGCGCTCGGAGTTCGCTATCAGCGCGAGTCTCTGAGTTTGCGCGGCGAAAGACACCACGTGGGACAGTCGGTCACCACGTGAAACGCTCCAGAAGAACCCTCCAGGATGAACCCGCTGCACAGATGTAGGGGGTGATTGCTCCGCCACGTTAATGAGTACTCACTCGTTGCCGACTCCTCCGCAGGCGCACCTGCATCGTAACACAAGCCGTAACAGTGTTGCGGTTAAGTGACGCGATTCGTCAGAATCAACAGCGCAAATACCGCTTTTGGTGAGTGAAGGTTACAACTTATGCGCTGATCGTCACCGGGGCACCGAGAGGAACGTTCTCAGCGAGGAACGTGATCACGTCGTTGGGTACCCGAACACACCCGTTCGACCGCGACTGGCCAACCTGGTCGGGTCGGCTCGTGCCATGAATGGCGATGACGGGCAGGCCACCGCTGAAGGTGTCGTACACCTCGGAGAACGCTGACAAGGCCAACGCGTACGGGCCAATGAACGACTCACTCGGTGGGTTCTCCCGGATCGCAGTGACGTAGAAGGTTCCAAGAGGCGTTGGTGTGGATGAGCTGCCGACGACTGCCTGGGTTTCGGCTATGACGTCGTTGCCGTCGTAGACGATGACCTGGTGGGCACTGAGGTTGACTTCAGCGCGTACCCGGGTCGAAGACATGTCGTAGAGGTCAGCATCGATCCAACCGGTCTGGCCGTTTGGGCGGATTGGCAGCTGCACCTGCAGCCACTCGTCTCCGGGTTGGCCTTCGGTGACCATCAATGTCATTGGCCCGCCGAACTGGTGCGGGTTTGGGACCAAGAACTCGAACGGGATGATCTCGCCATCGGGCTTGTCGTAGGCCACGAGATGGGTGACCTCGGGCTTGGCCGTAACGACCCAGGTACGAAGCGGGTCGGGCGCAATCGTGCTTGTCGTCGTCGAGGTGGTGGTTGTCGTCGGAGCAGCCGTGGTCGTTGTGCTGGGGGCGGCTGCAATGGTGGTTGTTGTCGTTGTTGGATCCGCAAGCGCCAGGGAATCGGGTTGGCCATCGCTCGAGCAACCTGACGCCACAACTGCGGTGACCATCAGGAGCGCCAGCATGCGGCGAAGGTTGTGTCGGAAACGATTTCGAACCATCACCTGATATATCGGCACGTTCGCGCCTCAACCAAACATCTAACTTTGGGGTGCCGGTAGATTTGGGCATTGTGACTCATTCTCTCGTCCCGCTCGCACCAGGGGTTTTTGCCTGGATGGCAGATTCCCCTCACCCGAGCTCAACTAATGCGGGTGTGGTCCTCGCCGCGGATGGCGTCACTTTGGTCGACGCGGGCGCTGCACCATCGTGCGCGGCTCCCCTGGCCCAGGCCATTGCCGAACTCACTCCCCTGCCGGTTCGGCGACTTGTGCTCACCGGCTCCCACATAGACCTCGTAGGTGGGGCCTCGGCGTTTCCCCTGGCGGCGGTGTACGGCAGTGGTCAAACGTCTGACCATCTCGATCAACCAGCAAACCCCGAAGCGTGGAAACGAATGCATCCGAGCCTGGCTGGCGAGTTCGATGAACTCCCAGCCCGGCCGGTGTCTCACGTCGTCACCGAAGCAGCACATCTGTGCCCTGCCAGCATTGCCGTACCTTCTGGCGGTCCTCAGTTTGAGAACCTGGTGGTCCAGGTGCCGTCGGCCAATGTGGTCTTTGCCGGTGCAGTGGCGAGCTTCGGCACAGTACCGCTCGGATTCGAATCCGACTTTGCCGCGTGGGCGACCCATCTCGACACAATCGCCGCGTATGGCGAGATTTTCATTCCCGCGCACGGGCCGATAGGCGGGGTCGAAGAGCTGACAGAGCTTCGCGACTACCTCAACGCATGTGTTGACGCGAACGGTTCACTTGACGCGCTGGCCAGGGGTCCCTGGATGAGTTGGGAGAACCAACGCTTCCATGAGGTGAACGTCGAGCGAGCGCAAATGCTGGCCCAGGGAGATCCAAACCCACCGCCCGCAATGCTGCGACTGCTCGGGCTGTAGCGGCTTAGTGAGCAACGCTGTCTTTGTGCTCGGCGGACTTGGTGAGGCTCAGCACAACGCCGAGAACCAACATGGTGGTGATCACTCCGAGGGAGATGGCAATCGGAATGTGATACCACGGCGTCACCACGAGCTTGATGCCGACAAACAATAGGATTCCGCCTAGCGCAATGCCGAGATAATGGAACCGCTCGCGGGCATCGGCCAGAAGAAAGTACATAGCGCGAAGTCCCATGATCGCAAATGCGTTGGCCGCAATGAGGATGTACGGATCGTTCGCGACGCCAAACGATGCAGGTACCGAGTCGACCGCGAAGATCACGTCAGTGAACTCGACCACGACGAGTGCAGCAAGCAACGGCGTTGCGGCTCGGCGGCCGTCGATCTGTGTAAAGAAATTCTGACCATCGAGTTCGTTGGAAACCGGCATGAACCGCTTCAACAGGTTCAGCCCCATCGTCGAGGCCTCGTCGTCTTCGCTTTCCTTATGGCGCATGATCTTGATGCCGGTGTAGATGAGGAAGATGCCGAAGAACACAAGAATGCCGCTAAATCGCTTGACGAGTTCAGATCCGACAAGAATGAAGGCCGCCCGCATCACGAGGGCTCCGAAAATGCCCCAGAACAGCACACGATGCTGGTACTTGAGCGGCACCTTCATCGAGGAGAACAGCAGCGCCCAGACGAATACGTTGTCGATGCTCAGTGATTTCTCGGTCAGATATACACCGAAGTATTCGCCGCCAGCTGTGCCGCCGTAATGCCACAGCATGAAGATGCCAAAGACGATGCTGCAGAACACCCAGAAGATCGACTCGAGGCCCGCCTCGCGAAACGTTGGTGCGTGGGCTTTGCGATGACGCCAAAGGTCGAGTGCGAGCAACGCAACAACCGACACGAGGAGAACTCCCCACGCCCAAGGGGCAACGTCGATGTCGACAAAGTTGTTCTCGGTGGACTCAGCAGCAAACACGAGCATCCATCGATCCTACTGGCCCAAAAGTGAGCCAATGAGCACCTATGACGCCAATGTTGACCGCGCTTGACTGAGGCGAAAACGTCAACTGGCGTGGACTCCGGAGAGCCCACGCCAGTTTCGTTCGCTTATCTGCTATTCGCAGATGAAACTGTCAGTTTGGATTAACCAGCAGCGAGTGCTGCGGCGACCCAGCTGTCAGCGAGATCACGGTTGTCCGAAATCCAGCCAGCAGCAATTTCGTTCACTGCATCGGTCGAGCCGTCAGAGGCGTCGAGTGCGATGCCAGCGATTGCGAGGTCGATGAGTGGGGGCTTGAACTGGTTGAACATTTCGAGAGCTACTGGGTTCTCAGCCATCCACGCCTTGTTGGCGGTGATTTCGATGTCAGCAGCTTCCCAGCCAACCTGGCAGCCGTTGTCGCCAAGGCAGGTGTCTTCGCCGAGGCCGGTGTAACCGACGCTCTCACCGCAACGCTGGCAGTATGCCTCGCCACCTTCACGGCCGAGTGGGTTGGAGTCGTCGAGAACCGAGTCCTCGTCAACCGAGAGCCACATCGTGGTCTCGCCAGGGATTGCCTGTGCGAGGTACGAGGTAGGCGTCCAGGTGTAGATGATTGCTGGTTCGCCAGCCTGAGCCTTGGTCAGGAACTCGGCGAACATTGCGTCGTAGCCAGCCTGGGTCTGCTCGAGGTTTTCCCAACCAGCGAACTCGATCTGCGAAGCCATGATGTCGTCGCAGGTCCAGTCTTCTGGGCAACCGAAGAACTCGCCCTTGCCGTTGCCGTCAGAGTCGAGCTGGCTCCAGAGAGCCTCGTCGTCGTTGATCTGGTCGAGGGTAAGAACACCGTTGTCTTCAGCCCAGCTCTTGGTTACGAGCATGCCCTGGAGACCGCCACCTTGCATGAGGGAACCCTCGATGCGCTGAAGGTTGTCGCCAACCTGGGTGCCGTCTGGAAGCTCGCCTTCCCACCAGCTGAGGTGACCTGGGTACCAAGAGTTGGCCCAGAAGTCGATCTCGCCGGTAGCCATTGCCTGGTAACCGAGGTCAGGTGCGAATTCTGCGTCAGCAGGCTCGGAAACTTCGTATCCGACCTCTACGAGGAGATCACGCAAAATAGCAGCCTGGACGTAACCAGAGGACCAGTTTGCACGGCCCATGGTTGCGGTTCCGAGGGAGCCGGCTTCAGCCATAGCTTCGCCGTCTTCCATGGCCTCGTCGTCTTCCATGGCTTCATCGTCTTCCATGGCTTCATCGTCTTCCATGGCCTCGTCGTCTTCCATGGCTTCATCGACTGCGTCAGCAGCGTCACCCGCTGCGTCTTCTGCTGCATCAGCAACATCACCTGCAGCGTCTGCTGCATCCGATGCCACGTCGCTCACGGTGCTACCACATGCTGCAGCGAACATCGCTACAACTGTGAGCAACGCGAGCCAGAGGCTCTTTTTCGTTGTCTTCATCTGTGAATCCCCTCCTTGGGATGTTTGTCAGAAATACCGTAACGCACAAACTGGGGCGATTTAGGTCGCGCGTCACAATTGGGTCTTGTATTGCCCCAGGTCTTTTGTTAACCGCCGAGCAATGCCGACGTGTCGAGGTTTGCTTCGGCGTTCGCTGCGGCTTCCTCGTCGATCAGATCGATGTCGTCTCCGGCGATTAGTGCCGCTTCGATGTGAGCAACGTCGCTGTAAATCTTGCGACGGCGGAACTCATTCACGACACTTCGTCCACTAGTGAAGACCACAAACCCGGCGAGGAACGTCATAAACGCTCCGATGCCGCCAAGGGTCGTCGAACCAATGCCAACTCGAACAATGCCAAGAATAAACGCCATCGGGATGGTCATCATCGCAAGGCCAATTCCGGCCAGGAACGCCGAGCTCTTCCAGCGCATTTGCTCGCCAGCACCAATCAAGCCCGCAGAGAACAGCGAGGTGAGTACGGCGAGGGCTCCGAGACCCATCGAAATCCACCCGAGACCAGGTCCGTCGGGGTCAACACCGCTGTAGATGATCTTGTCACCGGACTGGACGCTGTTGATTAGGTTCTGAATGTCTTGAGCTGCAGCGATCTGCTTGTTGATGTCGTCGCCGGCCCCTTCGCGGAGCTCTTCGATGCGGGCGGCAATGTCTGGCGGGACGTCCTCTGAGGCTCGCTGGATGGCTTCCAAGCGCTCGTCGAAGTACCAACCCCAACCACCATTTGCGTCTTCACGTTCACCGACGCCGAATGCGGATCCGGTGACGAGAAGCAATGCAAATACGGTTGCCGCAATACGACCCCACGCAATGTCGGTAGGCAGTGGTCGACGTGGGCCATAGGGGGCGCTGAACGTTGCGACCGCAGCTCCAACAACGGCAAGCGCTGCGCCAAGAAGCCCAATGGTAACGCCGATGCCGTGGCTGTAGTCCACAACGAATGGCGATGGCTGCAACAGGAAGTAGCCCAACGCTGCGCCGAGCATTCCGATCGTGGCAATGAGTGCGCCGTCAGCGCCAAGGCGAGGTGTGCCTGTCGCGAACGTCTCAATGCCGATCATGACTACGCAGAGGCCGAAGAGGGCCAAACCGATGGTCGAAAGCAACCCGGTTGGGCCAAGGCCGCCGAAGACTCCCTCGAGGGTGTTCAAAAGCCATACGGCGATGATGATTGCGGTGATCGCTACCAGCATCATTCCCTGGCCCTTGAGCATCAACCGAGAGATGGCGGCTGGGAAGGACAGCAAGGGCCGTAGCGACGCGACCAGAGCCAACAGCGCAAAGATGCCGAGGGCAATGCCAAACATCGTTCCGCCCGAGGCGGCAATGCCGTTGAACGAAAGTCCGCTGAGTTCGCCAGCGGCGTTCTCGTCGGCGAATCGGCCATAGGAGCTGACCAGACCAGCGTTGTTGGCCCATGGAAGGAACAGCGCAACGAGGGCAACGACCGAGCCTGCAGCAGACACCATCAGGCCGGTGCGCTCACGTCCACCAACAGGGGCAGGACGTTCGGTTTCCTCTGGCTCCTCGACAACCGGTGCTGCCTGGGCTGCCTGTGCTTCAAGGAGACCTTCGGGGTTTGCGCGGTAGGCGAATGCCTGCTTGATCTTGGTCGACAAGCTGACGCCGTCCTGGGCTTCGGTTTGGGAGATGCGGTCGAGGATGACCGCCACCAAGAAGAAGGCCAGGCCAGCCGATGCGGCGAGACCCAGGTTGAGGTTGTTGATTGCACGGAAGAGCAGGCGGCCAAGGCCACCAGCGCCCATAAGTGCTGCAATGCCGAGCATCGAGATGGCGAGCAACAAGGTCTGGTTGAGGCCGGTCATAATCGCCGGGCGTGCCAGTGGTAGCTGCACATCGGTAAGGACTCGAAGCTCGGTGGCGCCGTAGGCACGAGAAGCTTCGACCACATCCTCGGGAACCTGACGGATACCGAGGTTGGTGAGGCGCACAAGCGGCGGAAGCGCGAACACCATCGTCACCATCGTTGCCGAGACGTTGCCCAGGCCAAAGAAGAAGATGAACGGCAACATGAACACAAAGGAGTGCACAACCTGCATGGCGTCGAGCGTGGGTCGCACCACGTTCCATACGCCGTCGAAACGGCCCGACAAGATGCCGAGCGGAATGCCGACGATGGCACACAAGGTGACCGACACCAAGATCATGCCGATGGTCTTCGCTGTCTCGGTCCAGTACTCGGCGCCGAGGAAGCCACACACCGACAACATCGCCGCACAGGCAAGGCCGATGCGAGTGTTTCGGGTGAACGATGCAATGACGAATACGCCGATCACAACCCATACCCATGGGATGGTCATGATGGAGTCGCGGCCAACCCGTTCGCTCATGATGAGCTCGAAGAAGGTGCGGAACGGCCATTCGATCACGTCACCGATAAACGATGTGATGGGGTTGTTCACCGCCCAGAAAACAAGCTCCTTGAGCCACTCACCGAACGGGAACCGAAAGCCTTCCGGCCAGCTGTTGTCAATGAAACTCTCTTGTGCAAATACAACACTCATTACATGAACACCTCTCGCTCGAAGCCGTCTATCAGTTGCTCGACTCGGCCCATCTCTTCCATCATTTCGCGAGGATTCAGCACGCCGACAAGGCGTCCTGACTCATCGACGACGGCCATCGGGAGCCCGCGGCCAGCTGAGGCGTACACCTCGTTGAATGTTTGTGTTGGCGCACACGTTTCGAAGTCGATGCGAAGCGCCGAGCCGACCTCGGTCGTTCCCATCTGCGCAGCACGAATGCCGTCCTCGACGGTGAGCAAACCAGTAGGTCGCCCGTCGTCATCAACGGCGAAGGCACCCGACGCGTCGCCAAGGCTGGTGATGGCATCGGAGAGCGTTGCGCTCGACGAAACAGTGGTGGCGCCAGACATGATTGTCTGTACGTCGATCACTCGACCCTGGTCGACGTCCTGAACGAACTCGGCTACATAGCCGGTTGCAGGTTGGGTGAGGATCTCCTCGGGAGTGCCGATCTGGACGACCGCGCCGTCCTTCATGATGCAGACACGGTCGCCAATGCGAAGTGCCTCGTTCAGATCGTGAGTAATAAAGAGGATGGTCTTCTTCAGTTGTTCCTGAATTGCCATCATCTCGTCCTGCATCTGACGGCGGATGAGCGGATCGAGTGCAGAGAACGCCTCGTCCATAAGGAGAATGTCGGGGTCAGCTGCGAGTGCACGGGCAAGACCAACGCGCTGCTGCATACCGCCGGAAAGTTCACGGGGGCTGTTGTGGGCGAACGACTCGAGGCCGACAAGCTTCAGCGCTTCGAGCGAAGCCTTATCGCGCTCGGCCTTCTCGACCTTTTGCACCTTGAGGCCATAACCGGTGTTGTCGATGACCGAGCGATGCGGGAAAAGGGCGAAGTGCTGGAACACCATGCCCATCTTCTCTCGGCGGAACTGCTGCAGCGATGGCCCGTTGAGTGCCTGCACATCGACACCATCGACGAACACATGGCCGTCGGTGATGTCGTGAAGCTTGTTCACGGTTCGGATAGCGGTGGACTTGCCCGAGCCGGACAATCCCATGATCACGAACGTCTCGCCGCGGTTCACGCTGAACGTCACGTCACTCATGCCGACCACGTGATCGGTGGCGGCTTGGACGTCGTTCTTTTTCATGCCGCTCTTGGCGAGCGTGAGTGCACGACCCCGGGGCTGAGGCCCAAAGATCTTGAAGACGTTCTCTAGCCTGATGATTTCGTCACCGTGTTCAGCCACGCGCGATACCCCTATCCATTGTGTCGGCGGTCACGAGAGTAGCACTGAACCCAAGTACTTCCGAACTGGGCCGTATGAACTCTGAACCGTGAATTTGTTGATTTTTCATTTGTTTTGGTGTCTCTTTGTCACGCGTTTGGAATGTTCTTTCCAGCTATGAACCTAAGGCAGCGTCGATATCGAGGTTCTCGGCCGCGTTCGCCTCGACGTCCTCATCGACGAGATCGATGAATTCATCGTCGCCAGCGATGCGCGCGGCCTTGACATGAGCGTCATCGCTGTAGATCTTGCGTCGGCGGAACTCTTCGACAACCCCGCGACCGCTCGCGAACACGATGAACCCTGCGAGGACGGTCATGAACGCTCCGATACCGCCGAGGGTTGTCGAGCCAATGCCAACTCGAACAATGCCCAGGATGAAGGCCATCGGGACGGTCATCATGGCCAGTCCAAGACCGGCGAGCACCGCGGAGGCGCGCCAACGCCGTTGCTCTCCCCCGCCGAGAACACCGGCCGAGAACAACGAGGCAACCACGGCAAGCCCGGCGAATGCCATCGAGATCCAGCCAAGGCCTGGGCCGTCCGCGTCGACACCGCTGTAGATGACCCGGTCACCACTTTGGACACTGTTCATCAGGTTCTGAATGGCCTGAGCATTCGCGATCTGCTTGTTGATGTCGTCACCGGCTTCTTCGCGGAGTCGTTCGATCTCTGCTTCGATGTCTGGCGGCACGTCCTCAGAGGTTCGCTGGATTGCTTGGACACGCTCGTCGAAGTACCAGCCCCACCCGCCGTTGGCGGTTTCACGCTCGCCAACGCCGAATGCCGAGCCAACAACAAGGAGCAACGCGAAGACGGCGGCACCAACGCGACCCCACGAAATGGTTGCGGGGAGCGGGCGCCGCGGACCGTATGGCGCGGACAAGGTTGCGAGTGCGCCGCCGGCGAGGGCGACTGCCGAGCCCGCAATCGCAAGCATGATGCCCGTACCGTGGCTGTAGCCAACAACGAAGTTCGATGGCTGTAAGAAGAAGTAGCCCAGCGATGATCCGAGCATGCCGATTGCGAGCAGTAGCGCACCGTCAGATCCGAGCCGCGGAGTGCCTCGGCTAAAGGTCTCAACTGCGATCATGGCAACGGTAATAGCGAAGAGCCACAGTCCAATCGTCGAGAGAAGACTTGTGGGGCCAAGAGTGCCGAGGACCCCTTCGAAGATGTTGAGCAGCCAAACGGCGACGATGATCGCCGTTATGGCCGCGAGCATGACGCCTTGTCCTCTCAGCATCAGCTTTCCAACCGCGTCGGGAAATGACACAAGCGGTCGCACCGACGCGAGGAGCGCGAGCACGGTAAACAGACCCAGCAAGATGCCGTAGAACGTGCCGCCCGATGCAACGAAGCCATTGAACGACTGGCCAGCGAGTTCCGTCTCGTCGGCGAAGCGACCATAGGAACTGACCAAGCCTGCGTTGTTACCCCACGGCAGAAACAGCGATACGAGTGCAAGGATCGAGCCGAGTGCGCCAAGGAGAAGGCCGATCCGCTCGGTTGAACTCACCGGTGCGGGACGCTCGGCTGGTTCGGCGTCAGGTTCGATTGGCTTGGCTTGGGCAGCCTGAGCTTCGAGAAGGCCCTCGGGGTCGGCCCGGTACGCAAATGCCTGTTTGATCTTGGTCGACAGGTTGACACCGTCTTGGGCTTCGGTCTGTGACATGCGGTCGAGGATGACTGCGACAAGGAAGAAGGCCAGCCCAGCCGAAGCCGCCAGGCCGAGGTTGAGGTTGTTGATTGCACGGAAGAGCAAGCGGCCGAGACCGCCAGCACCCATGAGCGCTGCGATGCCGAGCATCGAGAACGCAAGCAACAAGGTCTGGTTGAGGCCAGTCATGATTGCAGGTCGCGCCAGCGGCAGCTGCACATCGGTAAGGACTCGCAGCTCGGTGGCTCCGTAGGCTCTCGATGCTTCCACCACATCTTCGGGCACCTGCCTCACCCCTAAGTTCGTCAGACGAACGAGCGGGGGAAGCGCAAACACCATCGTGGTCATGGTTGCCGAGACGTTGCCAAGGCCGAAGAAGAAGATGAAGGGCAACATAAACACGAACGGGTGTACAACCTGCATGGCGTCGAGGGTTGGTCGCACCACGTTCCACACGTTGTCGAATCGACCCGACACGATGCCGAGTGGTATGCCGACGATTGCACACAGCGTGACCGAAACGAGGATCATGCCGATGGTCTTTGCGGTCTCAGTCCAGTACTCGGCGCCGAGGAACCCACATACGGACAGCATCGCGGCACAGGCGAGCCCGATGCGGGTGTTGCGGAGGAAGGAGGCGATCACGAAGATGCCGATTACGACCCACACCCACGGGATGGTCATGATCGAGTCACGGCCAACGCGTTCACTCATGATGAGTTCGAAGAAGGTGCGAAACGGCCATTCGACCACGTCGCCGAGGAATGCGGTGACGGGGTTATTCACCGCCCAGAAGACGAGCTCCTTGAGCCATTCGCCGAACGGAAACCGAAAGCCTTCTTGCCAACTGTTGTCCGTGAAATTCTCTTGAGCAAAAAGGACGCCCATGAACTGTCTCCCCCATGGTGGTTCGCGAATCACGAACCACCGCCGTATGTGTCGCGCGTCACGACCGTAGCATGAGGTATGGGTATTGCCGCCATGTTCAGTCCGGTAATAACCGTTGAGATTTCAGTACCCTTACGTGGTGTTTGGGTGGGTATACCTGAGGTTTGGACTCATCCCACCGATTCAACGGTTTCGGCGGTTTCGAGAACCTGCGCGAGGTCGAACACCGCCACGTCAGATTCGGGCAATCGGTCACCCATTGCCCCAATCGGGCTCACGATTCGAGCTGCTGGCAGTCCATCGACGTCTCGACCAATGCCGGTCACATCGAGCGATACCAACGTGCCTTCGGCAACCCAAACCAGCGCTCGAGAGTCGGGGGTCCACGTGATGGTGTCGTCGACCGCCAGGCGTTCGGTCCAGAAGTGAGACGAGTTCCCTTCGAGGTCGAACAGCGACCATCGAGTTCCCTGCACGGATAGAAGCAGCCTGCCATCGGGGCTAATGCGCACGATTGCATCATTGCTGAGAGCGTTGGCGTCGACGATCTGCTGATCCGACCCGTCCCAGCGCGACACCGACCCCACACACTCCAGTCGGTTATCGCAGGCCACCCCCGCAATGTGCTCTGGGCTGGCGGCAATCGCCCGGCCCACACTGCGGGGCAGCGCCTCAAAGCCGCCACCTTCGACAATGCTGCTTTCGGCAGTTGGGCTCGACACGATAATTCCCGCGCCGGCAACAGGAAGGATGGTCCACGATTTCGGAGCCTGCGCAGTGCCGTTCATCGCTGGGCCCCATAGCGAACCGACAAAGAAGTCGGTCGGTGCATCTTCGTTCTCGGAAATGAACGCGTAGCTATCGAGCTCGCTGCCGAGGCGAACCATTCGAACCGAGTTGGACAACTTCCCCGAGCGTTCTGGTTCGAGGAGGTCGATAAGCCAGGTTGCGTTCTCGCCGCCGATGAGTTGAATGTGCTCCGGCAGCGGCGGGACGTCGTGTTGTGCGAGCGTCGCCACCGGTAATGCCGCTCCGGTTTCAAGTGATCGCAGCTCGAGCTGATCATCGTCTCGTACCCACGCAATGACCAGCCCTTCAAGGAGTTCGTTGTCGACGAACGAAAGCCGACTCAGGTACTGCAGCTGGTCTTGCCGCTCAAGCTCTTCTGGGTCGACCTCCTCGACGGGTTCGTCGTCCGCTGTCTCAACCTCGGGATCTAACGGCAGCTCGATGGAACTTGGCGTGGCCTGCTGATGGTCAGAATCACCTTCGTCGGTGGTCGACGAACCAAGCAGTACGAGGGCAACGAATGCCAGGGCGAGCAAGCCAACTATTGCCGCCAAAGCTCCGACCTGGCTGGAACGACCATGTGGTTCTGGAAGTGCAAGGTCATCGCCCGAGAGGTCGGACCCTCCGGGGCCGTATCCCAGCAGTTCGATACCAACCGAAGGCGGTGGTGCCGACTCGTTGGACTCACTAGGTGCCAAGCCGCCGTCACCGCCGCTGGTCGGACTGCCAGGACGGGCGTTGCGGCCACCACGAGATGGCCGCGTTCTTCCCATTCGGCGAGGCTAGCATACGCCGATGTCTACAGATCTGGCTGGAGAGGCGGGTGGCCCGGCCGTGAGTGTCGCGGAAGATGGGCCGCTCGTCGGCGCCCAATCTCGGCCGGCGATTACCTCACCGCTTCTGTCGATGTGGGCGCTGTTCTTGGGCGTGCTGGCAATGATGCTCGGCAACGGCTTGCAGGGCACCGCAATGGGTGTGCGTGCAATCAACGAGGAGTTCGCCGTCACCGTCATCGGGTTCATCCAGGCTGCCTACTACGTGGGTTTCCTCGCCGGTTCGCGCTTCACCATCCGGGCCCTATCGAAAGTCGGCCATGTCCGAGTCTTCGCCGCGTTGGCCTCGATGGCATCGACTGCGTTCGTCCTCCCAGCGTTGCTCGTGAATCCGGTCGCCTACCTGGCGATGCGTCTCGTGATTGGCTTTTGTATGGCGGGGCTCTATGTCGTGGTTGAAAGCTGGCTCAACGATCAAGCAACACCAGAGACGCGTGGCCGTACTCTGTCGATCTACATGGTCGTGACCATGGGCGGCGTCACCGGTGGCCAGCTGCTGTTGAACGTGGCCGATCCAAACGGATTTGAACTGTTCGTGATCGCATCGGTCTTGGTGTCGATTTCGCTGGTGCCGATGGCATTGTCCGAATCGAGCGCACCCCCGCTGCCAGCGGTCGGGCGGCTGCCGTTTAAGACACTCTTTGGCATTGTCCCAACCGGTGTCATCATGATGTTCTTATCTGGGGCTGCTGCCGGTGCGGTCTTCGCATTTGCCCCGGTCTATGCCGCACGAATTGGCATGAGCACCGCGCAGATCTCGTTGTTCATCGCAATGGCGTTGTTTGGTTCGATGATCTTTCAAATGCCGATCGGCTATATCTCCGACAAGGTGCCGCGCCGAGGCGTGATGGCGGTGTGTGCGGCCGGAGCCACCGCAGCCTCGTTCGTCGGCATCGGAACCAGCACTGGCACTGATGCGCTCGTCGTCATGTTCGTTATCGGTGCTACGTCGTTCCCGCTCTACTCGCTGGCGATCGCCTACACCAACGACTGGATCTCCGACGACCAGCGCGTTGGCGCATCGGGCTTGCTGGTCATGATCAACGGCGTTGGCGCAGTGCTCGGGCCGCTCGTCGCCTCGGTGCTGATGTCGCAATTTGGCTCGTCGGCGTATTTCTGGATCTTGGTCGGAACCCACGGCGCCATGCTGTGCTACCTGATGTATCGCATCGTCGTTCGTGACGCTGTGGCCGTCGAAGACCAGTCTCAATACCGCCCGTACCACGCACGTTCGTCGCCGCTTGCAACAACGATTGGCCGCCGACGTCTGCCAAAGCCCCCGCGCCCCAAACTTCCCCGCTCCGCCCAGCGTGTTGGTGCCAAGAAGGCGCCCGAAAAGTAACCGGTTTGGCCCGGGTCGCGTGGTTGCGTCCATACTGTCTCGCAGTCAACGACGACTCGTGGAGGAGACACTGATGAGCGCAGATATGGATCGCCTGGTTACCTGGCACAACGGCGAGAAGACCCTTGGTCCGTTCTCGGTTGCCGAAATGGAATCACGCCAGCAGAAGCTGCGGACGCATATGGCCGAGAATGATGTCGACGCGGTGGTGCTCACCAGCTATCACAACATCACCTATTTCTCCGGGTTCATGTACTGCGCGTTTGGCCGCAACTACGGGTTCGTCGTAACCCCTGATGCAGCGACGAGCGTTTCTGCTGGCATCGATGGCGGCCAGCCGCACCGCCTTACAAATGGCGACAACATCACCTACACCGACTGGCGCAAAGACAACTTCTTCTACGCACTGCAAACCCTCATCACCGGGGCCAAGCGCATCGGGATCGAGTTCGACGAGGTCAGCATCGATCTTCGCGACAAGATCCAAGCAGCGTTCCCCGAGGTCGAACTGGTCGACGTCGGAGCACCCACGATGTGGATCCGAACCATCAAGTCGGCCGAAGAGATCGCCCACATCAAGAAGCTCACCGCCATTGCCGACATCGGCGGCGAAGCGTGCCGTCAAGCCATCGGCGTTGGCGTACCCGAACATGAGGTGGCGCTCGCGTCGACTCAAGCCATGGTGCGAGAGCTCGCCAAGACCTACGAGTACTCCGAGCTGATGGACACCTGGACCTGGTTCCAGTCAGGCATCAACACCGATGGAGCGCACAACCCGGTCACCAACCGTGTAATCGAAGAGGGCGACATTCTGTCGATCAACTGCTTCCCCATGCTTTTTGGCTACTACGTCGCCCTCGAGCGCACGCTGTTCGCGAACTCCGTGTCCGACGAACACATGCGTCTATGGAACATCAACGTCGAAGTACACGAGGCAGGCCTCGAGCTCATCAAGCCCGGCGCGAAATGCTCCAACATTGCCTCCGAGCTCAACGACATCTACCGCGGCTACGACCTGCTCAACACCCGCTCATTCGGCTATGGACACAGCTTCGGCGTGCTCTGCCACTACTACGGACGCGAAGCTGGCGTAGAGCTACGCGAAGACATCGAAACCGAGCTCCAACCCGGCATGGTCGTCTCGATGGAACCAATGATCATGATCCCCGAAGGGCAACCCGGAGCTGGCGGCTACCGCGAACACGACGTGCTCGTCATCAACGACGACGGCACCGTCGACAACATCACCGGCTTCCCATACGGCCCCGAACACAACATCGTCCCGAACTAGCTCGTATCGAAGGCGAACCTGGTACCAAAACGCGAAAAGGTGCCAGGTTCGTTTTGGGTGAAAGGTGCCTGGTACCACCGAGAAACACCGTCCCGAACTAGCTCGTATCGAAGGCGAACCTGGTACCAAAAGGCAAAAAGGTACCAGGTTCGTTTTGGGTGAAAGGAGCGTGGTACCACCGAGTCAATTCGACGGTCTTAGCGGCGGCGGGTGGCGACAATGAGGTCTCGGGTGATGGCTCGGTCGACGACGTGTTCGAACGAACGCGGGTGGTCAATAATGGTGAAGCCCGCCGCTGCGAGTGCGGCGGACACTTGCTCGCGCGTCATGGTCTTCAGATTCCATGCCAGGCCGATAGCGCCGCCGCGCACTAACACCGAATGCCACGCGTGGGCGGCGCCTTGCACGAGTTCGAGCGGCGAGCGTCGGGCGCTCTTTGCCGTAGCGGTGTGTCGGACCCCGTAGGGTAGGTCGCCCACGATGAGGTCGAAGTTCTGGCCGGGCATCAACTCCTTTGCCTTCGACGTATCGCCGCAGGCCATGCGAAGGTTCTGGCGGCCCCGGTCGATATCGACATCAAATGCTGAGGCTCCAGCGAGGTCTCCTTTTCGGAACCGTTCTGAGGTGGTCTTGTGCTTCACCCGATGGCCCTTGAGGTAGGTGGTAATGAAGGTGCGGTAGTGCTCGACGTCTTTGTCGGTGAGCTCGATCCCGGATGCGTCAAAGCCATACACCAGCGCACGGTTGAGCGTGCTGCCCCGACCGGCCACCGGGTCGAGTAGGTGTACTTGGTCCTCGTTTGCGGCCCGTTCGTGTGCTGCGGTTGACTCGGCCAACGTCAAGTTGAGGAGCATGTGGGTGAACTGTTCATTCGTCTTACCCGAGTAGCGCTGAATGGTGATGAGGTCGTCGTCGAACCACTCGAGTGTCTTTAGGTCCAGTGGGTACAGTGCGTCTCCTTTCAGGGTGAAAACCGCACGCGTGCCCGACAAGTTGGACACAATGAACCGGTCTTGGTCGTCAAGCTCTCCCCCGCCGAACGTGACGTAGTCAACTCCACCAAGGTTGGTCACCTCGATGTCGGTGACCGCAAACGAGAAATACCTGGCGATCGCAGCGAGCTCAGCGGCGAGCAACCGAGAGGCCGAATCGGCGTACACCCGATTCGCAGATTCCTTTGTCAAGACTGCATACAGCATTTCTCTACCCGAAGAGTTCGCCGATGACGTGTTCGGCTTGGACGACTACTCGCAGCGGCTCATCCGAGCGGCGGATGACGTGCATCGCCATCTCGGCGCCCGCATCACTGATCTTTACGTACGTGACACCCTCGGGATGAAACGTTCGGACGCCGTTGGGCACGATGGCGCTTCCCTCGCCAGAGCTCACCAAGCCAAGGATGGTGGTGTACTCGGTGGCCTCGATCGCCGGGTCATAGGACGAGCCGGCGTTGGTAAAGAGTTGCTGAAGTTGCTCGTGCAGGGTTGGCGACAACCTGCGGTCGAACCCAATGAGCGATGACGCGTCGATCTTTGCGACCGACACGCGCGTTTTGCCCGTCAGGCGGTGATCAGGGCCTACAGCGAGATACAAGGGCTCATCGAGGAACTTTGACGCGTGGATTCGCTCGTCGGCGGGAGAGGTGCGGCTGATGCCGAGGTCGATCTGTCCAGCCAAAAGCGCATCGGTTTGATTCGCGCTCGACATAATTTGCAGATCGTGGTCGACCTTGGGCCACCGTTGCCGGAATGCCCGGAGATAGCGAGGCATAACTTCAAACGACGCCGAATCAACGAACGCAAGGCGGAGCAGCCCGCCTTCGCCGCTGCGGAACTCTTCCATAACCCGTTCAGCGGAGTCGGCAGCAACCACGACTCGCTCGGCTTCGGTGCGAAGAACTGCGCCCGCGGCTGTGAGCGACACTCGGCGGGTTGTTCGGTCGAAGAGCTGGACGCCAAGCTCGGATTCGAGCAGACGGATCTGCTGGCTGAGCGGTGGTTGGGCCATGTGGAGGCGTTCGGCAGCGCGGCCAAAGTGCAGTTCGTCGGCGACGGCGAGGAAGTACCTCAAACGCTGCAGGTTCATGTGGCAATGATAGTAATTGCCTCTTAATGATGCCAAGATTGATACGGCAGATTGCGTGACCGCCTCTCTGCGCCTTCCTACACTGCGCCCATGGTGTCCTTTCGAAAATCGAACCCAGGGCCGGTGCGCTATAGCGCTGCGACCCTTGCACGCAAAGGCCTCTCGGGCGACGACTGGCCTCGGGTCTGGCGAGACCACGACCTCAGGAAGACCTACGACGTCATCATCATCGGCGGCGGCGTGCACGGTCTGGCGACGGCGTACTATCTCGCCACCAACCATGACATCACCAACGTTGCCGTGCTCGACAAGGGCTACCTCGGTGGTGGCGGCTCGGGCCGCAACACCGCGATTGTTCGCTCGAACTACCTGACCCCCGAGGGTGTGGCGTTCTACGACCGGTCGCTCACGCTGTACAACTCGATGGCTGCCGACTTGAACATCAACGTGATGTTCAGCGAGCGGGGCCATATGACGTTGGCCCACACCGACTCGGCGCTTCGCACCATGCATTGGCGGGCCGAGGTCAACAAGCTCCAGGGCATCGATAGCTCGGTCATCGACCCCCAAGAGGTCAAGAAGATCTGCCCGAGCCTCGACATCACCAGCCATCCCCGCTATCCGATCCTCGGAGCACTACACCACCCCCCGGGCGGCATCATTCGACACGACGCAGTCGTGTGGGGGTACGCCCGTGGCGCCGACCACGCCGGCGTACACCTGCATCAAAAGACCGAAGTGCTTGACATCTTGTGTGAAGGCGGAGGGCTCGCCGACGGCAAAGGCGCTGGTGGCAAGGTCACCGGAGTCCGCACGAACCGCGGCGACATCTCGGCGCCGATCGTGGTCAACTGCACCGCTGGCTGGGGCTCGCTCATTTCGAACATGGCTGGCGTGAAGCTGCCCATCGTCACCCACCCTCTCGAAGCTGCCGTAACCGAACCGGTCAAGGTGTTCCTGCCAGCGGTCGTGGTGTCGGGGTCGCTACACGTTTACGTAAGTCAAACCGACCGCGGCGAACTGGTCTTTGGTGCATCGGTCGACCCGTTGGCTACCTACTCGATGCGGGGCTCACTGAGCTTCACCGAAGAGCTCGCTGGCCACATCCTCGAGCTCATGCCAGGCATCTCGAAGATGCGGCTGCTGCGCCAGTGGGCCGGGCTGTGCGACATGACACCCGACTATTCGCCGATCATGGGCTTCACGCCGGTCGAGGGCCACCTCACCGACGTGGGCTGGGGCACCTACGGCTTCAAGGCTGGCCCCGTTTCTGGAGAACAAATGGCTGAATGCATTGCCACTCAACAAACCCCCAAGCTGATCGCACCGTTCAAACTGTCTCGCTTCGAGACCGGTGAACTGGTTGGCGAAAAGGGTGCTGCGGCGGTGGGTCACTAAATGTTGCTCGTACCTTGCCCGCACTGCGGCCCACGAAACCAAAGCGACCTGCGCCTTCTCGGCGAAGCTGTCCCCCGTCCCAACCCCAACACGGCCACCCGTGCCGAATGGGGCGAGTACTTGTACCTGCGGGACAACCCCGCTGACTACGTAACCGAGACCTGGTACTGCCGTGCCGGCTGCCGTCGATACTTCACTGTCGAGCGTCATCAGGCGACCAACGAATTTCGCAATCCCCCGCTGCCCGGCGACAAGGTCGGCAACAGCACCTACACGACCATCACGGTTGGCAGCTCCGGCAAGCAACGCGGCGCAAACGAGGGAGAGGCTTCATGATGTTAGCCACCTGCGACGTTTCGAGGCCCCCGCAAACGCTCCGCGTTTGTGCGAGAAACTCGGTTAGTGAGCGAAGCGAACGGCCGAGTCTCCAGCGGAAGTCTGGAGAACAACGATGACTATGCGTCGACTGCCCCAACAGCCTGGTGAGGTCATCGACCGTAGCCAGCCACTGAAGTTCACCTGGAACGGCAAGCCCGCCGTTGGGTATCAGGGTGACACGATCGCCTCGGCTATTGCGGCTGGAGACAACCGCATTATGAGCCGGTCGATGAAGTACCACCGTCCACGTGGCTTGCTCACGGCAGACTTCTGGGACCCGAATGCCTTTGTTCAGGTCGACGACGAGCCGAACGTCCGCTCGGGGCATCGTCTGCTCACGAACGGCATCGACGTCGGGCCACAGAACGTGTGGCCATCGCTCGACTACGACGTGAAGGCAGCGAACCAGCTCGTCGGGCGATTCTTGTCTCCCGGCTTTTACTACAAGACCTTCATTCATCCACAGAAGCTTTGGCCTGCCTACGAGAAGGTGCTTGCACAGTTCGCTCCTGGTGGCACGGTTGACTACGAGTCCGAAATGGCGTATTTCGATAAGCGCTACACGCACCCCGACGTCGTTGTCGCAGGTGGCGGGCCAGCTGGTTTGGCTGCTGCAACTGCGGCAGCTGAGGCGGGCGCAAGCGTCCTGCTCGTCGAGCACGAACATCACCTCGGGGGCCACCTTCGTTATGGCACCGAAGACGATCGGGCGTTGGCGAACGGGCTCGAACTTGCAGCGCGCTCGGCTGGGGTCGAGATCTTGCTCGACTCCACGGTCACGGGTCGCTACGAAGACAACTGGCTTGGCATCGTCCAGCGTTCGCATCCGTTGGCTTCTGAGCGCTTGGTCAAGGCCCGGGCAAAGACGCTGATCGTGGCCGCCGGCCTCATCGAGCGCCCGTACGTGTTCGAAGGAAACGATCGTCCCGGCGTCATGCTCGCAAGCGCAGCTCGACGCCTGATCAACATGTACTCGGTGAAGCCAGGTGACCGAGCCGTCGTGCTCACCGCCAACGAGTCCGGCGACCAGACTGTCGCCGACCTCGAGCGTGCGGGCGTGAAGATCGCAGAAGTGGTCGATGCACGTGCTGGCGGCAACGTCACCGCCACGGCTGGTTCGCAAAAGGCGGTCGAATCGGTGACCTTGGGCGATGGCTCAACCCGCGACGCCGATCTGTTGATCACCGCTGTGGGCTGGACTGCACCGACCTCGCTGCTCAATATGAGCGGCGATCGCCCCGTGTACGACCCAGCTGGCGCCCGGTTCTTCCCCGACCGCACTCCAGACAACGTCCTGGTGACCGGAGGAATCGCCGGTGATGGCACGCTCGACCAGATCGTCGAGCACGGCCGCGAGACGGGGGCGCTTGCCGCGTCGCGAGCTTTGGCAGTCGCCCATCGTCTCCAGGCGCTCACCGCCCGGGCGATGCCCGTGTCGGACCCTGAACCCGCCATGGCGCCAGATGCGCGCACGCCGCTTGGCCGGGACCCACACCCCGAGCTCTATCGCTCGACCACCCACGGCATCGTCGACTACTCCGAAGATGTCGGGTCGAAGGACCTGGTGTCGGCCACCAAGGAGGGCTACGACTCGGTTGAGCTGCTCAAGCGATACACCACAGCCACCATGGGCCCTGCCCAGGGCAAGCTCGAAACGGTCAATACGGTTGCAGTGTTGGCCGAGGCTCGCGGCGAGACCATCGCCGAGGTCGGAACCACGATCTGGCGCCCGCCATACGCCCCGCTGACGCTGGGTGCACTAGCTGGTCGAATCTTCGAACCAGAGCGAGTGTCTTCGGTGCATTCCTGGCATGTGGCGAACGGTGCAAAGCCGATTCTCGCTGGCCAGTGGATTCGCCCCGAGCACTACGGCAACCCACAAGCAGAGGTCACTAACGTTCGCGAGAACGTCGGCATCATCGACATCAGCCCGCTCGGCAAGCTCGATCTGCAAGGCGCCGACGTACCGAAGTTGCTGAACCTGCTCTACACGAACAAGTGGAGCAAGCTCGGAGTTGGATCAGTGCGCTACGGCATCATGTGTGCCGAAGATGGCGTGGTCATGGACGACGGCGTCACCGGCCGCATCAGTGAGAACCGCTGGCTCATGACCACCACCTCGTCGGGCGCAGGCAGCGTGTGGGAGTGGGCCGAGAACTGGCTCCAAACCGCGCACCCCGACTGGGACGTTCACATCACCCCGGTCACCACGTCGTACACCTCGATCAACGTCGCTGGCCCGAAGAGCCGCGAGCTTCTGTCTCGCCTCACCGATGTGCCTCTCGACAACGACTCGTTTGACTACATGCAGGTACGACCTGGCACCGTTGCCGGTGTCGAGGACTGCATCATGTGGCGCATTGGCTTCACGGGAGAGCTCAGCTTCGAACTGCATGTTCCGGCCGGCTATGGCCTGCATGTGTGGGAGGCGCTCATGGATGAAGGTGCCGATCTCGGTATCAAGCCATTCGGTCTTGAAGCGCAACGCATCATGCGTCTTGAGAAGGGTCACTTCATCGTGGGACAAGACACCGACGGCCTTACCAAAGCACCCACTACTGGCTTGCAGCCGCTGATCAAGCTCGACAAAGACGACTTTGCCGGAAAGCCCGAACTTGCGTGGGCCATGGGTCAGGGAGTTGGCGACGCAGCTGACGCCGCAGGTATGGACCTCCCAGTACTCGTCTCCGTGCAAATGACCGACAGCTCGATCGTGCCGCCCGAGGCGTCGCAGATCGTGCGCCCCAACACCAACGAGATCCTGGGGCGTATCACATCGTCTCGGTATTCGCCGACCCTGAAGGCCTCAATCGGCTTGGCTCAGGTCCCGCCGTCGCACGCCTCGTCGGGCACTCAGCTCACCGTGTTATTGACGAACGGCGACCGCACGACCGCCACGGTGCAGCAGCACCATGCCCATTTCGACCCCGATGGCCTTCGGCTGCGGTCTTAGGAGACACCATGACTATGCCTACATTTCAAAGCCCAGTCACCGCCAGTTACGAACCAACTCCCGGTGCAGCTCTCACGCTCACCGACGAGTCAGCCCTGTCGAAGATGGTCGTCCGGGCCGCCCCCGGTACTGCAGCACGAGGAGTTTTGGCTCAGGCGTTTGCTGGGAGTCGAGTCGCCGGCAACGTGCTCATTGCGGGCAGCCGTCCTGATGAGTGGATGCTCATCGGGCCAGCTGACGCTGTGGCCACTCGGGTAAGCGAAATCCCGACCGACGGACACGTGAGTCTTGTCGACTGGACGCACGGCCGAGCAATGTTCCGCCTCACCGGTGATGTTGCCTCGTCGGCGATGGAGAAGGTCTGCAGTCTCGATTGGTCCGATGCCATGATGCCCAACGGCGCCGTCACCTCAGCCTCGGTCGCAAAGGTCACCTGCGACATTGCTCGCAACGACGTCTCGGGCCCTGACGGCGGCGAGCGAGCGCCAAGCTATGTGATCCTGTGCGACCGCAGCTTCGGCCAATACCTCTTCGATGCCCTGCTAGACGCAGGCGAAGAATTCGGAATCTCCGCCGTTTCCTAGCGGCCAGTCCTGTAAACGCGGAAAGTGCCCCGGCCGGTAGCCGGGGCACCCTTTTGGATGGTTGTCGTTCTCGAGATGACTGCGGGTTACGCAGCTACGAGGTCGTCTTCCTTGTCACCAAGAAGGCCGCGGTAGATCAATGCACCGAGGATGCCGCCGATGATTGGAGCCACCCAGAACAGCCACAGCTGCGGGATGTAGTCGCCACCGGTGAACACTGCTGTCGCCGTTGAACGAGCAGGGTTAACCGATGTGTTGGTTACCGGGATCGAGATGAGGTGAATGAGTACCAGCATGAGGCCGATCGCAAGGCCACCCATGCCTGCGGCTGCCTTCTTGGCGGTTGCGCCCATGATCACGATGAGGAACATTGCGGTCATCACAACTTCGGTGATGAACGCGGTTCCCACGGCTGACCCGTTCGGTGAAAGGTCGCCGTAACCGTTCGATGCGAATGCGCCTGCGGCGGTGTTATCGATGTCTGGCGACCCAGCCATGATGAACACGAGCAGTGCACCCACGATGCCGCCAGCAACCTGCGCTGCAATGTACAGCGGGGCCTTCGCTGCCGGAAAGCGTCCACCAACAGTGAGGCCCGCGGTAACCGCAGGGTTGAAGTGGCCGCCGGAGATGTGCCCAAGTGCGTAAGCGCCGGTCACGACCGTAAGACCGAAGGCCAAGCTGACGCCAACGAAGCCCAAGCCAAGGCTGGTTCCGCCATCAAGCACGCCGCCTGCGTCTGTCGAACCGAAGTTTGCGGCAAGTACCGCTGCACCACATCCGCCCAAAACGAGTCCAAGGGTGCCAATAAATTCGGCTCCCAGTTCTTTGATATTCATATATGTTCTCCCTCTCGAAATCGCACGGATCGAATGTCGATCAAGAGGAGAAGCCAGAAAACGGTTCCCTCGACGTGCCCCGCGCCTATGCAGTTGTGACGCCGCACACAGCACAAAGGTCGCGTCATAGTGGCAGTTGGATCAAATCCCGAAGACGATTTCTCTTTCCCAACTACACCGCCCAACCACACCGCCCAACCACACTGCCCCCGGCCACACCGCGTAGTGTGCAGGCATGACATCGACTGCAATTCCAGAAGGCGCTCATCTCATTGGTGGCGAGTGGATCTCCACCGGGTCTTCGACCACCACGAGCATTAACCCGGCCCGCCCAGACGAACCCGTGGGCGATCATCCCGTCGGGGATGCATCAACGGCAGCTGATGCTGTTTCGGCGGCTGTCGATGCGCTTTCATCATGGCGCAACGCCGGATACAAGGTCCGAGCGGCGGTCCTCGAGAAGGCTGCGATCTTGTTCGAAGAGCGAGCCGACGAGCTCGCCATGATCGGCACCCTCGAAGAGGGCAAGATGTTGGGCGAGATGCGTGGAGAGGCAATGCTCTCGGCCGAGACCTGCCGCTATCAGGCGGGCATAATCAAGATGCCCACCGAGCGCATCTACCCCACGGGTAAGCCGGGCGAGACAATCCGCACACTGCGTGCTCCGCTAGGCGTTGTCGGCGTGGTGACGCCGTGGAACTTCCCAATTCTCATTCCGGTGTGGAAGATCGCTCCGGCCCTGGCTGCTGGCAACACGGTCGTGTGGAAGACCGCCAGCAACACTCCCCTGGTTTCGGTAGCGATCGCCAAGGTGTTCGAAGACGCCGGAGTGCCGGCCGGTGCGCTCAATTTGATCCTCGGGCCGGGCTCGATGGGCGGCGCAATGATTGAAGACCTTCGCGTCGATGGCGTGACCTTCACCGGCTCGGTGCCGGTTGGCTTTGGTATTCGCGATGCCGTCACCGCACGCAATGGCCGCGTTCAGCTCGAACTCGGCGGCCACAACCCGGCCATCGTGTTCGATGATGCGAACCTCGACCTTGCGGTTCCGCAGATCGTTGCTGGCGCCATGGGTTCAACTGGACAAAAGTGCACCGCTACCCGACGCATCATTGCCGTGGGCGGGGTGTACGACGAGCTGGTCGAGCGACTTGGTCAGGGCGTTCAAGCGTTGAAGATCGGTGATGGGCTCGATCCTGACGCTGCGATTGGTCCGATCGTTGCTCCGCGGGCACGAGCCGAAGTAGCCGAGGGCCTCGAAAAGGCGATCTCCCAAGGCGCTGAGGTCGTCGCCACCGCCGACACGCCCGATACCAGCGAGTGCTTCTTCGCTCCGACGTTGCTTACCGGCACGACCGAGCTCGATATCTGGACCGAAGAGGTCTTTGGCCCAATCAGCACGGTGGTCAAGGTCGACAGTGACGATGAAGCCTTCGCATTGGCCAACAACACCGAGTTTGGGCTCTCCGCATCGGTGTTCACAACCGACATGTGGCGTGTGGACCGCGCAGTCAACACGCTCGAAGCGGGCATCATCAAGATCAACGCCCCAACCACAGGCTCTGAGCTGCACGTGCCGTTCGGCGGAGAGAAAGCGTCGTCAGGACACGCCCCTCGCGAGCAAGGCGACACCGCCCACGACTTTTTCACCCGGACCCGTTCGGTCTACATCAACCCAGGTAGCCCCAACCCGTACGCGTAACCCGTACGCCCTTTAGGAGCGTGAGTTAGCGCCGTAGAAGTCGCGCCGACAATACCCAGACGAGCAGTGCCCCGGGGATGGTCGTCACGGCGATTGCTGCGCCAACGGTCATTGCATCGGTATCTGCCATGAAACCGACCGCCAACGGGGCAATGAGCAACATGACTCGCGTGCCGGCCGTCAGTCCGCCTAGTGCACTTGCTGGTTGTGGGTGCTGGGCGGCTGCGTCGTAGAGTTGCGGGAACATCACTGACACACCGAGGCCAGCGATGAACAGGCCGACGAAGACCGCCGCTGTTGCGGGAATGACGGTGGCGATCAACGTGCCGATTGCAGCGAGCATGGTGGCTCGCCGCAGGACCGTCGATGAGCCGATCCGTTCGACGATGGCGTCGCCGGAGAACCTGCCGGTGACCATTCCCGAGGTGAACGCGACGTAGGCCACCGCGGCCAGGCCAGCGGATGCGCCAAGGTCGTCGGTAAGTCGGAAGGCGGCCCAGTCGCTGTTGATCATCTCGGGCAGAATCGCAGCTCCACCCAATGCAGCGAACGCAACGACGGCCGTCCGTCCGGCGCTACGAGTGTTGGCTGCCGGCGTGTCAGCGACGTCATCTTCGGGAGGCGAATCGGTAGTGAGCAGACCAGGCCCGACGTACAGCAGCGTTGCCGCTAGAACGAGCGCCGCACCGACCAGATGAGCACGGAGATCGACGCCAAGCGACGCCATTATCGATGCAACCACGGCACCCACGACCGTTCCGAGGCTCCACATGCCGTGCAAGCGGTTCATGACTGGGCTGTTTCGACGAGCACTCAGTACCGAGCCTTGGACATTCATCGAGACGTCCACGATGACGTCGCCGATCGAGAGCGCGCCCAGGACCAAAAGCAGCACCCACCATGTTGGGCTGAATGCAACCAGCGGAAGCAAGACGACAAGGCACATAGCGCCGTAGATCATGGCGTTGCGAGTTCCGTAGCGTTCGACGATCGGGCCTTGCACGATGCTGCCGACCACACCGAAGCCGGTCGCGATGGCAATGATCAATCCGATGGTTCCGAGTGTGACATCCAAACGGTCGCGAATGCCGGGCAGCCGAGGCACGTACGAGGCAACGACGGCACCGTTGACAAAGAACTGGACAGCGATGGCCTTGAGGGCGCGATGTTCGGTGGGGTTCAGGCCATTCATTACGTTCTTAGTGCCCCGAGATTCACTGGCTCAGACTAGGTTCTCGGGTAGCCGTCACCTCAGGAGCCTCAATGAAAATCGTTGCCCACTTGCATCCCCAGCACGCCAGCTATAACCAGATCCGCGAAGCCGCAATTCAGGCCGAGGAGATGGGCTTCGACGGCATCTACAACTGGGACCACTTCTATCCGTTGTATGGCGAGCCTGACGGTGAGCACTTCGAGGCGTGGACAATGCTCGCATCATGGGCTGAAGTCACGAGCAAGGTCGAGATTGGCTGCCTCGTCACGTGCAACTCCTACCGCAACCCTGAACTGCTCGCTGATATGGCTCGAACGGTTGACCACATCTCCGATGGACGGCTTGTGCTGGGCATTGGTTCGGGCTGGTTTGAGCGCGACTACGACGAGTTTGGCTACGAGTTTGGTACTGCCGGGTCACGACTGAACGACTTGCGGGACGCGCTGCCGCGAATCGAAACCCGGATGAGCAAGCTGAACCCGCCACCCAAGCGCAAGATCCCGCTTCTTATCGGCGGTGGTGGCGAGAAGAAGACGCTCCAGTACACGGCCCGCCACGCCGACGTGTGGCACTTCTGGTGGGGCGACGAGTGGGAGCGCAAGAACGGCATCCTCGAGCAGTGGTGTGCCAAGGTCGACCGTGACCCCGGCGACATCAGCCGCTCGGTAGGTGTCGACACCGACAAGGTCGAGGACTGGGACGCGCTGTTCACTGACCTGGCGGCCGCAAACGTGCACGAGATCACCCTCGGAACTGGTGGCCCCGACTACAAGATGGACCAGATGCAGCGTTTCCTCGACTGGCGCGACAGCCTGTAGACAAGCGGCTACCTGACAGCTGGGGTCAGACCCCTGATGTCAGGAAAGGATGCCCGGGAGCGGTGGACGAACGGTGCGTCCGCCGTCGATGGTGACGACTTGGCCGGTCACAAACCGGCTTTCATCGCCGGCGAGCCACACGACGACATCGGCAACATCTGATGGGGCTCCGACTCGGCCAATTGGGTGCAGCTTCGCGAGCTCGTCGATGACCATCTCGCGGTCGGGGTGGCTGTCGACGTAGGACGCGTTGAGCGGAGTGTCTATCCAGCCTGGTGCCACTGCGTTGCATCGGATATTCATCGGCCCGAGGTCGATCGCAGTAGCGCGGGTTAGCCCGTGGACGCCCGACTTTGTGGCGGCGTACGCCGAGTGATGTGGGTTGCAGCGGTCGCCCTCGATCGAGCCGACGTTCACAATCGAGCCGCCGGTTTCGTTCGCTGCGAGATGCGCTGACGCATGTTTGGTGACAAGCATCGGGCCGGTGAGGTTGATGGCCAGCATGCGGTCCCACGTCGACCGGTCATGGTCGGCAACCGACTCTTCGAACATGATGCCTGCGTTGTTCACGATGATGTCGAGGCGACCGTGCTTCGCCACGATCTCGGCGATGGCAGCCCCGACCGACTCCTCATTCGACACATCGAGGGTCAACGATTCATGGGTCGGCGACGGATAGAGGTCACCCACGACAACAGTGGCGCCAGCTGCGGCGAGGCCATCTGCGATCGCAGCCCCGATACCTTGCGCTCCTCCGGTAACGAGGGCAACTCGGTTGGCTAGCTTGCTCATCCTGCGACGTATCCTCCGTCGATTGGTAGGGCGACGCCCGTGATGTGGCTCGATGCGTCGCTTGCAAGAAACAGCATCGACTTTGCGATCTCGTCTGGTGAGGGAATCCGACCCTCAGGGATGCCTGCGATGTTCGCCGCGAAGACATCCTCGGGAGTGCGCCCGGTCTTGTCATGTCCGCTCACAAGCATTGGGGTATCCACGGCCCCAGGGCACAGGGCGTTAATGCGGATGCCCTCGGAAGCGTGGTCGAGGGCCATCGACTTGGTGAGCTGCACCACGGCACCTTTTGAGGCGCAGTACGCGGGCAAGCCAGCGCTCCCAACGAGGCCGACGTTCGAGGCAAGATTGACGATGGTGCCCTTATTCGCAGCAACTTCCGTGCTGATCCCCACTTCGCGATCGAGTGGCTCAACGTTTCTATTCCCAGCAACTTCCGTGCTGATCCCCACTTCACTATCGGTCGGCCTTGCTTGCAGCCGCATTTGTCGAACCGCAGCCCTCGACATGAAGAACACGCTGTCGACGTTCACGCGCATGTTCTGATACCACTCGTCGTCGGTGGTCTCGGTGGCGTCGCCGCGTGTAATGGTGCCCGCAACGTTCGCGAGAATGTCGACGCGCCCAAATTCGGCCGCTGCGTACGCAACGAGCTCGGCGCAGAAGGCAGAGTCAGTGACGTCGCCAAGTTTGATTCGGGTGTCCCCTCCAACTGAAGCAATAGCTGCTGCGGTTGCTTCGGCACCGGCGCTCGAACGTCCCGACAGGACAACCTGCGCCCCGGCGTCTGCGAACGCCTTTGCAGTCGCCGCGCCGATTCCCGAAGTTGCCCCCGTGACGATCGCAACCTTGCCACCAAGGCCACTCATGTGAACCACCCAAGAAATCTAGAGGCTGTAGCCCACGTCAGGCGTGGGCTACAGCCTCTAGAACTCGAAATGCTGATGGAAATCACTGAAGTCCCTCCGAATTGTTCATCGCAATCCCTCCGGGATTGTTGCTCGCTTGCGGTCGCGAAACTCGCCGAGTTCTTCGAGCTTGGCCGAATCCATGGCGGGCTCTTCGTAGCTGGCGAGGGTCTTCTTGGCCATGGCGATGCCACGCGTGTTCGCGTCTACTCGCCCGGCGGCATTCCAATTCTCGTAGGCATCGCCATCCATGAGCTCGGGCATGAAGAACGCCGTCTCGAAATTCGCCAGCGTGTGCTGGGTGCCGAGGTAGTGATCGCCAGGATCGATCTCGCGGACGGCGTCCATTGCGGGGTCGAGCTCGTCCATGTTCACGCCTGAGCCGAGGCGGTACATCATGCGCATCTGTTCCCCGTCGAGCATCGCCTTGGAGTAGCTCTGGCACAAGGCCGATTCGAGGTAACCCGTCGTCGAGAGCACAAAGTTCGCTCCGGCCATGAGCACTCCATACATGTTGCGGGCAGCTTCGTATCCAGCCTGGGCATCGACCAGCTTCGAGCTGGAACACCCGCCGCTGCAGCGCCACGGCAACTTGTAGAAGCGGGCCAGCTGGCCGACGAGCATGTTGATGTGGTCGATCTCGGGTGTCCCTGCCAGGGGCGCCCCTGAGTTCATTGCGACGGTGGCTGTCCATTGCCCGTAGACCGACGGAGAACCCGGACGGACCAGCTGCATGAACGCAACACCAGCTAGGGCCTCGGCGCTGAGCTGGGCAACCGCCCCAACGGTGCTAGCAGGAGTGCTTGCTCCACCGAGAACAAACGGGCTGAAGAGCATGGCCTGGTTCGACGATGCGTATACCTTGACCGCATCGAGCATCGTTTGATCCCACACGAGGGGGCTGTTGCAGTTGGCGAGCGACGTGCTGACCGTCGTGTCCTTGATGTAGTCGTGACCAAAGACGATGCCCATCATGTGCAGCGAGTCCTCAGCGCGTTCGCGTGAAGTCACCGAACCCATGAGTGGCTTATCGCTGTAGCGAAGCAGGCTGTAGGTCATCTCGAGGTGGCGGTGCGGAACGGGGACGTCCATTGGCTCGCACAACACGCCACCCGCCATGTGCATTGAGGGTTCGAGGTGGGCGATCTTCGCGAAATTGTTGAAGTCGTCGAGCGTCGCATGACGTCGCTTGTTGTCCATGTCGAGGACAAACGGCGCCCCGTACGCAGGGGTGAACACGGTCTTTTGGCCACCGAGTGACACAGCCCGACCGGGCGTTCGGGACTCCATGGTGTACTCGGCGGGCGCAGTCGAGATCAGCTCCATCAGCATCTCGCGACCGATGCGAACTCGATAGCCCTCGACCGATGCACCAGCCTCTCGCCAGATTTTGATCGACTCGTCGTCTCGAAACTCGATTCCGACTTCTTCAAGCAAGGTCATCGACGCATCGTGGATGCGCAGTAGCTGTTCGTGAGGGACAAGATCAAGGTAAGGCATGCCACGAGTGAGCTCGGGCAACCACGGCGTCTCGTCGGCTTCGCGAGCTGCTCGGCGTGCGCTTCGCCCCCGTCGTTTCGGTGCGGTGTCGGTCATGATCGATCTCCTAGCGAGCTGGTGAGTGCCTCTCGGAGCGCTGCGAGTGCGTCAGGGTCGCCACCGGCGCCGGTGCGGACGACTTCGGTGAGTTTGGGAAGAGCGATCTTCTTGCCGCGGGTCCAGGGCACCATGGCGTTGGTGATGTTTCGAGTGTTCAACGCGCACACGCCAAGGCCGGACTCAACCGCAGCTTGGACACCGGAGAGCATCGGGCACTCGAGTACGGTTCGCCACCGCAGTCCACTGTTCTTGAGCGCTTCTTCCGCGCTGTCGAGATAGACGAGACCTGGTCCGAACGACACGACAGGAATCACCTCATCGGCGCCAAAGTCGGCCTCGGCACCTTGGACCCACGTGAGAGGTTCGGTCCACAACGCAACGTCATCGGGGCGAACGTCGCTGGCCTCGACCTGTACGACGGCGAGGTCCACTTCACCGTCATCGAGCCACTCGCGTACAACACCTGAAAGCTGGACCCGAACGTCAAGGCGAATTTGGGGGTACATGCGGCCGAACCGAGCGAGCACATCTGCAAGCTCGCCACCGCGAAGGTCTTCGTTGGTACCGAGGCGAATAACGCCAGCGAGGTCGGAACGGCTGAGGTGTTCAACCGCCTCGTCATGAGCGTCGAGCATCCGCTCGCCGTACAGCAGCAGGTCGCGGCCGTCGGGTGTGGCCTCGATCTCACTGCCACCACGCTTGACCAGTTCAAGCCCAACACGTTCTTCGAGACGCTTGATCTTCCAACTGACCGCACTCTGAGTCATCCCCAACTGCGCAGCAGCCTCGGTAAAGGTCCCGGCTTCGACAACGCTCCGCAATGCCCGGAGTGATTCCACATCTAGCTTCACTGTTTCCCGCTCCTGCGTCGCTCCCGACAATCGCTCATTCGCTTCGCTCGGTGCGCTCTGCGGAATGCCGGAGGCCGCGAGCCGCTCCATCGTCCCTCAGTCGCTCCGGTGCTGGCGTCCGGCCGTGCGTATACAGAATGCAGGGGGAACCGAGTCTGCTCCATCGTGCAACCATGACATAACTTGACATTCGTTGCCACCCGGCATGACACTTCCTTATATGCCTCCTGCACACAACGCCGCCTCCGAAACGAAAGACTTCCACGGAGTCATCGTTGCGCTTGCAATGCCGATGACCGATGCGGGAGAGCGCATCGATGAACCGGCGCTCCTCGATCACATCGACTGGCTCATTGACGCAGGAGTGCACGGCATTCTCGTGCTGTCGGGAACAGGCGAGTATGCCTATCTACGGCCTGAGGAGAAGCGACGCGTCGTCGAGCTCTGCCTCCCGCACATCGACGGGCGTGTTCCGGTCATGGTGCAAAGTTCGGAGATGAGCGTCACCGACACGGTCGAATCGTCAAAGCACGCCGTCGACTTCGGTGCTGACGCACTCATGGTGCTGCCACCCTGGCTCGAGAGCCCGTTTGAACGTGGTGTGATGTACCACTACGAGCGAGTCGCCCAATCGGTCGCTACCGACATCGTGCTCTACAACACACCGGCAGCTAGCGGTGTCGAGATCACCCCTGCGATGTACCGGCAACTCCTCGCAATCGACAACGTTCGCTATATGAAGGACAGTCAGGGCGACCTCAGCCGCATTCAAAAGCTCGCCGCGATTAGCGAGGGCAGTAACGCCAAGGTGCTGTGTGGTGTTGACCCACTCGCTCCCTATGCCCTGATGGCGGGCGCTGTTGGCATGATCTGGGGCTGTGCGAACATCATGCCTCACGAAGCGGTGCAGCTCGTCGAGCACATCGAAGCCGGACGTCTGCCCGATGCGCTCGAGCTGTGGAAGGCCATGTGGCCGATCAACGCGTTCATGTGGGAGAACGAACTCGACGTCGGCTTCCTTCCAGGAGTGAAGGCGGCGACCGAGATGGTCGGCCGTCAGATGGGTCCCGTTCGACGACCGCAGATGCCGGTCACCGGAGCTGCACGATTGGCCATTGAAGCGGGCCTGTCGACATTGCCGATTAACGGGGTGCAGCGATCGCGACTGAAATGGCGCGAGTGGGAAGACGAACAGGACTGGCTGGTTAAGCGGACCGAGGGTTCACTCTCGGAGGGGGTTGCACGATGAGCGCTGCAAAGAAGAAGGCGGCAAAGAAGAGCGCCGTGAAGAAGCCAGCCAAGAAGGCGGCGGCAAAGAAGAAGGCACCAACGAAGAAGGCACCGACGCGTGTCGCCAAGAAGAAGGCTGCTTCCCTGTCGCCTGCGGCCAAGCTCGCGAAGTCGATCCATATGCCGACGAACGCCATGATCGGCGGCCGGTCGGTTCCTGCAGCGAGCGGCAAGACGTTCGCCACCATCAACCCAGCTACCGGCGAGGTCCTCGCCGAGGTCGCCGACTGCGGCTCGATGGATGTCGATCGTGCCGTCGCAGCTGCTCGTTCTGCCTTTCACGGTCCCTGGAGCCGGCTGACCCCCGGCGAACGCAAGCGTGTCATGCAGCGCTTTGCCACCCTCATCGAGGCGCACGCGACCGAACTCGCAACGATCGAGACGCTCGAGGGCGGCAAACCAATCACCGACACCGCCAACATCGATGTCGCCGACACGATCGCCACCATTCGCTGGCACGCCGAGGCCGCTGACAAGATCAACGACCAGCTCACTCCGGCGGGCATGGGCATCGTGTCGATGGTGGTTCGCGAACCTATTGGGGTTGTCGGCGTGGTTCTTCCGTGGAACTTCCCGCTCATGATGGCCGCGTGGAAGCTCGGGCCGATTCTGGCCACCGGCAACACCTGTGTACTCAAGCCCGCCGAGCAAACGTCCATCACCACCCTGCGCCTCGCCGAGCTGGCCACCGAGGCCGGCATCCCCGACGGCGTAATCAACGTCGTGCCCGGCTTTGGCCCAGCTGTCGGCGAACCACTCGGACGGCACCCTGACGTCGACGCCGTGGCATTCACCGGCTCAACCGAAACCGGCCGACGTTTCCTGAACTACTCGGCCGAATCGAACCTCAAACGCGTGCTGCTCGAATGCGGCGGGAAGAACCCGTTCGTAGTGATGCACGATGCTGACGACCTCGATGCGATCGCCGAGCATGCAGCCAACGCCATCTATTGGAACGGCGGGCAGAACTGCTCTTCGAACTCACGGCTGATCGTTCACCGGTCTCTCAAGGACGAACTGCTCGGGCTTCTGCTCGAGAAGAGTCGCGAATGGACCGTCGGTGATCCGCTCGACCCCAACACACGAATCGGTGCGATGATCGAACCCGAGCACCTCGACAAGGTGCTCGACAACATCAACTCGGGCCATGTCGAAGGTGCCGATTGTGTGCTGGGTGGCAACCAGGTTCGTATGGCGTCGGGCGGCTATTTCGTCGAGCCGACCATCTTCGACAACGTGACCCCGCAGATGCGCTTGGCACGCGAAGAGATCTTCGGTCCGGTGCTCAGCGTGATCACCTTCGACCAGCCCGAAGAGGCAATTCAGATCGCCAATGACACGGCCTACGGACTGTCGGCTTCGGTATTCACTTCGGACCTGCGGACAGCGCACCTTGCGGCTCGGTCGATTCGAGCAGGCACGGTCACCGTCAACACCTACGGCGAAGGCGACGTTGCCACTCCGTTCGGTGGCTTTGGACTCTCCGGCTTCGGAGGACGAGACAAGAGCCTCCACGCACACGACCAATACACCGAGCTCAAAACCATCTGGATCGATCTGGGATAGTGGAAATCTCGCTGACGCCTTCGTACGACAACAACAATGGGTGGCAGGAGATCTTGCCCGCGCCAGCCGAAGCCACCGTGCTCACCGGAGACCTCACCTGTGACTACCTGGTCATCGGCGCCGGGTATTCAGGTCTTTCGGTAACCCGCCGTCTCGCAGAACTCGACCCTTCCGCGTCGGTCGTGCTCGTCGAAGGCGACCGCATCGGCAACAACGCCGCCGGGCGCTCATCGGGTTTCGCAATCGACCACGCGCACAACCTTCGGGCCAAGAGCTTTGCCGACGCGAAGGCTGCTGCGATTGCCGGCGTCACCATGAACCGCGCCGGGCTCGACTACCTCGACCAGACCATCACCGCTCACAACATCGATTGCCAATGGGTCAAGGAAGGCAAATACCACGCCGCTGCGACCAGCCGTGGTGAAGGCATGCTCGACAGCTTCGCTGAGAGTCTCGACGCCATCGACGAGGACTACACGATGCATCACGCGGCCAAGTGCGAGGAGGTGTTCGGAACCAGGTACTACACCAAGGCACTCCACGCACCGCACAGCTACCTCGTGCAACCTGCGGCCATGGTGCGAGGTCTGGCCGGCACCATGCCCGAGAACGTATCGATTTACGAAAGCTCGATGGTGAAGTCGGTCGAATACGGCACTCCACACACCGTGCACACCCAACGAGGCTCAGCGACCGCCCCGGTCCTCGTGCTCGCAACAAACGGGTTCACCGAGGGGTTTGGCTTCCTTCAAAAGCAGCTCATCCCACTCATCACCTGGGGCTCGCTCACACGCGAGCTCACCGACGCCGAGTCCGAGCAACTTGGCGGCCACCCGAGCTACGGGATCATCGCCGCCCACCCCGCTGGTACTTCGGTTCGACGGGTCACCACCCCAAACAACCGCATCCTGGTACGGAACATCTTCAGCTTCAGCAAGCGATCCGACTTCACCAGCCGAGTGTCGTGGGCAGCAAAGTCCCACCGCAAGGCCTTCGACAACCGTTGGCCCGAATTGTCCGGCGTTCCGTTTTCGCACAGCTGGGGTGGCGCGCTGAGCCTCAGCCGAAACGGCGAGCCGGTCTTCGGCGAGTTGCGGCCAAACGTATACGGCACCGTCGTGCACAACGGTGTTGGGATCGCTCGCGGCACGATCAGCGGAAAGCTGCTCGCCGAGATGATCATGGGAGAGGATTCCGAGCTGCTTCGTCAAATGCAGGCGAAGGGCCGACCCAATACCAACCTGCCCTTCCAAGACCTTGGTGTTCGCATCAATGCACGTGCACGCCGCCTAATTGCTGGACGCGAGGAATAGCTATGAAGATTTCTGCCATCTCGGCCTATTCGGTCGAATTAGCGCTCAAAGAGGGGGCTTATAGCTGGGGCACCCAGTCGTTCCCGTCGTTCGCCTCGACCGTCGTTGTCGTCGACACCGACGAAGGGCTTCGCGGGTACGGCGAGATCTGCCCCCTCGGCCCGGGTTACATGCCATCGTTTGCCGAAGGTGCCCGTGCTGGCATGAAGGCGATCGCCCCACAGCTCATAGGCCTCGACCCACGCGAGATCGACGTCGTGTCGAACGCGATGGACATCGCATTGAAGGGCCATCCCTACGCCAAGTCCGGCATAGACATGGCCATCTGGGACGTTGCTGCCAAAGCAGCGGGTGTTCCGGTTACGACACTGCTTGGCGGCTGTTATCGCGATGCGGTGAAGCTGTTTCGGGTGATCAGCCGGGACACTCCCCAAGAGATGGTCGAGCGCCTGTGTGAATATCGCGGCGAAGGCTTCGAGCAGTACCAGATGAAGGTCGGCGAACGCCTCGACACGGACCTCGCCCGTATGGAAGCGGTCACCGACGCCATTCTCGATAGTGAGACACTGGCAGCGGACGCGAACACGGGGTGGCGGCAGCATGAGGCCATGAGGGTCGCCCACGAGATGGCGGACCGTCCGCTCTACATCGAGCAACCCTGCCTCACTTATGAGGAATGCTTGGCCGTACGCCCGCACCTCAACCGTCCACTCATCCTCGACGAAGTGATGGATTCTCGGCACGCGATTCGCCGGGGCGCAGCTGACGGGGCGATGGACGTGATCAACCTCAAGATCAGTCGGTTCGGAGGTCTGAGCGGCGCTCGCCGGGCGCGCGATCTGTGCGTCGACCTCGGGATCGCAATGACGATCGAGGACACTTGGGGTGGAGAGATCGCCACCGCGGCAATAGCGCACCTTGCTGCGTCTACACCAGACGGTTTCCACTTTCAGTCCAGTGCCTTTCACGACTACCACAGCCAGCCAATCGCCTCTGGCGGGCCGGTCGTGGCCGACGGACATATGTCGGTCAGCACCGAACCCGGTCTCGGTGTCGAACCGGCCTGGGACTTGTTGGGCGCTCCCCTATTCACAATCTCCAGCTAATGGAGCGCATCGTCGGTAGCCTGCCTCGATGCCACCTCTCGTCCTAGGAGCTATCGCTGCACTTTGCATTGGCATCAGCGACTCGTTCGGGCGAGCAAGCTCCAAGCGGGGCAGCTCGATTAGCCACGTCGCCACGCAGATGTTCGTGGGCATCTTCGTGTCGATTCCCTTGCTTTGGGTGTTCGACAGCACCCTGCGCACGAGTGACGCGATCATGGGAGCGCTCTCCGGTGCGTGCGTTGGCATCGGGCTATCGATCGTCTACAAGGCCATGGCCGACTCGTCGTCTGCAATCGCTGCACCCACCGCAGGCGTCATCGCCGCTGTTCTTCCTTTGCTGTTCGATGTCGGGTTCCGAGGCGCAACGCTGAGTGTTCTCACCGGTATCGGTTGCGTCATCGCAATCGTGGCACTGGCCATCGTCAGCTACAGCCCGTCACTCGGCGCGGACGCGATCCGCAGCGGGCTCGGCAAGGCGGTCATCGGAGGCATCTTCTTCGGAGCGACGATCATCTTTCTTGGCGATACCTCCGATGGCGCCGGGGTGTGGCCGGCGCTGATACAGCGCGTCGTTGCGTTCCTGTCGATGATTCCCCTGGCCGCCCGCGGTGCCGTGCCCGTGTTTCTTCCGCCATCACTGCGAACGTTCGGCGTGCTTTCCGGCATCACCGGAGCGCTCGGTATGGCGTCGTTTGCCGTCGGCAGCCAACAGGGCGACCTCGGGACGGTGTCAGTGGTTGCGGCCACCTATCCCGCGGTCATCGTTGTGCTGACCACGCTCTTTGACGACGACGAGATTCGTTGGTGGCAGGGCCTTGGCATCATCGGCGCGATTGCGGGCACGGCGCTCATAGCCTTGGGTTGATGTCGGAGCTTTCATTTCAGCGGGATGCCTTCGTAGATGGGGTTCGACGAGTGTTTCCGCTTGCGGTCCCCGGTGCCCCATTCGGGTTTGTGCTGGGTGTGCTCATCGCCGAAGAGGAACTCTTGCCGTCCTTCGCTTCTTGGGCATCCTCGTGGATAATCCTCGCCGGAGCTGCACAGCTGGCAGCGTTGACGTTGCTTGCTGACAACGCATCAGCCCTAGTCGTCATTACAACAGTGTTCCTCATCAACTCCCGCCACGCGATGTATTCAGCTGCCCTCCGCGGACGACTGTCTGAGTATTCGATCGCGACACGAGTGCTGATGTCTTACTTGTTGATCGATCAACAATTCGCCATCAACGAAACGGCGCCCGAGCTCGAGTCGCCAACGCTGCGATATCGGCTGTGGCACTACCTAGGAGCCGGTGCGCTCTTGTTCGTGATGTGGAATGTTGCCGTCGCTCTGGGTGTGATCGGCGGCAATTGGGTCCCTGAGAGTTGGGGACTGAGCTTTGCTGTTCCACTCTTGTTCGGCGGCCTGCTCGTGCTGTCCCTTAGGGATTTTCCAGGAATGGTTGCTGCGGTAGTCGGCGCAACCGTCGCTGTCCTCGGTCGAACGCTTCCGCAGGGT
Organism: uncultured Acidimicrobiales bacterium; assembly: GCA_938038785.1. Classification (GTDB taxonomy): domain Bacteria; phylum Actinomycetota; class Acidimicrobiia; order Acidimicrobiales; family SHLQ01; genus SHLQ01. Next base: position 102,370 of record CALHTB010000009.1, read on the forward strand.
TCTGGACTACTTCTGGGAATTGTCCTCGGTGTCGCCGCTGCGGGGTTTCTCGCTGAACGACGGGGCGATACCGATCAAGAGGTTGTCGCATGAGGTTCTGGCTGATCATTATCGGATCGGGACTGGTCACCTACCTGACGCGCGCGTCCTTCATCGTCTTCGGTGACAAGGTTCCTCTCCCGCCGGTTGTAGAGCGATCGCTGAAGTACGTCGCCCCCGCATCCTTTGCTGCTATCTCGGTTCCGCTCTTTCTCGGCGGCGATGGCATCGCCGGGTTCGGCGAGGACATCCCTCGGATCATTGCTGGTGCCGCTGCGGCCGCAGTTATCTGGAGGTGGAAGAATATCCCCGCGAGTCTGGTCGTTGGAATGGGGCTCTTCTGGCTCCTTGGGTAAATAGGCATCGATCTACATCTGGACGATTGCGATTCCGAATCCCCTGGGTCTGCCATTCCGCCCAATTACGACGCAACGCGCTCCTCTAGAACATGCGGCCAGCCCACTTGATGCGCTAACGCGACTGCCTGCAGCTGAGACGAGACACCGAGCTTTCGCAGGACTGCTTTGATCTGCGTCCGAATGGTTGAGACAGCCACGAACGATTGCTCGCTGATCTCTGCGGGAGATTGTCCATTCATGAGGCAGTGGAGCACAGCCATCTCGCGCCCGCTGAGTGTGCGAAACGGCTCGATCGCTTCGCGGCATGAACGTCGGTGTGCAGCAAGTTCCTGCAGAAGCTCAAGGCGCTGGGCCATCGGCGGACCGATCGTTTGACTCGTGAGTCCGTTGGAGATTTGTTGGACCAGCACATTGAACGCAATGTCCTTCCCGATGATGCCCGCCACGCCATGTTCTAGGCACCGCCCGAGAAGGAGTCGATCATCGACCCCGCTCAAAATGATGACCTGTAGACCAAGTCCCAGTAGTGGTTCGATCAGGTCCACGCCGGGAACACTGTCCTGACCAAGCTCGAGGTCGAGTAGCACCACGTCGACCTCAGCGGCTGCGACGTCGTTCACAATGTTCGCGCCGACAGGAATTGAGGTGGCACCGAAGCCAGCCTCGATAAGTCCCGCAACCAACACGTGACCCAGCAGCACATGATCGTCAATGACGGCAACGTTCATACGCTCACCCGTTCGTCACCAATGGGCTGCATGGAGTGGGGCGCCGCAGCCGGGAGACAGAAGGTGAAAATCGAGCCACCACCGTATCGGTCGGTGACAATGAGTTCGCCTCCGTGTTGTTCAACGAGGCGACGTGAGATGTGCAATCCGACGCCGCTACCGCTGCCGCCGCTCACACCGTGGTCAAAGATGGTCTCGCGCAGGTTCTCATCGATGCCTTGCCCACGGTCGGCGACACGAACCTCGATGTGGGCGCCCGTGGTGAAGACCCATACAACCACCTCAGATCCGCTATGTACGATGGCGTTTTCAATAAGGTTCTGCGTTACCTCTGCAGCAATGCTGGGTCGGCCACGAGCCCACACAGGACCGTCGTGCTTGAGTACGACTGGAGTTCCGCTTGCGCTATAGCACGACACCATCGGGCGCAGTGCCTCGACCATGTCAAAGGTGATGGGAAGGGGGCTCTCCTGGATCTCAAGCAAGGTTCGAAGGCGGTCGACCTCGCTCGACACCGCATCAACGATCGTGTTGTCGGTAGCCGATGCCAGTGCAGACAAGCCACCTTGTATGGCAAGAAGCGCATTTCGGGTGTCGTGCACGAATCGTTCTTGGTAGGACAGCTGCGCCACGAGCCTGTCGGCCGCCCGCTCAGACTCACCCTGGGCTAGCAGAGCTCGCTCGCGGTCGCGGAGCGCAAGATCGCGGAGCTCGATGACGGTAAAGATCAACAGGGCGGCGATTACACAGAGACGCATCCACTTGCTACTAACGATTGCGAGCTGACCACCGTCGACAAACGTTTCGCGCCCGTCGGCTATGGCGACCACGACCAGCGCGAACGCAAGGACTGTCGAGCGGCGGTCGTTACGCCGCAATCCGCTGGCCCCAATCCAAAAGGCGGTGAGTACAAGCAGAATGGCCGCTGAGACACCGACTGCTTCCTCAAGTTCTGGACCATCAAGGTCGCTGGCCTCGATGATGCTCGACGAGACCACCGTGAGAAGAAGAGTGGCAATGACGGTCAACACGACCGAACGACCAAGCCGGGCCTTTTCGGCGGGTCGGTCGAGACAAAGCGCCAGGCCTATTGCAGCGAGCGCTACACGGGAGGCGATCCGCACAGCGACCACGAGTGTCGTTCCCTCTGCGCCGAAGACGAGGTCGACCGGAAGCACAATTCCGCCCAAAATGGCAAGCATGCACCCGGCGGCAAGGTTCGTGTGATCTGGTTCGGCGCGGTTGCGAGCACCCAGTGCTGCGAATCCCAGAAACGCAATGCCCAATGCCATCGAGTCGATAACGGTGGAGAGCCGGTTGGCCAGAGCATTTTCGAGAAGTGACTCGTCGGCGAAGTGTTCTAACCCAATACCGATACAGCCAATGAGAATTGCGAGCGAGACCAACCCCGTCGAGCGACTCGTCCACTCATAGGGAGCCCGCTGCCCCGTCGATTGTCCCGCTTTCGCAGGAGAAACTTGCCCACCAAGTACGACCACTGTCGTTCCCCTTTTTCGAGTTGACTCCCGTCAGTCAACTCAGCTCCTCACTCGCTCCTAGTGACCATTTCGGGTCTCTACAGCTCATTACGTGAAGGTGCTCCCCAATATTGGTACCACCCACCACGGTGCGTTGCAAAGGCGTTCCCCTATCTAGGGGAAAGAGGGTTCCACCGTTGGGGCGAAGATTTGTCGTGAGAAAGCCCTCACATTGGTGTCAGGCCAACCGGCCCATTAGCGGCCAACCGGCCAATCACACTTCACAACGGAGGAAAATCCATGTTTGTCAAGCTACTCAGTGCGCTCCACGCACGCTCTAACGAGGACCGCGGCGCGGTTGCTGCCGAGTACGCAGTGCTCCTCGCGCTCATCGCAGTCGCACTTGTGGGCATTATCGGCGGCCTCACCGGCGGCATCGTCAACGCTTTCCAGGCTGCGATCGACGTCCTGCCGTAGGCAGGAACCAAGACAACTGTGGGTTGGGTCGTTTCGCGATCCAACCCACATACGTCAGGACCGTGATGTCAGTTTTCTCCTTCCTTAAGCAGCGCAGCCACGATGATCGCGGCGCGATTGCAGCGGAGTTCGCGCTCATGCTGCCGTTGTTGCTTCTGTTGGTCTTCGGCATGTTGCAATTGGGCCTCACCTATCAGCGCCAGGAAGCAGTCCATGCCGCGGCACGCGAAGGAGCCCGCGTCGCGTCCCTTCCCACATCGAGCACCGCCGAGGCATGTGCGCGAACAACCGCCACGCTCGTCGGGACCGGATTCACCGCTACGCCGACGTGCCAAGTATCGGGCGACTGCTCGACCAGCACCGGGTCCGTCGTCGTGACGGTCACCGTGGCAAACACCATCGACATTCCATTCTTCGGAGTCTCGACATTTGATCTCACTGGCAGAGGAGACTTCCGATGCGAGTAGTGAACCTTTCTCTCCCTGACCGTGGCGCAGCAGCAGCAGTCACCACCCTCATGCTCTCGGTGTTTCTCGGCGTCTCAGCGCTGGTCGTCGATGTCGGGCTCGTCTGGCAGGAACGACGCCAAACCATCACCGCTACCGACGCCGCCGCACTCGCAGCAGCTCAAAGCTATGTCGACCAAATTGACGGGTGCTCGACTACCGCACCTACAAAAGTCGTTGCCAACAACCCGGCAGCGACTATGACTGCGTGCTCCCACGTTCCTCCTTCAGGCGGAACCCCCGGCCGAGTCACCGTCGAGGCAACGGCACCTGTCACCTACATCTTTGCGGGAGTCCTCGGACTAACAAGCACCGACGTCACCAGCTCGACGACAGCCAGCTACGACGTCGCAAGCTCCATCACGGGGGGCCTGCGGCCCTTCGGCCTCTGTCTCGAAGCCCTCGACGCGCTGACTCCCACGATGGTTCCAGGCAACGGAGTCACCTACCGAGTTTTTTACGGCAAGGACGCTCAACCCGACAGCTGCGGCGGGAATGACGTGCCGGGCAACTGGGGCATTCTTGATCTCGATGGCGGCGCGAACAGCCAGGACGACACCAAGGACTGGACCCGCAACGGGTACGACGGCACCGTGTCGATCGGCGACATCATCGAGGGCGACACCGGCGCCTTCAGTAACGCGCTTCGAACCGAGCTCGACTACCTCATCACAATCGACGACTTCACGCTCCCAGTCTTTGACGTAGCCACCGGCAGCGGAGCAAATTCCGAGTTTCACATCGTCAACTTCGTGGCCGCCCGGCTGGTCAGTTACAAGGCGACCGGCCCGGAGGACGCTCGATACTTCGACATCCAGTTCCTTCGGGAGGTCACCCAAGGAGTTGGCGGTGGCCCAGGTGATGGGCTCGGAGCATACGTCATTGGTATCTGCGCAGTGGACGGCGTAAACGCCTCCACTACATGCACCTAATTCATCTCACAATTCGCATAGAAGGTTGAAAATCATGAAAAAGAGAATCATCGGATTCCTAGCAGCGCTAGTGCTCGCCTTGGTCGGTAGCACCTTGCTTGTGGCGTTCGTCAGTGGCGCTGAGGATCGAGCCCTCGCCGGCGAAACGGTCGTCGAGGTCTGGGTTGCTGAGAGCGAGATCGAACAAGGTACCTCCGGCGAGAACCTCGAAGATCTCGTCGTTCTTGAGCGAATCCCGACCAAAGTCCAGGTGGAAGGCGCAATCGCCGACTTGGCAAGCCTCGACGGACTGGTGGCCGCGATCGACGTACTCCCAGGCGAGCAGTTGACGATTGATCGGTTCATCGAGCCCCGGTCGGTCAGCAAGTACGCCCGAGTTGAACAAGCACCAGAGGGCTTTCTTGAGATGTCGATGTCGCTCTCACCCGAGCGAGTTGTCGGCGGCTCGGTTAAGCCCGGAGACACCGTGGCTCTCGTCGCCTCATTCGACCCCTTTGACCAGTCGCAGGGCACTCTTCCAGACGGCCTTGAAATTGTCGTAACCAATGAGCAACTCGACACCCTGCTCGATCGCTACCTGGACTCGTCTAACTCGGACAAGACGCCAAGCGAGAGCCACATCCTCCAGCACAAAGTACTTGTCACGAATGTCCAGGAAGAAGAGCTTCCCCAGTCAACGTTCTCCGATGATGACACCGTCGAAACCGGAGCTGCGTTGGCCCCAACTGGCAACCTGCTCGTAACCGTAGCGCTCGATGCGCCGTCAATTGAACGCCTGGTGTTTGCAATGGAGTTCGGCCGAATCTGGCTCGCCATCGATCCCGAGGGCGCACCAGAAGATGGCACACAGATCATCACCTGGAGCACAGCATACGAAGGTGGCAACCTCCGATGACCCTCATCAACCATGCGTCGTCTAGCGAGATCTTTGCCCAGCGGCTTCGCGAGGCGGTGGAGCAGGCCGATGGCGCGACCCTGGTGTCTTCGCCTGAGGCGTTCGCATCGGGAGATATCAACACCATTGTTGCGACGCTGATGGTCGAGAAACCCTCTCTAGTGGTTGTGGGACCCGACTCTGACGTCGACACAGCGCTAATGGTCGCGGAACAGCTGGACTTGAACCACCCGGAGACGGCCGTCGTTATCGTGGCCCCACCAACACCGACGGTTCTTGAGCGAGCCCTGCAGGCAGGAACCCGTGGAGTCATTTCGCCCGATGCAGACCAGGTCGAGATCGAGCGCGTGATCAATCGTGCGCTCGCTGCGGTAACTCGGCGCCGCGAGGTCATCCACGAACCTTTCACCGAAACGAAGAACCGGATCATTCCTGTCCTCGCAGCCAAGGGCGGCTCTGGCAAGACGACCGTCTCCTCGAATCTCGCGGTTTCGCTGGCTCACAAGTATCCCGGGGACGTGGTTCTCGTCGATCTTGATCTCCAGTTCGGCGATGTCGGCTCGGCGTTTGGCATCGAGCCCGCCAACACCATGGCCGACGTGCTCAACCATCCGGGCGAGATGACGACGGCTCGACTCAAGACGCTCCTCACGCCGAACCAGTCGACCGGGATTTACGTGCTCGCCGCGCCGAACACGCCGGCCGAGGCCGACGACATGTCGCCGAAGCTGGTCGCCGACACCCTCAAGACCCTGGCGTCAGAGTTTCCCTACGTGGTTGTCGATACGGCTGCGGGAATTGATGAGTTCACGCTCGAGGTCCTCGATATTGCCACCGACTTGGTGTTGCTCGCGAGCATGGACGTGCCGTCGGTGCGTGCAGTTGCAAAGGAGATCGATGCACTGCAGATGTTGGGAATTCGTCACGCTGACTGGCACCTGGTCCTGAATCGAGCGTCGTCAAAGGTCGGTATCTCAATCGAGGACATCGAGGCCACGCTCGGACTGAGCATCGACGTCAGGATTCCTTCCTCGCGATCGGTGCCGCTATCGGTGAACCGCGGGGTACCGGTGTCTGCAGACGACCGACGCTCCCCTGTCGGACGAGCATTTGAAGAATTAGCTCGACGCACCGCACACACAGAGGCAGCGGAACAGAGCTGGCTACGAAGGAGACGCAGCGAATGAGACTTGGTGACCGAATCAAAGCAGCCGATGTGGCCCCGGTGGAATCGTCGGACTTCCTCATTGCTGAACCAGCACAACAGGTAGCTGAGGACCCATTCGAGGGGTTCAAGCAGCGAGCCCAAGAGCGCCTGTACGCCCGCCTTGGCGGCCGCATCACCGACCCGTCGATGACGGAGACCGAGCTGAGACAAATGCTTGTTCAAGAGCTCTCGCACGCAGTCGATGATGACGCCGCACCGCTCAGTACCGCTGAGCGAGCACAGCTTGTCGAAGAAATCTGTCGAGACGTCATTGGGTATGGGCCAATTCAACGGTTTCTCGACGACGCATCGATCACCGAGATCATGGTCCTGTCCGACAAGTCAATCTACGTGGAACGCGATGGCCGACTCGAGCTGACAGACGCCCACTACATCACGCAGGAACAGCTTCGAAATGTCATCGAGCGAATCGTCAGCGGCGTCGGCCGTCGAATCGATGAAAGCTCACCTACCGTCGACGCCCGTCTTCCAGACGGGTCTCGCGTCAACGCTGTCATTCCGCCGCTTGCGGTAGATGGCCCGCAACTGACCATTCGAAAGTTCGCGAAACGGCCGCTAATGGCGGCCGACCTCATCAGGCTGGGCTCATTTTCCGAAGAGATGTCGGACTTCTTCACGAACTGTGTGGGCGGACGACTGAACATCCTGGTGACCGGTGGAACCGGCACGGGAAAGACCACGATGTTGAACGTTCTCAGCGCGGCGATACCCGACTCGGATCGAATTGTCACAATCGAGGATGCGGTCGAACTTCGAATGCACCAGCGTCACGTTGTTCGCCTCGAGGCGAGGCCACCGAACATCGAGGGCCGTGGCGAAGTGTCGATTCGTGACCTCGTCCGCAACAGTCTTCGCATGCGGCCTGATCGAATTGTCGTTGGCGAGGTGCGAGGTGCAGAAGCACTCGACATGTTGCAGGCAATGAATACCGGCCATGAGGGATCACTATCGACGCTGCACGCGAACTCGCCTCGCGATGCGCTTTCACGTCTCGAGACCATGGTGATGATGGCGGGATTCGAATTGCCAGTGAAGGCGATTCGAGAACAAGTTGTGGGCGCCGTGGATCTCATCGTGCACCTGAGCCGGATGCGCGATGGCTCTCGTCGAGTTACACGCGTCGTAGAGGTCGAGGGCATCGAGGGCGACACGATCACACTCAGCGACCTGTTCGTATTCGATCATTCGCTTGGTCGGGATGAGGATGGAACCGTACTTGGATCGGTGGTGCCCACAGGCATCCGTCCGAAATTCGAGGCCCGCCTTTCTGACTATGGCTTTACCTTGGACGACGGGATCTTTGGTGACCCACACGCTGGCATGACACTGAAGCGCGCGAACTGATGGGCCCCAACGTTTACCACCGTCTTGTTGCCGGACTAGCTGGCCTCCTCGTCGCAGCGATGGTCGTCCTCGCTGCTCCCCCCGCTGGCGCTCAAGACGAAGTCGAACCGGGCACGGATGAAACACTCCAAGGCCGCGATGAAGAGCTCATAGTTGACACTGTTCGCCGAGACAAGGAGACGGGAGAGGTTGAGGCCGAAGTTGTTGTACCCGTCAAACTCTCGCTCTCGGAGATCGAACCCGAATCGGTGACCGTCGTTGTTGGTAACGAACGGCCCGACGTGACCTTCGAGGCAATCTCAAGTGACAACCTTGAAGTCGTACTCGTCATCGACATCTCCGGAAGCATGAAGGGTGCACCGCTTGACGCAGCGAAGGCGGCAGCCTCCTCGTTCGTACAGCAACTTCCTCCGGGGGTGGGCATTGCCGTTGTCGCGTTCGATCAGAAGGCCACAACCGTCGCTGAGCGCTCGGCCACTCGCGACGAGACACTACAAGCAATCAACTCCCTCGCCGTCGGCGGCGATACGGCACTATTCGACGCATTGGTCTTGGCCGAATCGCTCTTCAGCGAAGCCGAAGGTACAAAGCGTGTCCTCGTCGCACTGACGGACGGCGGCGACAGCGCGAGCACAGCCTCCCTCGAGCAAGCGCGTGACGCTCTACTTGCTGGCAACGTCGAACCGTTCGCAGTTGCACTCGCGACGTCGGAGACCGCAACGGGCAACTTGGAGGATGTGGTAGCAGGTACTTCTGGCAGGGTTGAGCGCACCGACAGCGTTGATGCGCTGCTCCCCCTGTACAACGACCTTGCGAACCAGCTTGCCAACCGATTTGTCATTCGATTCACGCCCGACGGCAACGCAGCGGGCAGCGCGCTTGTCTTGGTCAACACCGAAGTTCTTCTGGCGGGTACTGAGGTTCGGTTCCTACGAGCATCGGTGCCTCCGGCCATCGACGGTGGCGCCGAACGACCCCCGCCTGATGCGGCTGCAATCGCTGCCGAGAACATCCGTCGCAATCCGCCCGTTCAGGTCTCGATCTCTGAGAGTTGGAGGATGTCGTCCACGGTGAAGACAGCGGGCATTGCTGCGCTTGCGGCCACCTTCTTCCTGGTCGGGCTCTTACTGAGCTTCCCGAGTGAGCGCGTAACGTTGCTCACTGAGCGGGGCCGCAACACCATTAGCGGTGGCGGCACGCAGGTTGGAAACCTCGCCGGCCAGCTCGAACACGCTGCCGAGCGCGTGCTTGGTCGAAACGGGCGTGGACGGCGCCTGAGCCGGGCCCTCGAACGTGCTGGGTGGGCGCTGCGACCCGCTGAGTTCGTCGTGATCGCGTGTTCTTACGCAATTGTCCAAGCACTACTTACCGGACTGCGGTTCGGGGTCGTGTTGGGTGTGTTGTCGTTCATTTGGGCCTACTTCCTAGCTCGCATGTCCCTCTCGTATCGAGCATCCAAACGAAAGAAGCAGTTTGTCGAGCAACTCCCTGCGACGTTGCAACTGATGGCCGGCGGTCTGCGCGCCGGGTATGCGCTTCCCCAGGCGACCGAGCACATCGCTAACGAGACAGACTCACCTACCTCTGACGAGTTCCATCGACTGACGACCGAACACCGCTTGGGCCGCGATTACGGCGATGCGCTGCACGCACTCGCCGACCGAATCGAATCAGATGACTTCACTTGGGTCGTCCATGCCATCGACATTCACCGCGAAGTTGGCGGCGACCTCGCCGAAGTGCTCGACAATGTGCACGCCACCATGCTCGATCGCAACTTCGTACGTAGGCAGTTCGCTGCCGTTTCCGCTGAGGGGCGGTACTCGGGCTACCTCATCGTCTCACTCCCCTTCGTCGTGGCCGCGATCATGGCAATCACGAATCCGAACTACATCGGCCAATTGGTCGCAGACACCCGCGGATTCGTCGCTCTGGCTCTGGCCTTCGTGCTGATCACTACTGGCAGCCTTTGGATGCGCTCTCTCATGAAAGTCAGGTTCTAGATGTTCGACTTACCTGCAATTGCACTCTTTGGTGCCGTGTGTGCCGGGCTCTCGATTCCCGTGTTGTGGTGGTCTTTCTCTGCCGAAGACTCTCGCAGCGGCGTCCGCGACAGGTTGCGAGTCAACAACGACTTGCGAGAAATTGTCCTTGCTCAGGCGGCGGGCGAACGTGTCGTGGCTCCCGGTATCGCCCGCTTGGCCGACGCAGCGCGAGCGGTCTCGCCCGTCGGGTTCGTCGATCGTCTCGCACGAAAGATCACCTTGGCCGGGGTCGGCCGAACCTGGCCTCTCGAACGAGTCCTTGTTTGGAAGCTCTTGCTTGGCACCGGTATCGGTCTGGTGATGTTCCTGCAATGGGTATCCGATGTCACGAACGTGCGCGGACTCTTAATGGGAATCGTCTTGACGATCGGTGCGTTCATGACTCCCGACCTTCTGATTGGCATTCGTGGCCAGAAGCGTCAACAAGAGATTGCTCAATCGCTACCGGACATTCTTGATCAGGTGACGATCAGTGTTGAGGCCGGGCTGGGCTTCAACTCGGCCCTGAGCCACGTCGCCGCCACCGTCGATTCGCCGCTGAGCGAGGAACTTGGCCACACGTTGCAAGACATGAAAGTCGGCATGACCCGTGCCACTGCGTTCGACAACCTCACGTATCGAACCGACGTTCCCGAGCTGCGCCAGTTTGTCGTCGCCCTTCAACAGGCGGAGAAGCTCGGCGTGCCAATTGCTCAGGTACTGCGGTCGCAGTCGAAGGAGCTCCGGGTCATTCGTCGCCAGCGTGCCGAGGAGATGGCCCAAAAGCTGCCGGTCAAGATGATTCTTCCGCTCGTGCTGTTCATCTTGCCCGCCCTCATCATCGTCGTCCTCGCACCAGCTGTCTTCTCCGCCATCGATACGTTTGGAACCTGACATGACCGACCTGGAAGTCTCCGCACCACTTCGTCAGCACGGGGTTGTGTCGCTGTCGAACCTGCTTCAGCCCGATCACATGGCACTGCTGAGCGCCCCAACAGACTTGCGGCCTACCGGCTACACGCTCGTCGACTCCATTCTCTCTGGCGGACTGGCGCCTGAGGAGCTGATCGTCATCGGGGGCCGCCCGGGCATCGGAAAATCGGTGACCGCAGTTCAATGGGCGCGAAACCTTGCATCAGCTGGACGAACGGTGGTCCTCGCGTGCTACGAGCACAGCGAGTTGATCGTTATGGCTCAGCTCTTGCTGATCGAGCTTGGCGAACTCGTCGCAACCCCGATCGAGAGTGCCAGTTCGAGGGGAATGATCGACCGGCTGATTTCCGGTCAGGCAAGCTGGGAAGAAACCGTCAAGAGCGACACACTCCTGCAAACGGCAGCAGATCGCCTGGTACGAATGTCTGATCGAATCGTCGTGCTCGATACCCGCGGCCGACGCGGTGGATTTGCCTTCCTTCGAACTGCCGTAGAGAGCATCGGCGCTGACGTACTGGTTGTGGACCACCTTGGAAAGGTGGATGGCCTGCCCGGCGATGCGGCCATTGCCTGTAAGGAGCTCGCGGTTGAAACAGGCGCAACCGTCATTGCGACCGCGATGACGTCCGATAGCGGCATCGCCTCCAAGCGACTTCGCGGAGCGGGCTTGGCCGATGCAGCTCGCATTGCTCACGAGAGTGATATTGAACTGCTATTGAATGACAAGCTGTCGATCGTCTCTCGAAATCACTCGGCGTTCGACTCGGTGCGTGCGGAGAGCTTCCACTCAAAGGTGATCTTTTCGATCGAGAAAAACCGACGAGGCGTAGCTGGGTTGGACTTCGAGTTCACTCGTGACTTTGCACACCGCCGCTTTGATGTGGACGGCGGTTATGTTCCTGAACGTCTAATTGATGACGTGTTGGTCCGCGAGTGATCGCCGCTCTGTCGATCCTCCGCCTGCTGGTCTTCGCCGCGTCGTTGGCTTCGCTGGCATCGGTTCGCGAAGACCGCAAGATGCCCGAACGCCCGCATACTTTGCTTCTCACCGCGCTGTGCGTCGTCCTCGTAGTCACACTCTCGCTTATGGTTGACGGGTCGATAACGACAGGGTTGCTGTCGATGTTCGTGCTCGCTGGCATTCCGTTCTTCGCCCGGGTGTTTCACCCAGGGGGCATCGACCGTCAAGACATCTACATCTCCGCGTTGGTTGGCTTTGTGCTGGGGACCACCAGCTGGACGATGGCCTGGACGTCGGCGCTTGTCGCTGCCGGCATCTCCGCCGTGTTGTCTATCGGTTCGCTGCTAAGCGAACGTGACGCCGACAAGCGAGTCCCATTTGGGCTGATACTCGCGGCGGTCGCTGTCGTTGTCCCACTGGCCAGCTAGATCGACGGCACCCTAGCCAAGTACCGTGCCGGTCGAGTCGGGATTGATCGTGCGGTTACGGCTGAAGTCAGCCATGTTCAACTTGGCACCGGTGTAACGGCCGGTGACGACGAGCGGGTCGTTGTCGTGGTCCAGGCCATTGGTGACCGCGTTGATGAGCTCAGCCATTAGGTGTGATCCAACGCACGCGTTCTTGAACTGATTCCCGCTGGTGCCACGGGCGGCGAAGAAACCATCGAGGTCGGTCCGGTCATAGATCGGACCCCAGTCGGAGCTCACGTCGTAGGCGTCAGCCAAACCCTTCTTCTGATGGGGCACGCCAAATGTCGGGATGCGCTTGGCGAGACGCATGGTCTGTATGTTCCACCGCTCCTCGGTGATCTCGCGATTGAGGGTCGAGAGGTCGTCGACCCATTCGACGGGGTCGCAGTCCGGGTCGGTCGAGCCGATGAAGATCTGATTACCGGCCTCGGGACGGAAGTACATTCCTTGGTCGAGGTCTGCGACCATCATGCCGTCGTTCTCGTAGTCGACACCCTCGGGCGCCGCAGCCACGTGGACCTCGTGGCGCATTGGTTTGGTGGTGATGGCCTCGGTACCGCTCAGACCAGCCATGCTGTTCAGCGTCGCCGAGAACGGCCCGCCAACATTGACCACGACAGGCGAATGGATCTCGGTTCCATCGTCGAGCTTTACTCCACGAACGGCCGATGCGTCGTCGGTGGTGAGGATTTCGTTGACGGTGGTGTTGAACCTGAACTCGCCACCCTTCGCCTTAGCCGCGGTGTGCAGATTGTGGGCGGCCAGCTGCGGGTCGGAGATATGCCCAGCTGCCGGTTGATATAACGCTCCGGGGATCGACCCCGTTGGCTCGGCCCAGAAGCGGTCATCGTCGATACCGCACGGCCCGCCATACAGATCCAGCCCGATCGACGGCAACCTCTCAGCGAGGTCGGCCGCAGTCCATTCCTCGTAGGGCACACCCGCTGCGCCCATGCATTTGACGTACAGCTTGTGGAGATCGTCGTGGGTTCGGAGAAAGAGCCCACCGGTTGTGATTTTGCGGGCATAGCCGAGCTCATCGGGAACGCCGATGTAGTCCTCGAAGTCCTCCCAGTAGTGATTTCCCTCCCACGCAATCTCCACACCGGGAACCGTCGAGTAGTTGAAGCGAATGATCGCCCCTGAACTTGAAGTGGAACCATGACCCGCGGCACCGAACATGTCGACGTTGCAGGTCTTCCACCCGCGACTCGTGAGCTCATGGGCAATTCCTGAGCCAAACACTCCGGCACCAATAATGACCGCATCGTAGGTTTCAGCCACAACGACCCCACTTCTTCCGTTCTTCTGAGGATGGTGCACGCATACCGGGCACTGAACTCAGAAAAACGTTACTTGTCTGGACGGTTTTGGACGTATTGGTAACCGAACCGGCCCTTTACGCAGAGGTTGCCGCTGGTTATTGAGTGGTCCATGGGTGAGTCGACCTTGACGATTTGGTTGTCTTGGACGTGGAGGTCGAGGTTGCAGCCGACACCGCAGTAGGAACAGACCGTGCGGGTGACGCTTTGGTCTTCTGGGCGCCAGTCCCCCATCTTGCGAAGGTCGAACTCGGTCTTGAACTGGAGTGCGTTGGTCGGGCATACCGCCACGCAGTTGCCGCAGTAGACGCACGCCGAGTCGGGCAAGGTCACGTCGAACTCGGTGCTGATGCGGTTGTTGAAGCCGCGTCCGCTCATCGCGATGGCGAAGGTCCACTGGGCATCCTCGCCGCACGCCTCGACGCACTTGTAGCAGAGCACACAGCGGTCGTAGGCCCGGATGTACAGGTCGTCTTCGATCTTGACCTCGTCGGTCATCCGCTCGGTGGTGGCGGCATCGTAGCGATCAAGATCCGCCTTGTAGTCGCCCAACCAACCCTGAATCTCGTCAGACTGGCTGACGTCGCTCGACGTAGCCAAAAACTCGAGAACCATCTTTCGGTTATCGGTGACGCGGTCGGTATCGGTCTTGACAACCATGCCCTCTTCGGCTGGACGAGAACACGACGGCACAAGCGTGCGTGAGCCCTCGAGCTCGACCACGCACACCCGACAGGCGTTGACCGGGGTGACCGTCGGGCCATAGCAGACGGTCGGGGTGGTCTTGCCCGCCTTGGTGCAGGCGTCGAGGATGGTGTCGCCTTCGAGCACGTCGACCGCTTCGCCGTCGACCGAGATCGTGACCTTGCTTCGGATCTCTACCGGAATGTCTACGAATGTCATTGTTGTCCTCCAATGAGGCCGAGGTCGATCGCCGACAAAATGGCTCCCGAGGCGGTGTGTCCGAGGCCGCAGATCGACGAGTCCTTCATGACCATTGCGAAGTCGTCGAGCATCTTGCGTTCGGTGTCGATGGGCGAGCCCTTCTCGCGAATACGAAGCAGTGATTCGCCCTGACGCACGGTGCCTACACGGCACGGAACGCACTGGCCGCAGCTTTCGTCGCGGAAGAATTGGGCGATGCGGGCCACGAAGTCGTCGTAGTCGACAGTGTCGTTGAGCAGCATCACCACACCCGAGCCGAGTGCGAACCCGTTCTCGCGGCTGTCTTCGATGGTGAGCGGTACGTCCATCATGTCGGTGCCGATAAACGAGCCAGCAGCGCCGCCCATCAGGATCGACTTGAGGTTGCCGGTCGCTCCGCCAGCGAGTTCGATGACCTCGCGAAGCGTTGCTCCGTACGTCACCTCATACACGCCGGGGTTCGCCACGTGACCGGAGAGGCAGAACAGCTTGGTTCCGGTCGACTTCTCGGTTCCGACGGTGGCATAGCCTTCGCCGCCGAGCAGCATGATCTGGTTGACGTTGACCATCGTCTCGACGTTGTTGATGGCCGTTGGCTGGCCGAACAGGCCGTGCGTCGTGGGGAACGGCGGCTTGTTGCGGGGCTCACCGCGGTAGCCCTCGATCGAGTTGAGCAATGCTGTTTCTTCGCCGCAGATGTAGGCACCGGCACCGAGGCGGAGTTCGATGTCGAAGCGAAAGCCATGCCCGCCGACATTGTCGCCGAGCATGCCCTTGCTGCGTGCTTCGGCGATTACTGACTTCAGCTGTCGTGTGGCCTCGGGGTATTCGCCGCGAATGTAGATCCAGCCCTGCTCGGCGCCCATGGCATAGCCGCCGATCGTCATGGCCTCGATCAGCGAGTACGGGTCGTGTTCCATCATGACCCGGTCCTTGAAGGTGCCGGGCTCGGACTCATCAGCGTTCACCACGAGGTGACGTGGGCCAGGTTCACCAGCAACCGCCGACCACTTGAAGCCGGTCGGGAACGCCGCTCCGCCTCGGCCGGTAAGGCCAGCATCACCGACGTGGGTGACGACCTCAGCCGGTGACATGGCGACAGCCTTTGCTAGAGCCTCATAGCCGCCGGTGACAACGTAGCCGTCGTAGTCGACTGCGGCAGCGTCGTGCACACGACGCAAGAGCGTGAGCTCTTCAGCTGGTTGAGGAACCGGAGCGACCGGGTTGGTCATCGCACCGCCGATCGCGGCAACGACGGTTTCTTTGGTTGCTGAGCGGACGCTCACGTGTGCTTCGCCAGTTCGTTGCACGAAGACCGCTGGAGCCTGCTCGCACAATCCCAGACATGGACTGCCGTGCACGTCATATCCATCGGCTGACAGCTCGGCCTTTAGCTCGTTGGCGCCCTGGATCCGGCATGCCGTGTCATCGCACACGTGCAGTGCATCGGGAGTCGACGGTGCCTCAAAGGTGAACAATTCGTAGAAGCTGGCCACGCCATAGACCTCAGCCGGCGGGACCTGCAATGCCGTGGCGATCTCGTTCATGCCGCCTTCGCTCAGCCAACCAATGGCATCACGAACGTCATGGAGAACCGGCAGCAATAGGTGGCGCCGGTTGAAGATCCGCTCCTGTCCACTACGGGCTATGCGATCACCGTCAAAGGTGAGCGCTGGGCCCGCAGCGTCGAAGCTGATCTGACCCGGGTCTTGGAGCATGATCGAATCGGCAACCGCGTTGCGTTCAGCATCGGTCGCTTCTGCGGCAGTAACCGCTATTTCAGGCATTACAAATTCCTCGGTCTAGTGATTTGTACACCGTTTGATACCGCAGGGGTATCAAACGGTGTACAAATCACTGCTTATGCCGCGACGAGCGGCTTGACGTTGATGGCGGTTGCTTTGAACTCGGCCGTTCCAGACTTCTTGTCCCACGCCTCAATCGTTAGCTGGTTCGTGTCGGTGGTGTCAGCAAAGTGATATGTCGTGAAGCACAAGCCAACCGGAAGGTCGGGCTGCACCCGAATTTCCATTTCGATGGTGGCTCGTCGTGACGACACTTCGGCTCGGTCGCCGGTCACCAAGCCGAGACGCTTGGCGTCGGCTGGGTTCATGTCGAGCGCTTCGCCCGAACGAATCGGAGAGTTGTAGCCGTCGGACTGGACACCGGTGTTGTAGCTGTCAAGCACACGGCCGGTGGTCATCAACAACGGAAAGTCGTCGTTGAGCTCATCGACGTGAGGACGCCACTCGTTCACCGTGAAAGGGGCGGGTTCGCGTCCACCGAGATCGTCATCCCACAACCACCCGTGCAGGTAGAGCGTTCCAGGATGATCGAGGGTGGGGCATGGCCACTGCAGGCCGCCGTGCTCCTCGAGCCGTTCCCAGCTCATCCCGGCATGCATAGGCGACACGGTGCGCAGCTCGTCCCACATCTCTTCGGGCGACGGGTTGCCCCAGCCCGGCTGCATAGCTTCGGCAATCATGTTGATGATTTCGAGGTCGTCCTTCGCGTCGCCTGGCGGGTCGAGCGCCTTTCGGCTGCGCTGCACTCGACGCTCGGAGTTGGTGACGGTGCCTTCGGTCTCAGCCCAACCAGCAGATGCGGGCAAGACGACGTCAGCCATCTCGGCGGTGCGCGTCAAGAAGATGTCTTGAACGACCAACATGTCCAAGCCTTCGAGCAACGCTCGGGCATGGTTGATGTCGGCTTCAGAGTCGGCTGGGTTCTCACCAATGCAAAAGACCGTGGTGAGTTCGCCCTTCTCCATCGCCTCGAACATGAGCGTCAGGTGAAGCCCAGGCTTGGCCGGAATCGTGCAGTCCCACGCAGCTTCGAACTTGGCCCGAATCTCGTCGTTGGCCACGTCTTGGAAGCCGGTGAGCTTGTTCGGCAACGCGCCCATGTCTCCCCCGCCTTGCACGTTGTTCTGACCACGCACCGGCACCAGGCCAGATCCGTAGCGGCCAACGTGGCCCGTGAGCAGCGACAGGTTGCACAGCGCCATGACGTTCTCGGCGCCCGTGTGGTGCTCGGTGATGCCAAGCGTCCAACAAATCTGCGCTGATTCGGCAGTTGCGTAGGCCTCGGCCAGCTCCGCAATGGCGTACTCGGGAAGGCCAGTGACTTCGGCGGTGCGCTCGAGGGTCCACTCCTGGATCGACTCGATGTAGGCATCCAAGCCTTGTGTCGAGTGCGCAATGAACTCGTCGTTCTGCAAGTTGTTGTCGACGATGTACTTACCCACGCCATTCGCGAGCGCGATGTCGGTGCCAACGTTCAACCCGAGCCACAGGTCGGCGAACTTGGCCGTCTGGGAACGGCGAGGGTCGACCGACAGCATCTTGGCGCCGTTACGGATGCCTTTGAGGACGTGATGGAAGAAGATGGGATGCGCTTCGCGTGCGTTTGATCCCCACATGATGATCAGGTCGGTGGTTTCAATCTCCTCGTAGGAGACGGTGCCGCCACCAGCACCAAAGACTGTCGCCAGACCGACGACAGAGGGAGCGTGTCAAGTTCGATTACAGGAATCGATGTTGTTTGACCCCATCACCTTGCGAGCGAACCTCTGCGCCGCATAGTTCATCTCGTTGGTCGACTTCGAACAGCTGAACATTCCGAACGAGGTTTCGCCGGTTGGTTGGGCCTTGCTGAAGCCTTCGACAACCCGGGCGAGCGCTTCGTCCCAGGTTGCCTCGACGAGCTCGCCGTCCTTGCGGACAAGCGGCGTAGTCAATCGTGTTCTGGGCACAAGAGTTCCCTTCGAATCCAGTGAGTGGACCTGTCCATAATGTGGGACAGGTCACACGTATGTTAGAGGCTCTAACGTACTACAGGCGCGATCGATTCTGTGGGGCGTGTGCGAGATGAATTTCCACTCGATTCGGACGTCTTGCAGATGGAGCCTCGCCCTACGTCAGCGCCGTATAGTTGGCCCATGCGTTGGTCAAACCTGTTCGTTCCCACACTTCGCGATGCCCCAGGTGATGCTGAGGCGGTGAGCCACAAGCTGCTGGTTCGCGGCGGGTTCATGCGTCAGCTTCATGCGGGTCATTACTCGATGCTGCCGCTGGGATGGAAGGTCCACGAAAAGGTCGCCAAGATCGTGCGCGACGAGATGAACCTCATTGGCGGGCAAGAGTTTCTTCTGCCGGCAATGCATCCGAAGTCGTTGTGGGAGGCGAGCGGCCGATGGGCGACCATGGGTGACGAGATGTTCCGGCTCGAAGATCGTTCGGGAGCCGAGGTTGGTTTGGGCATGACCCATGAAGAGGTCTTCGCCCAGATCGCCACCGAAGTCAATAGCTACAAGTCGCTCCCCCAGATCTGGTACCAGATTCAATGGAAGTTCCGTGACGAGCCGCGTCCCAAGGCCGGCCTCTTGCGGGTGCGTGAATTTGCGATGAAGGACAGCTACAGCCTCGACGTCGACGCTGCGGGCCTCGACGCAAGCTTCGATAAACATCACGAGGCCTATCTGCGGATCTTCGAGAAGCTCGACCTCGACGCCATGCCGGTCGAGGCCTCGTCGGGCGCCATGGGAGGCGCAGGCTCGATCGAATTTATGGTTGCTTCCCCTGCTGGCGAGGACGACGTTGTTCGGTGTCCCAGCTGTGACTACCGGGCCAACGTCGAGCGGGCAACGTCGGCGCTCGATCCAGTCACCGACGACGCTCCGCCAGCTGAACCAGAGAAATTCGCTACGCCCGGCATCCGCACGATCAAAGCGCTCGAGGAGGCCGGTGCTCCTGCAGCATCACAAATGAAGTCGATGATCATGGTTCTCGACGGCAACATCACCGTCGCGGTTGTGCGAGGCGACCATCAGCTGAACATGCAGAAGCTGCAGGACGAAACTGGCGCGATCGACATTCGCCCGGCTACCCCTGAAGAGACCATCGAGCACCTCGGTGCCGCCCCAGGCTCGCTTGGCGCGGTTGGCGTACGCAACGACATTACGGTTTTGGTCGACACCGCGCTCGAGGGTCGAACCAACATGACGACCGGCGCCAACGAGGACGACTGGCACTATCGCGGTGTCGACATTGCTCGCGACGTCAACGTCGAGCGCTACGTCGATCTGCGCGAGGTGCAGGCAGGCGAGGCGTGCCCGAAGTGCTCGTCGGCCATGGAGATCGTCCGCTCGATTGAGGCGGGCCATATCTTCAAACTTGGAACCAGATACGCCGAGGCTATGAACGCGTTCGTGCTCGACGCTGACGGCGAGAAACGAACGATCGTCATGGGAAGCTACGGCATTGGTATTGGCCGCAATATGGCCACGATCGCCGAAACCCACAACGACGACAACGGCCTCGTGTGGCCAGTGTCGGTAGCGCCATTTGAGGTCTGCATCACCGTGATGAAGGTCAACGACGAGCGCACGTTGGCGGCGTCGAACGACCTGTACGACCAGCTCCGCGCTGCCGGAATCGATGCGCTCATCGACGACCGAGACGCCCGAGCTGGAGTTAAGTTCGCCGATTGTGAACTCATTGGCATCCCATACCGTGTGACGGTTGGGCCACGTGGCTTCGACAACGGCGTCGTGGAGCTGACCGACCGCAAGACCATGGAGACCGAAGAGGTCGCCATCGATGCCATTGCTGAGACGGTAATCACCAAGATCGAAGCCGCCCGTTAGAACCACCAACTTCACCTTGGTCCGCATTGGTCCGCATCGCGGGACACCCAGTTCCACAATGCGGAATCGTCCGGTATGATCTGGGCATGGCTGGAGGCGTGCAATCAATTGAGCGGGCGTTTGCCATCCTTCGCGCTCTGTCGCTCGGTCCGGCTGGCGTAACCGACCTCAGCGAACGGACGGGACTGCCCAAGAGCACGGTCTCGCGTCTGCTTTCAAGCCTGGAGGTCGAGCAGGCTGTTACGCAGAACGGCGATGGCGCCTACGCGCTCGGCGGCGGAATAGCAGATCTCGCCACGGCGCTTCGCGGTGCGCAGAACGCCATCGATATTGCACGTCCGCACATGGTCGAGCTCATGGAGCTCACCGGTGAAGCGGTTGGCCTGAACCGCTTCGACGGCACGAGCGTGCTCACGCTGCTCCAGGTCGACGACCCGGCGAGCTCCGTTGTCGTGCGCGACTGGACCGGCGAACCAACACCAGCCCATGCGGTTCCTGCAGGCCTCGCCATCTTGGCTCACTCGAGCCGGGCGGTTCAGAACAACCTTCTCGAGTGCGAGCTCGAGACACTAACCGATAAGACGATGGTCGAGCCGTCAGAACTTCGTGAACGCTTCGCCAAGATCCGCGAAGACGGGTACGCCTGGGTGTTTCAAGAGTTTGCGAGCGACATCAACTCGGTGGCCGCGCCCATTGTTGATGCATCGGGTCGTACGACGCTCGCGCTGCACGTACACGGGCCCTCGTTTCGGTTCCCAAATGGCCTTGATCTCGACGAACTTGGCCTGCGGGTTGCTGCAACGGCCCAAAGGATCGAAGCGCAACTGAACGCGTAGCGCACCGTTTGGTGCGCAGCTTCAGAAACTCGGTCGGAAGCAACTAGCTTGCGGGTCATGGATGCACGCATCTTTATTGAACCGCAGCAAGGAACCACATACTCCGAAGTTGTTGGGTTGGCCCAACGTGCCGAAGAGTTGGGGTTCGAGGGCTTCTTTACCTCCGACCACTATCTCAAGATGGGTGATCACGTCAGCGGGCTTCCAGGGCCGCTCGACGCCTGGATCACACTCGCAGGTCTCGCCCGCGACACCGAGCAACTTCGCCTCGGCACCCTGGTCAGTCCGATTACTTTCCGTCACCCCGGGCAACTCGCAATCCAGGTGGCTCAGGTCGACGAGATGAGCCAAGGCCGAATCGAACTTGGTCTCGGAGCCGGCTGGTTCGAATCCGAACACAAGGCATACGGAATTGCCTTCCCGCCAATCGCCGAGCGTTTCGACCGGTTCAGCGAAGCGCTCGACATCATTGCGGGCCTATGGGCAACCGCGGAGGCCGACACGTTCTCTTACGAGGGCGAGTTCTACACGGTGACCGATTCACCGGCGCTTCCCCGTCCGTGGCAGCGCCCCGCTCCCCCGATCATCATTGGCGGTAGAGGCAAGCGGCGCACCCCGGCGCTTGCAGCGCTGCACGCTCGCGAGTTCAACGTTCCGTTCGCATCACCAATCGAATGGAGCGAAATTTGCGCTCCGGTCGTCGAGGCGTGCGAGGCCAAGGAGCGTGACCCCGAGACCCTCGTGTGGTCGGCAGCTCAGGTGGTCGCCATGGGAACTACCGAGGCCGAGTTCTCGCGTCGGGCCGAGGCGATTGGACGCGAAGCCAGCGAGCTGCGCCAGAACGGTATTGCGGGAACCGTCGAGGAGGGACTCGAGAAGATCGAGGCCTACCGCGAAGCGGGCTGCACCCGCATGTATTTCCAGGTGCTCGATGTGAAAGACCTCGACCATCTTGGCGTCCTCGCTGCGGCGCTCGACCTGTAACAAATTCCCAACGAGCGTCGGGAGCGACACCCAGAAGGTCGCCCGGCACCGAGCGTCGACGTTCTCTACACTGGATGAATGGCTGATCTGGGCAATGACCTAACAGGGACCTCCACCACTGGCGACGGCGAAAAGCGCGGCATTGTCGACATCATCAAGGGAAGCTTGGCGCTGGTCGCCAGCCTCTTGGCTGCGATGTGGGTGATCGAGGCGCTCGACACATTAGTTCTCAGCGACCGACTTCAGACAAACGGCATTCGCCCACGCTCGTCCGAGGGCCTTGACGGGATCCTCTGGTCGCCATTCTTGCACAGCGGATTCCCGCATCTCATTTCGAACACGCCACCGTTCCTCATCCTGAGTGCGTTGACCCTCACGGGAGGCCTAGCTCGGTATCTCAAAGCCAGCGCGCTGATCATTGGCCTTGGTGGTGCAATGGTTTGGGCGTTCGCCATCGGCTCGAACGAGAACCACATTGGCGCTAGCGGTTGGGTGTTTGGCCTTGTCGGCTTCTTGCTCGCCGCAGCCGTAATCGAGAAGAAGCCGGTCACCATCGCGGTCGGGCTTGTGGCGTTGTTCTTCTACTGGTCGTTCATCTTCGGGTTCGTTCCCAAGGATGGCATTTCGTGGGAAGGCCACCTGTTCGGCTTTATCGCCGGCATCGTCGCTGCCAAAATTGTGGCGTCGAAGCGAGACCTCCCGTCGCTGCCATCGCTGCAGCCGCCCGAGATCAGCTAGTCGGCTCGGGCTCGCCCAGGTTCGCTACGTGCGGACTCATGAGCGCGATCGGCACCGAGATATCGAGGTCCTTTGTTCGAACGGTGGCGATCTTTCGGCCAGGTTGAACGGCGTCCTTGGGTTCACCGAGGGAATCTCCCATCGTCGATAAGGCGATCTCGAGGTTCGCGCTGACTAGCGCCAAACCCCAGAACGCCGCTGGCGAGCCAGCGTCCTCGGAAACCTCTGGAGTCGCCGGACCAACGAGTTCGACGATGACGCGTCCAGCCCAGAAGAACCGCTGCTGACGATCACGGCCGTCTGCTCCGGGCAGTGTGATAAACTTTCGTTCGTCCATTCCGGCCGCCCCAAACGCAGCCGAGGTGCGAGCAGGATCTTTGGACGCCACCACAACATGGTCGATCGCAAATGCCATGTTCGGGTGATCGACCGCTTCGGGTTGATGGTGATCGGGAACGATCACGGTGGGCAACCCGTCGATGTCGGTGGTGATGCCGTCGAGCGCCCACCCGACGATCCCGCGTTTGCCCGCACTGCCCGTGAGTTCAATCACTGTCTTTCCGAGCGCCACCGTTCGCCCATCGACCGCGAAACCTGCGGCTGCCCAAGCGGAAGGGTCGTCGCCGACGATCAGGCGCTGAAGCGAGTGAGCCATGCCGCAGTGTAGAGCGACCCGATGTCCAAAGGTGGAACCGCAGGACGCACAATGAGTGTCGTAATTAGTAAGGTGACGACTGCAATGGACCGAAACCACCATCGTGCTTGAACGAGTTGTTGGCTCCGGATGGGGCTCGGTTGATCTGTCGTCACCATCGATTGCCTACGACTTGGGATCGACGGTTGGCGGGACGGTGACGGTGCGGGCAAAACGCGACCTCGGCCCAGGGCACCTGTCTGTAGCGCTGGTATGCGTTCAGCGAGATGCTCGGACGTTGCCCCCTGTCCTCAGTAAGCGGATCACCCGTGAGCGCACGACAACTGAGATTTGGCGAACCACTGCAGATCTCGACACCGACGTACACCTAGCCGCTGGCGACGAGATCGAGCACCCTTTCGAGCTGCAGTTGCCGAAGCGGGACGACTCCGACCCGAACGATGGAATACCAGAGTGGGCACGGGGCACGATAGCGGTGCTCAACACGGTGACGTTTGCCCGGAGCTCGATGCAGTGGCATCTGCGAGCAAAGTTCCATCATCCTGACGGCTTTGATCTTCGACGTAACCGTTCTGTCCTCGTGAATCCATAGGCGTCCGCGGTCGGGTACTGTCCAGACATGAACGACAACAGCACCGAACTCGCCGAGGCTAAGGAAAAGCTCGAGAAGGAGTTCGCATCGGTCAAAGAATCGCTCGGAGATCTCTATGTGGCCATCGAGGCCTTGCGGTCTGCCGGGCCAATGGACGACGTGTCGGGACTCCTCAACTCCATCGAGGACGCAGCCAAGAAAGCGCGCACCGGTGGAGTGATTGGATCTGGCGCCAAGTCACATGGTCGAGCGTTGAAGGACTACCGCGAGTTGCTCAACTCGTCGGACTCCTGAGCTTCGGCTACCAAGCGACCAACCTCGACGACCGAAACCGGGCGGCTGAAGTAGTAGCCCTGCAAGTGGTCGACATTCATTCCCCGAAGAGCTCGTGCTTGCTTGCGTGTCTCCACACCCTCGCCGGTCACGGTCATGCCGAGGATATGGCCGGTATCGACGATGAGGTTTACGAGCGACTGATCGGCGTGGGAGTCGATTTCGGCGACGAAGCTTCTGTCGATCTTCAAGATGTCGACCGGCAACTGCCGCAGGTGAGCTAGCGACATAAACCCGGTCCCGAAGTCGTCCAACGCGATCCGCAGACCGAGCTCCCTCAGCGAGGCCAGCTCTCGTGCGGCCACCGACAGGTCTTCTAACAGCGCTGTCTCTGTCACCTCAAGCACCAGGTTTGTCGGGCTCACGCCATACCGTTCACTGGCGTGTCGGACCTCGTCGCAAAGGGTGCCGGTTCCGAGGTGTCGTGCCGAGATGTTCACGGCAACAGAAAGCGCTCTCAGGAGCGGGTCGGCCTGCCAATGCCCGAGTTGAGCAATCGCCGCGTCGAGAACCCAGCGGTCGATGTCCAAGATCAGATCGGTCCGCTCGGCGGCAGGGATGAACGCATCGGGATACGTCAAGCCAACAGTTGGCCGGTCCCATCGAACCAGCGCCTCAACGCTTTCCACCTGTTGCTCCTTGGCCGATACACACGGCTGGAAGTGCAACACGAGTTCGTCGTGGTCGATCGCGTGGCGAATCGACAGCTCAAGGGCATCGCGCGCCTTGATTCGGGACCGAAGCTCGTCATCGCACACCTCGACACGCGCCTTGCCTCTCCCTTTCGCTCGATATACCGCGCTGTCGGCATCACGCACCAACTCGTCAGCCGTAAGGCGATTCGCCGCGTCAGCAATACCGACCCCGATGCTCACGCTGGGGTGAAAGGTCACGCCTTCAACAGTGATCGGCTCATTTACGGCCACAAGAATGCGCTCGCTTAGTCGAACCGCTGCGTCGATGTCGACGACCGGTTCGGCAACGACGACAAACTCGTCGCCGCCAAGCCGCCCTGCCAGATCACCCTCGCGGATCGTGTTGACCAATCGGTCAGCCACCGTTCGAAGGACCGCGTCGCCGGTGTGGTGCCCGTGCGCATCGTTGATCGACTTGAAGTCGTCGATATCAAGAAAGAGCAGCGCCATTGTTGTGTTGGTTCGTGACGTCCGAGCCATCGCTGCGGTCAGATGCCGTAACACAGCGGCCCGGTTGGCGAGCTTGGTTAAGTGGTCGTGGGATGCCTCGTGTTCGAGTTGGGTCTGGAAGTCGTCGCGTTCGGCAATCGACTCGGCGAGCCGGTTCACTGCTGCATGGAGCGATGTTCCGAGTTCCCCTGGAGCGCTCTCTTCCAGAATCGCGTCGTCAAGTCGTTCGTCAGCCAACGCCATGGCCTGGGCTTCGGCTATTCGTATCGATGCAAGAGCTTCGTTCAGCGCCCGCGCCCCTAGACGGATTTCGGTTGGACCGCTCTCGCGAAGGACCGTGTCCAGGTGGCCGAGGCTGAGGCGCTGGGCGGTGTAGGCCATTCGGCGCACTGGACGACCCACGGTGAGCACGAGTGCCAATTCACCTCCGATGACCAGAGCGAGGAACAGCAGGGTCCAGATAACGATCGACAGTCGAGCGCTCTCGGCGGACGCGACAGCACGGTCCGCCGCTATGTCGATCTCATCCAATGAACTTTCGACGACGACGGCGATTCCAGCGGAAAACACGGCGGCATCGTTGAAACCTTCACGAACACCGCTTGCGATCTGGAGAGTGGACGAGAGATCGAGGGCGTTTGCCTGCAGGGATGTTCGGTGTTCGCGTGTGGATGTAACCCCGCTGGCAGCGAAGCGTTGAACGGTCTCTCTATAGCGGGCTCGCAACTCGACGGCGGCACGACTCGAGCGGACGTCGAGCCACTGTTCGCCTACGCGCGAGTTGGCCGGAGCGACGCGTTCGAGAGTGTGTATTCGCTCCTCAAGAACGGCGGTGCGGGAGGCAAACCGAACCGAGTCGACCAAGGTCGGCGTGAACAATTCAGCCGCGTGCAATTGTGCCCATCGCCTTGCTTGGCCCGAGTCAGCCATCTGTAGCGCCGCCGCTGCTTCGGCGACCCGTTCAGCTTGTGCGACCTCTCCTGCTCCGGCATTGGCTACCTCCTGGTTAAGGGCGCGGAGCTCGACGCCAAGCTCCTCCTCTACCAACGCCACGATTTCGCTATACCGTTTCTCGTACTCGAAGAAGCCGAGGGTGCCAGCAGCAGCGTCGGCGCGAACGATACGAATGGCGTTCGAGATCTCGTCGTCATCTAGGGCCGACGCGATTTGGTCTACTCGGTTCGTATCCTCACCAACGGAGGCACCGAAGTCTGGCACGAGCTGGTCGCCACCAGCAGTTGCGATCCCGTCAAACAGTCCCATGCCGGCATCGACCCAGAACAGGGAAAATTCTTCCTGCGCGAGAGCTGGAGCGAGTTGGAGCAGAAGCTGTAGTCGTTCGGAGCTGTCCCGAACAGATAATGAGGCAGCCACGCGTGTGTTGGCTTCTTGCCATCGGCCCCAACCAAATGCGGACAATGGCACCAGCACCACGAGCGACACGATCGTGAGAAGGACGGTGAAGCTCGGAAGGTTCCGAATCCGTTGCATTTACCTATGTCGGAGATTTCCACAAGTAGGGAAGCGAACGCGGCTTGCTTCGGCAATATTGTGAGCAGCGAATTTCGGTACCGCTAAATCTGACCTCTATCGGCGAGCGGTGAACAAGGCAATTAGCTCTGGGTGAAGGTGATGTCAGCGTTCACCAAGTCGAGGCCAAGCCGACGCACTTGATTCTCGACCGACACGATGTCGAAGCCTTCGCGACCGATCCACCGCTTGTCGAGCGTGAAGCGAACACGGGTTCCGGGCGAGCTCCGATCGACCTTCTTGAACGCGGCGGTTGGCACGCCAATGGCGTACTTCTGAGCGTACGCCACACCGTCGATCATCGTCACGAAGCTTGCTGAGCTCGAAATTGCGTTGACCTCGGCAAGGCTGATGCCGCATAGCAGCTTGGCGTGACCGTCATGTTCCTTGTGGTCTCGACACGCCCCGACGGCACACATCATGTGTTGGGCAATTGGGATGTCAGTGCCGCGGACATTCCCGAGCGAGATGCCCGGACCATCGTCAGTGACGGTGATTTCATCATCCTTAACCGCTACCTCGATCTTGGTGGCGCGGCCGTCGTGTGCGTAGGGAAGCGCCAGGCACATGGACGCGAACAGTGCTTGATCCCGTACGCTGCCGGACTTGTCGAAGTGGACTCCAACACGTGCCCGGACTGTTTGAAGATCTACGGAATCAGCCATTCAGTTCTCATTACTTCCACTTAGCTCGGAGGGGGTCCTCCGACGATGCCCACACCCCTTATCGGCCGTTCTGGACTGCCGATGAAGCACTTTGAGCCACCTGACACAGAGAAATGATATTTTGATGCCCGACGTGCAGATTACGCTTCGTAACACTACCGTAATACATGACATGAAACTTTCACACAGTGCGGGAACCGATGATACCAACGCCACCAATGGCGAGAATATGGTCACACAACGACGAGTCTGGTGCCTCCGCGTGGCCATGGGCCTAGTGATCGCAACGTTCGCTGGGGTCCTCTCAATTGCGTCTACTGCATCGCCCGTCGACGCAGCCGGACCAGATCAGATCGTGGTGCGGGCATCGGGTGCCACCGGCGAAGAAGAAATGCTTCTGACGGTCAACGGTGTCGAGACTGCGCGGTGGCGCGTCGCCAAGGGCACCAACGCGTACCGCCATGGCGTTCCCGCTCCACTCGAGATCACATCGGTTGAGGTGGCACTTATTAACGACAACGGTCCGCGTGATCTGACCGTTGAACACATCAACCTCGGCGGGGTTGTGCTGAAGTCGACCGCTCCCGGCACAACCTCGTCAGGCACCTATGTCAGAAGCGACGGGGGCTGTCGAACCCGAGCGTCGGTCTCTCCTGTCCTGCACTGCAACGGTTCGTTTACCTACGCGGTTCCATCGGGAACCGTCCTGGGTCGGCCGGTTGCTGCTGGGCCGATTGTTAACGTTCGTGCCATTGGGCGAAGTGGCGCCGAGCAGATGCAAGTACGAATTAATGGCAAGGTCGTGACGTCGGCAACCGTTGGAGCGAAATGGCAGGTCATCTCGGCCACCCTCGATGAGAACACGGTTGTCGAAACCGCAGAGGTGCAATTCACCAACGATGCGTCAGGTCGAGACCTACGGGTTGACTATCTCGAAATCGATGGGCGCCGTTTCGAGTCGGAGTCGCCGCAAACGCAGGCCCTTGGAACCCATGTCGCCGGAAGCTGTGCTGAACGGGCATCATCGTCGGAGTGGCTGCATTGCTCAGGCTGGTTCCGCTATCGGGTGGGTGATGCTGTAGCGAATGCTGCGCCTCCAGCGCCGACCGCTGTTGCAACTCGTGATGCGGCTAACGCTGCACACGACGAGCCAGCTCCGGTTGCCAAGAAGCAGGAGCCAGCTGCCGCAGCGCCCGGTGCGGTTACGCCAGTCACCGCGGTAGCGCCTGTTCCTAAACCGACGCCGCCAGCCACGAATGCGCCCACAACAACAACGGCGGCTCCCAAGGTTGAAGGCGACCTGATCAACATCCGAGCAATGGGTCGAAGCGGCTCGGAAATCATGCAGTTGCGAGTAGACGGACGCGTTGTCGATAGCTGGACGGTGACAAGTGGTTGGAAGCTCTACACCGCCGGGGTTCCTGACGCGGATTCGGTCAACCGGGTCGAAGTGCAGTTCGTCAACGATGCACGAGGGCGAGATCTCCGGGTCGACTACATCGAGCTCGACGGGGAACGGTACCAATCAGAATCGAGCAAAACTCGAAGCAGCGGCTCGTATAGCCGGGGTGGCTGTTCGGAACGAAACTCGACGTCGGAGTGGCTGCATTGCTCGGGCTGGTTCCGGTACGCAGTGACCGATGCCCCAGTCGCTGCCGCACCAGCTGCCCAATCAGCACCTCCGGCGAGCAAGGCAACACGTACGGTTGCAACACCTTCGGCTGCGCAACCAGCACCTCCGTCGGGCTCGGCGAACGGTCGATACTCGATCGCCCAAGTCATCGATGGCACGATCGGTGCTGGCGACGGATCGAACCCGAACGAGGAAGCTCCAATGGGCCGCCACGAAGCGCCTCTCTACCTGCCGCAGGGCTGGAACTGGGCGCAGGGACCTACAAGAAACTCGGTGTGGGGTCAGCTCGGTAGCGGTGGCTCGCGCTACGCCGAGTTCCGTTGTGCCGTGATACCTGAGAATGGTCACCGCCCGTCGGTACCGTTCCGAATTAACGTCCGTAACGGCGCGTACTACCAGTACGTCAAGAACTCTTGGCAGAAGGGTTTTGACGTCGATCTCACCGGCGGCAATCACGGTGGTTACCTTGGCCAGGCCGGTCGGGTAAATAACGATCCGTTCAGCTCGGGCGGTCACGGCCGGATTGAGTGGCGGCGTGAAAGCGATGGCAGCTTCTCGGCACCGTGGAACGCAAACGCCCTCATGATGCACTTCTGGGCCGGCCAACGAAAGGCGCCGGCCTCGGGTCAGACCGCGGAGTTCCTGACGAGCGAGGTGCGCTTGCAACAGCCCGACGGACGCAACGTCGACTTGAGCAAGGTAAAGGTGCTCTTCCAATGTGGCATCGACTACTACAACACCACGGGCGGCCAAGGAACACGGGTTCCAGGCCCTGGCATTGCCAAATACAACCGGGTGACTACCCAATGGCGGCCTGGCCTTTGGGTGACCCTCCCAGGGAATGCACCGGCGAATTCTGTATCTGACTTCCGGACGTGGCTGCAGCGCAACACCCCGCCGCAGGTCGGTAGCTAACCGTCGCGTTTTTCTGAGCTTGGTGCACCCATACCGTGCACCATCCTCAGAAGATTGTTTATGAAGTCGAGATCTTCGCGAAAAGCGCCGTAATCCGTTTGCGGTTCGCTCCGAGGTCGCTATGGCCGACACGCGAGGCGCTGCGAGCGTGCACGGTGTTGCCGTCAACAACGACGGTGACGTCGTCTTTGAATCGGAACAGTTTGCTGGTGACAACAGCGTCGATCTTGGAGTCCGACCGGCTAGTGATTTTGGCACCGATGGAGGTCAGCGCTGACTCGATTGCGTTCAAGGCCGCAAGCGGGTCGGCTTCGATCGACAACGGTTCGATGTAATGAACGCTGTCGGTCGCGTCAGCGAGAGTGGAGACGCAGTTCGGTGAACTGGGGCAGGGCTTGAGGCTCATGTAGCTGTTCTCTATTCGGGGATGTCGATAATGATGGTCTCGGTGCGCTGGCGCGACCGGAACTGGCTAATGAGGCGCCACAGTGCCATACCCAGCAGGGCCATCTCGCCAACCGAGAGGCTGGTTCCTGCACTGCTGTTGGACGCACCGAGCTTGCGTGCGGTGTCCTCGGTGATGAGACCCTTCTTCTGGGCGAACTTGAGTGCAGCGCCCCCAACGACGGCGAGATCAGCCACACGCCCAGCGGGACCGAAGCGGCGTAGGAGGCGTTTCGTAAGGAAATTCATGCCCCCATCGTAGCGACCGCTGGTAGGTCATTCGGCACGCGCATCTGGTCGAGTCCGCCTATGCAGAAAATGTGAAACGTCGACGATCTACCGCTATGACGTATTGGTGGGATCAACTGCGAAAGAATCGGCCCCGGCGGGCAATGGGCTACGACCCCCGACAAGTTGATACTTTTCTCGCTCATATCGGAGCCGGATATGCCGCTGGCATCGAGGCCCACCGTCTCGCAACGGCGATTCGCAAGGCAACCTTCCCACTCGTTAGCCGGGGCTACGACACGGACCGGGTCGATGAGCAACTCGAGGCGCTAGCTGAGCAACTCATCCACACCGAGTCCTCCGACGCCGCCGTGATTTCAGCGTTCATGGCCGCATAGTCGTCGCTGCAAATCCGTAGGTTGTTGCGCCTGCCGAGTGCCGTTCGCTGAAGCCCGCAGGCTCTACACTTCGGTCCATGTCTGAACGAACCGGTCGCCGCGCTGGTGGGCGCGCTGCTCGTGTGGCTCTCCGCCAAGCACCGCCTGAAGAAGATGCCAAAGCCATCAGGCCCGGACCTGTTGGTGGCCGCTACGCCCCGCTGTCCGAACAGCAAATGCAAGACACCTACGACGCGGCACTCGAACTTCTCGAGAACATTGGAATGGCCCAGTCAACACCAGAGTTCATCGAGCGGGTGACAGCTGCTGGCGGCCACGTTGATGAGTACGACCGGCTCCGCTTTCCGCGCGATCTGGTGAAACGAATCGTCGAAGAGGTTGCTGCGACGCGCTTTACGCTGCACGCGCTCGACCCTGACAAGGGCATGGACATCGGGGGCGACCGGGTGTACTTCTCGACGGGCGGCGCCGGTGTGCTCATGCTCGACCACGAGACTCGCAAGTTCCGCCATAGTCAGCTGCAAGATGTGTACGACACGGGTCGGCTGATCGATCGCCTGGACAACATCGACATTTACGTTCGAACCGTTGTTGCGCGAGACATGATCGAAGCGCGCGACCTCGATATCAACTGGGCGTACGCCTGCATGGCCAGCACATCGAAACCCATCGGCACGTCGATGTTCGACAAGTCTCACGTTGGTGAGGTCGCCGCAATGTACGACATGGTTCTCGGCGGTGAGGGTGAGTTCAAGAAGCGACCCTTCTGTATTGCGAACAACACATTCGTGGTGCCGCCGCTGCGCTGGGCCGAGGAGTCTGCGCTCGCCATGGCCGAGCAGGTTCGCCATGGGTTTCCCATAACGCTGTTGTCGGCCGGCCAGGCGGGGGCGACCTCACCGGCGGCGCTGGCTGGTTCGTTGGCTCAGGCCCTCGCCGAGTGCTTGGCCGCGTTGACGTGCGTCAACCTCATCAACCCCGGACACCCCTGCATCATGGGCATGTGGCCGTTCGTGTCAGACCTACGAACAGGGGCAATGACCGGTGGTAGCGGCGAGGAGGCG
>CALHTB010000010.1 GCA_938038785.1 uncultured Acidimicrobiales bacterium
ATCAGATTTAAGACGCCGAGCACGAGAAACGGCAGCAAAGGCTCGGCTTCTCGGGGCTGAACGGGTGCGTCCGCCGACGCAAGTTCAGGCACGATCGTGACGTCGTCATCAATGACTTGAATGTCATCGTGTTGCAGTTCGCCTTCGAGGGGTGCGGTGATTGACACGCTTTTGCTCCTTGCCGGGACGCACAGTGATGTCCACCCACCTGTGTACGCTGATCCCGGTCACTAACAAGGTAGCTGTCGTGCGCTATGCGTGAGGTTGTTTTCGTGCGATGTCACTCAATTGCAACGGAACAGAAATCCGATAGCACTATTCGCGCGCAGAGTGACTAGACAACCGCACTTCAGTGCGGTGCTGGTGGCCTATGCCAGACCTTCGCCCAGCCACATGGCCGCTCGGTCGAGCAGATAGTCACTAACGGCATGGCAGCGATCGAGTACATCGCACAGATCGTCCTCGCCGAGATATATCCGAGCAAGTGGGAGCTCGACACGGGCCACGACGTTGAGACTTCTCTCAGGAGCATCGGTTACCGCCGCGAAGCCATCGACGGCGCTGATATCGAGCGGCAGGTCCGGCCCGCCTACGCCAGCGAGCTCGGTTGCGAGGACCAGGAGATCTGGACCCTGTACCAGCGGCGGCAAGCTCCACGTAAACAGCAGCGGAAATCGCAAGTCATCGGAAGGAGATTCCACCGGGTCGGGTAGCGCGTACACCTCGTCTTCGAACGCCAACATCATCCGAGGGTCGATCTCGAGAGACAGATGGAGATCGAGCGGACCACCACATGCGTGTTCGGGGTGAAGATCCACCTCGAACGCTTGGCGCATTGAGTACGTTTCGACGAAATGCCGCTCATCGTGAACATGGAACCCGTGGTGGGTCGCGTGATCCTTGAGATCGGTGATGAACCCTGCAATGTCGATGATCGCCAACGTGTGTCCTTCAGGCGCAGCGCAATGGACCGTCGGTGCGGAGATGACGATCGAGCGCAGGCTACCGTGTCAGAGAGCGGCCAGTACAAATTGACGGCTGCGATGTGAGCTCCCCAACAACTGTGGAGATTCACCCATCGTTCGAGGAGATCAGTGACCGACATCGCTCGCCTGCAAGAGGTGCTCCGCACGGTGACCACCGAGGCCGTCTCCCGGCTGTCCGAGGTGTCCAACCGACGCGAGGGTGGAGAGCGAAGCGATCAGTACGCGCTCGACCTCATTGTCGATGGTCCACTCGTCGAAGCACTACTCGACGCGGGCGTGGGCGTACTCTCTGAGGAAGCTGGAGTTATCGAGCCGACGCGAGCGCTTACCGCGGTGGTCGACCCAGTGGACGGCTCGACAAACGCTTCCCGGGGGATTCCCTGGTTCGCCACCAGCATCGCCATCGTCGACGACCAAGGTCCGCTCGTGGCACTTGTCGAGAACCATGTAACGGGCGAACGGTTCGAAGCCGTACGGGGCGCAGGAGCTACCTACAACGGCGTCCCGCTCGAATCCCCTGTACCCGGACCCATTGGCGACGGTGTGGTTGGCATCAACGGCACGCCGCCAGCGGAACGGCCCTGGGCACAATTCCGGACGCTCGGCGCGTCTGCCCTCGACATCAGCTACGTGGCTATGGGAGCGCTCGACGCCTACATCGACTTTGACGACGAAGCCCACGGCGTGTGGGACTACCTCGGCGCGTATTTGGTGTGCTCCGAGCTCGGCGTGCCGATCGTTGACGCATTTGATCGACCGCTGGTGCACCTCGATCACACCCAACGCCGTACCCCCGTGGTCGCCCACGATGCAGAAACGCTTGGCCTGCTGCAGGAGCTTCGACGCAGTTAGCCCGTGGCCGGGTTGTTGCGGTCTCGCCTCTTGCTCGCAACAACACCAATTTCATCGCCCGTGTGATTGCGCCACACGAGCTCGACCCGAAGTTGTTTGCGCTCACATAGCGACACCAACGAACCAGCGCTGAACAAAAACAAGTGCTCGGCTGGCCCAACGAGGGGAGAGGCCATACCCGAATGTTCGAACGACTCGCCCTCGGCGCTGACCGTGTAGATCACCAGCCGGCCGCCGGGAGCTAGAGCCTTCGCCGCAAGTGCCACGAAATGATCGGGGTGCCGGACATGCTCGATGGACATTTCTGAAACCACGGCGCCGTAGATGCCGCCCAACGAGTCGGCATGGTCGACATTCTCGAGCCAGACGTCCAGGCCTCGATTGGTGGCGTGCTGAACCGAAGCCGGGTTGACGTCGGTTCCGCGCACCTCCCAGCCGCGAGCTGCAGCTCGTGCTGCCAAGTTCCCTCCGCCGACGCCGAGCTCAAAAAGGCTTGGGGCGATTGCCTTGGCTGGTTCGACATGGTCAAGGATCGCGTCGATGTGTGCCTGCAATGAAGGGCTCAGCGTCTGTGAGGGAAGGTACTCCTCCTCGAAGTAGCGCTCGTTGTAGCGAACGAGGGTGTGGTCCTCGGCGGGACGCGGGCTGGTCATCACCAGCTGGCAGTTGCCGCAGGTCACCATCTGCAGATGCTGACGTCGTCCCGCTGGCTGGAACTCGCTGCCATTGCATGCAGGGCACGAGGTGATTGGGTCTACCCCGACCATCGCCCCGGGTTGTGGAACAGCGGGCAGGTCAACGGTGACCTGTTGAACAACGCCATCGAGTACGAGTGTCGCCGTCGTCTTGGCTGATCCAAGACGCTCATGATCCAGCGTGATCTCGAAGCACGTGCGTGGCCCCGATGGAGCCTCGGGGTGTGGGAAACGATGCGCGACCGGAATTCGGTCGTCGTCGGCCAACTCGAGTTCGACGGTGACGCCTTCGCCAGCGTGGCCCTGTACCAGCAGCAGGTCGGCTACCGGCGTGCACACCACAGCTGGTATTTCCGCCGATATGGATGGTCCATGCCACTGGACGTAAGGGGAGGGGCCCGGTTGCGGGGCGGTTGTTGCTAACGCCCGGCGCGCAGCACCCACCGCTGGACGAAGTCGGTCAACTACAAGTGGGGGTAAGCGGTGTGCGAGTGAATCGAGCCGGGACACGGCGCAAACGCTAGCCCGCGAGCTCCCTAGACAGCGAAGAGCTCTTCAGGATCTTTCGATTGGAGAAGCAGAGCCGATCCCAACAAGACCAGGCCAGCAGCGATCAAGGAGAACCCCAGGTCGGTGGTCGACCCGGTTGCTGCAAGCAGATCGCCACTGCGCTCTTCTACGGCGCCCTCAACCTCAACATCGACAACCTCGGTGGTCGTCGTGCTTTGTGCAGCAGCAGAGGTAGTGGTCTCAGCGGCGGTTGTTGGAGCCGCTTCGGTGGTTGTGGGGGCGGCGGTTGTGGTTGGAGCAACAGTGGTCGGGGCCACGGTCGTTGGAGCGGTCGTTGGAGCGGCAGTCGTTGGCGCAACAGTGGTCGGAGCCACAGTCGTTGGCGCAACAGTGGTCGGAGCCACGGTCGTTGGCGCAACGGTTGTCTGTACGGCGTTGTTCGGGTCGACGGTGGTTGGCGTCTTATCGCATGGTTCGCCGGTGGCTGGGTCTACTGGGGTGGTGCCGTCGGTAGCGGCGTCGTCGCAGGGGTCCACCTTGGTCGGGTCGCATGGTTCGCCAGTTGTTGGGTCTACCGGGGTGCGTGTGTCGTCACCAGCTGCGTCACACAGCTTTGGTGGGTCGCACGGCTCCGAGCCGGCGGGGTCCGAGTCGGTATCGCCGGAAGCGGTGTCGTCACATGGCGCCACCGTGGTTGGGACGGTTGTGGTTGTCGTGTTGTCTGGAAGGTCGATGCTGGTGCCGCACAATGCCGAGACCACAACCGAATCGGTGTTGTTCGGGTCGCTGAAATGCACGATACGCAGCGCATCTGCGCCGTTAGGAAGCTCATAGGTGCCCATGTCCACATCGAGCCATGCCGAAACCGAGTCATCGGGAAGGTCAGGCGTAAACGGTGTTGCTACCTGAACCACGCCATCGAGCAGGAATTCGAACTTCACACGTTCGTTGAGTTGCGCTGGCCAAATGTCGCGACCTGTGTGTCCATCGAAGGTGATGACTTCGTCCAGTGCGATGATGCTTGGCCCGATTGGCTCGAAATCAGGAACGACGAAACTGGTCACCAAGCCAAAACCCACACCCAGCCGGGGAATACCAAGCGGCACTCCCTGATCGGAGAACGTGACCTCGGTGAGAAACACCAAATCGTCACAATCCGGCGCAGGAGGCGGCACGAGATCGTCAGAGGATCCCGAGTCGACGATCGTGACGGAGGCCTGGGCCAACGCCGGGCTATTTACAAAGAGCAGAACTACGGCGCACAGAATGCACGCAATTCCTACTGGTCGTCGAACTGATCCCACAAGATCGCCTCTCCTGGTGACAATGCCCGCTTCAACCTCAAGTGTCGTGCACTCTTTGTGGGATTGCCCAACTCGGGATCAGGGATTTTCAGGAGGCTTCGAGGTGAAATTCGTCGCCAGAAATCGAATTGGCTTCTGGCCGCACCGCTGTCGAGTCGACGGGGCGCCCAAACAAGAAGCCCTGCAAGCTGTCGACGCCCATCTCGGTGAGCGCGGTGGCTTGCATTGGGGTCTCAACGCCTTCGGCGGTCACATCGACACCGAGGAGGTGGCCGGTGTCGACAATAAGACGGATCAACGGATGGTCGGCATCGGCCACCATCTCTGCGATGAACGTCTGGTCGATCTTCAATACATCAACCGGAAGGCTGCGAAGATGGGACAACGACATGTAGCCAGTTCCGAAATCGTCGAGCGCCACACGAACACCGGCTTCACGTAGTTGGGTCAGTTCACGGGCGGCGGTGACGAGGTCCGCGAGAAGTGCGGTCTCGGTAACTTCGAGCAGCAGACGCTGGGGGTCGACGCCATGGTCGGTTAGGGCGTCGAGGACATCGTCGGTCAGTGTGCCGCTGCCGAGGTGACGTCCCGAAATATTGACCGCCACCGGGAGTTTGGCGAAATCGGCGTGGTCGGTCCACTCGGCGAGTTGCTGGGAAGCAGCGCGAAGAACCCATCGGTCGATGCGGGCGATCAGGCTGCTGCGCTCGGCGATGGGAATGAAGTCGTTTGGGCCGACCACGCCCCGCTCAGGGTGGTTCCAACGGATGAGTGCCTCAAAGGAAGTGATCTTGTGGCTGGTCGCGTCGACCGATGGCTGGAAGTGAAGAACGAACTGCCCGGTGTCAATTGCGTCGTCGAGGGCCTTCTCGATGCTCTCGCGTTCGCGCACTTCGCCGCGAAGGTCTTCGTCGCACACCTCGGTGCGGCCCTTACCGAGCGACTTGGCACGGTAGACGGCGAGGTCAGCGTCGCGGATAAGTTCGTCGGCCGACAGCTCGCCGTCGGCAATTGCGACACCGATGCTCAGGCTTGGGATAAACGTCCCTCCGTCGAAGGTGACCGGTTGGCTCACCGCGTCCACGACTCGTTCGCTTAACGCAAGCGCTTCATCGATGTCCTCAACGGCTTCGGCTACGACGACGAATTCGTCGCCACCCATGCGCCCTGCGAGGTCGCCGTCGCGAATGGAGGTGACCAGGCGGGTAGCGACGTTGCGAAGAACCGCATCGCCCGCGTGATGGCCGTGGGCATCGTTGATGGCTTTGAAGTCGTCGATATCGAGAAACAGAATCGCAAGCGAGGTGGACGAGCGGCGAGTTCGTGCAAGCGCTGCCTCGAGATGTCGAAGCACGGCGTTTCGGTTGGAGATCTTTGTGAGGCCGTCGTGAGCTGCCTCATGTGCCAGCTTTTGTTGGAACGTCTCTCGCTCGTTGAGCGATGATGCGAGCCGGGCAACCGCGGTCTGCAGCGACTCACCGATGCCGCCAACAGCTTGAGACTCGAGAATTGGATCGTCGAGGCGCTCTTCCGCGAGTGCCACTGCCTGGGCTTCGGTGTTCCGGAGCGACTGCAACGCCTGGTTCATCGCGCGTGCGCTGTTTCGAATTTCCGTTGGACCGTTCTCGTCCAGATCGACATCGAGCTGGCCAACGCTGATTAGTTCGGCGACGTCGGCCATCCGGCGGACGGGGCGGGCGATGAGCACGATGAGGGCAAGTACGCCGAGGATGACGAGCGCAGCAGCAGTCACAAGCCAGATCAGCGTCCGATTTCGTGTGTCTCGCGCGTCTTCGATTGCAGATTGGGCGGCCTGATCCAACTCGGCCAACGTGAGTTCGCCGAGTGTGGCGACGTCGGCGCTGACCGAATCGGCCATCGCCGAGCTGTCGTTGACTTCAACCGCGATTTCGAGGAGGTCGGTGGTTGCGACGTTGGTGAGGTCGAGTCGCTCAGTTCCGGTGTCGCCCGAATCACCCGTGCCTTCTGTGGCCAGGTCGAGAATGGTCCGGTCATAGAGCCCGAGGAGCTCCTTGAGTTCTGTGCTGTCTCGCAGGCTCGCCCACGTGCGGCCCGACTGTGTACCTGATGGCATAACCTCATCGAGCGCTTTCTTTCGGTCACGGAGGATCCCGATGTCCACCGTGAAGGCGGTGACATCTTCAGGTGTCGCTGCCAAGAACGGGCTCACGCGGAGTTGTGCCCACTTGTCGTGCTGCCCGGATGCGGCAATCTGCATTGAGGCGGTCGCCTCGGCGACCCGTGCCGCCTGGCGAATCGAACCGTCGCCAACGGTGGCGCTCACTTCGCCGAGCAATTCGAGCTCGGTCTGGACGAGCGCTTCCACCTGGGTCACGACACCGGCGTATTGCTCTGCTGAGTCAAACAAGTCCAAGTCGCCAGCATCGGCGGTGGCACGGGCATCGTTCAGTTCGTCGACGAGCTCTGGGTGTCCAAGTGGTTGCAACAATCTGTCGACGAGCACCCGATCGGGTTCCATCGATTCGCCGTAGTCAACGCCAAGGAAGTCAATCACGGTGGGGGGCAGGTCCGCAACGAGTTCGTCACCGCCTGCGTTCCAGGTGCTCGATCGGATCTCGGCGTCGAGCGCGGGCGCAAGTCGGATTAGTGAATCAAGTCGTTCCACGCTCGAATCAACCTGGACTGCGGCCTCATACCGTTCCTCAGCTTGTTGCCACTGGGTAACCGCAACCGACCCGATAGGCAGCAGAAGGGCCGCACCGATGACGCTGAGGAGCAGGGAGATACTGGGAAGACGTTTGCTCCGGCTCATACGGTTTCATCGGAGACTTACCAGAAATGATGAAGTTTCTTTCGCCAAGCTGAGCCGAATGACCTAGAGGCTGGCAAAGGTCGTCCGAAGGGGTGGTTGGGACGGTGCCGTTGGACGCGTCGGCGCAGTCGGCACAGCTGTTTGGTCGGAGGCGGTTGGGCTCGGAGTGTCGTCTGATCCTGCGTAGGTGTTGACGTACTTCTGACCGCTGAGTTGTGCGATCTCGAACATCACCGCATCGGCGAACGCGCGAATGGTGCGAGGGTCACTTGGGTCGCCAGCGTCTTCGATGCGCATTGGCGCTCCGAAGTTCACCTTCACCGGAAGGCCCGGCTTCATCATGAATTGGTCTGGCGGCTGCACCGCAAGCGTTCCCGAGTGGCCAACGGGGATGATGGGCGCGTTGCATCGGAGTCCGAGGCGTGCAGCGCCTGTTCGAGCTTTGTGAAGATTGCCGCTTCGCGACCGCGTTCCTTCGGGGTAGATCATGAAGAGGTGGCCTCCATCGAGGACGCGCGCTGCCGTGTCGAGCGCAACCTTGGCTGCGTCACCACCGGATCGGTCGACGGGGATCATGCCAAAGGCAGGGAACAGGTGCTTGGTCTTCCAATCGTCGAGGTACTCGCCCTTGCCAATGGCCCACACGCGACGCGGCAGGGTGAGCGGGACAAAGACCGAGTCGCAGAACGACAGATGGTTCGGGCACAAGATCGCAGGTCCGTCAGCAGGAATATGTTCGAGGCCCGTGACCTCGATGTCCCACAACCGATGAACTAGCCGGCGCAGTGCCGCCACCCCGTACTTCGCAAGGTTCTCGCTGCCGGGCAGGTCGGGGGCGTCTTCAAATCGAAAGTTGGGGAGCGTTGACATCAGCGAAGCTCCCTTCGAATGATCTTGCCGGTCGGCGCAACCGGGAGCTCATCGACAAGCCGGTATTCCGTTGGGCATTTGTATCGAGTGAGCCGGGCCTTTGCGAAGGCGTCGAGCTCGTCGAGGTCGGGAGAGCCACACACGTGAGCAATGACGGTCTCACCGGTTTCGACGCTCTCGCCTCCAACGACAACTACGCCAAGAACGTCTGGGTGCTCGCTCAGTATGTTCTCAACTTCTGCGGGGTAGACGTTGAACCCCGACACAATGATGAGGTCCTTGACTCGGTCGACGAGGAACAGGTAGCCGTCATCGTCGAAGACGCCGACGTCACCGGTCCAGAACCAGCCATCATCGGTGAGGACCTGGCCAGTCGTATCGGCGTCGTTGTAATAGCCACAGAAGATGCCTGGGCCTCGAACCACGATTTCGCCGGAATCGCCAGCTTCGACCGGAGTGCCGTCGTCGTCGACCAAGACGATGTCGATGCCCGGAATCGCTTGACCGACAGATCCCTGCTTGACCGCAATGCCCCGATTCGTTGTAAGCACTCCGGCTGTTTCGGTCATGCCGTAGCCCTCTTCAACCAACAGCCCATGTTGAGTCTGCATGGCCTGGCACACGTCTGCCGGAAGCGCAGCAGCGCCCGACAAGGCAATGCGCACCGAGTCGAACGTCCCGGCCGGCGCGTCGATTTGGCACCACATTCGCCACATGGGAGGAGCTCCGGCCAGCACGGTGATCTTGTGTTGTCGAACGAGCTCGAGGCTTTGGTGGATGTCGAAGCGTCTTTCGAGGATCAGCAGGGCGCCTACCCGCAGCGCCGTCAGCAGTACGGCGTTCAGGCCAAAGATATGTGCCACCGGTAACGCCCCAAGTACGACGTCGTCGGGACGCAGCCCGTCATCGACGCCGGTGGAGATCGCTGCCTGCCCGGCATCGAGGTTGCCGTGCGTGAGCATCGCAACCTTTGGATCGCCCGACACTCCGCTGGTCAACATCATGAAGGCGACGTCGTCGGGGGAGCGGTCGACAATGGGCGGCCGGTTCGCCTCGGCGTGTGTATTTGTCGGTACGTCGATAAGTGTCACGCCGAGCGTGACGGCGTGTTCGTGGATCCAGGCACCCTCTTCGCCGACCAGGATGACCGCCGGCTCGATGACCGCCAGCTTGCGCTCGAGCTCGGGCAGCGGGTTTGATGCCTTCATCGGGATAACGCGTGCCCCCACGCCGAGGGCGCCGAGGGCACCACCGATAAACGATGGCTCGTTTCCGGCGAGCACGGCCACGCGGTCGTCGGGGGCGACACCGGAGGCGGTAAGGATCGA
This sequence comes from uncultured Acidimicrobiales bacterium, assembly GCA_938038785.1. Lineage (GTDB taxonomy): Bacteria > Actinomycetota > Acidimicrobiia > Acidimicrobiales > SHLQ01 > SHLQ01. The sequence continues at coordinate 9,340 of CALHTB010000010.1, forward strand.
TCGGACGGTAGCGGCCTGAGCGGTGAGCTCGCCGTAGGTGTAGGACGCATCGGCATCGACGAGCGCCGGGCGGCCAGGATCGTGCTGTTCGATGCTGCTCGCCAGATTCAACGGATCCCCCTACGTCAGTCGTCCAAGCATGGCACGGAAATTTCCGCCGCTCCTAACGCGAAAATTGAACGGGTTCGCGCGGGTGGAACTACAGCTCGACGAGCGTTGCCTTGGTTACGGCGGGCAGAAGGCGAAGTGCTGCGAGTGCATCTGGAGATGGCTCGGCGTCGAGGTTGATGAAACTGAGCGCTTCTTGTCGCTCTTCATCACGGCCGAGACGCCATTCGGCAATGTTCACCCCGTGCTGGCCGAGCACGGTGCCGACCTCGCCAATTACACCCGGCACATCGTTGTTCAGCATCAACAACACGGTTCCGTTCGGGTCGGCCTCAAAGGCATAGCTAGAGATCTGCACAATGCGTGGGTGTTCGTGGCCAAACACTGCGCCCGAGACGACGCGTTCCTCGTCGGCTTCGGACTCGTCTTCGCTGGCCCACCGAACCCGGCACGACAGCATGTTTTGATAGTCGCCGTTGCCAACCGAGACCGACCGCGAGATCTTGATGCCTCGTTCTTCGGCGAGCAGGGGTGCGTTGACAAAGTTGACTCGGCCGGCGACGACCGATTCGAGTAGGCCCTTTAGCAATCCAGCGGCGACCGGGCGGATCGCATCGTCGGCGTTTGCCGATTGCACCTCGACTTCGACCGAGGCGATCGGGCCGTCGGACATAGCCATCTGGAGCTTGCCGATCTTCTCGGCCAGGGTCACAAACGGCGCAATCAGGTCGCCGTCGCCTCCACTTGTGCTCGCCACGTTGATGCTTCCTGTAATTGGTTCGCCTCGAAGAGCTGCGAGCACCTGCTCCACGACCTGCAACGCGACGTCTCGCTGGGCTTCGGCCGTGCTCGCCCCGAGGTGCGGCGTGTGGGTTACGGCAGGGTGGCCAACGAGCGGATGGTCATTGGGTGGGGGTTCGGACGAATAGACATCGGTGGCGAACGCTCGGAGATTGCCGCCGTCGAGCGCCCGGGCAACCGCAGCCTCGTCGATCAATCCGCCGCGGGCGGCATTGATGAGGATTGCTCCGGGCTTGACCTTGGCCAGGGTCTCGTCGTTTATCAGGGCTTCGGTTTCGGCGGTGAGCGCCATGTGCAGGGTCAGAAAATCCGACGTCGCGAGTAGGTCGTCGAGGTCCAGCAACTCGATACCGGCCTCTCGGGCCACCGTTTCGGAGACAAACGGGTCGTATGCAGCAATGCGCATTCCGAAGGCTTGAGCTCGTTCGGCAACGGTTCTTCCAATGCGACCAAAGCCGAGCACACCGAGGGTCTTGCCCCGAAGCTCGATGCCGGTGTAGTTCGAGCGTTCCCACCGGCCGTTGGCGAGCGCAGTATGGGCGAGTGCAAGGTTCCGTGCGGCGGCAAGCATCAACGCCATGGCGTGTTCGGCGGTGGCGATTGTATTTGCCGCAGGTGTGTTGAGAACGACTACGCCATTGCGTGTGGCAGCCCGAACATCGACGTTGTCAATGCCAACGCCTGCCCGACCAACAACCTTAAGGCGGCTACCTGCGGCCAGAACCTCCTCGGTCACGGTGGTGCCCGAGCGGATGATGAGCCCGTCGTACTCAGTGACTGCAGCAACCAGTTCAGCTGGCGATAGATCGGTGCGAATTTCGTATTCGACGTCTTCGGCGCTGTCGAGCACCTCAAGTCCGGCGCTTCCAAGTTTGTCCGATACTAAAATTCGATACATGGCTAGCTCTTCCAGTTGTGGGCAATGGCGGCGCGAAAGGCCCGCTCGAGGTCGGCGTTGTTAAACGTGATCGCTCCGTCGTCGACGAGCGTGACGCATGACTTGGCGACCAGACCGAGTTCAGGGTGGTTCTGAAGCTCGGCGACGAGCGCAGGGCCAAGGGTCAGGGCCAGGACAGGCGCAAGCTCGCGTGAGTGGATGACCGCCGGTGCAACCTGGGTGACCGCGGGACGGTTCACGACGCCCGCGTACGCGATGAATAGGTCGACCGATTCGGCTGCTGCCAGATCGCTAACACCATCGCCGATCATGGCGGACCGGCGAGGTGCTTCGAACAGTTCGTCCAGGAGCTCGCCCTTACCCTTCGTCTGGGTGAGTGGGCCCTGGTGGTAATCGAGGTACCGGGAGTCGCCACCGGCTGTCCACCAGTCGTCGACCAATGGGTCGTATTGAGAGTTGACAGCCCGGACGTCGGTGGGCTCGATACCGAGCCATGTCGAGAAGTCGAGAACCGGTTCGTACAGGCCGCCGCTTACCACGACGGTGCGGACGCTGTGCAGTTGCAGCGCTGCGATCGTGTCTCGGGCGTCGGGAATAACGTTGCGCTTGTAGGTTTCTCGCACGCCGCGTACGTCGTTGAGCGTCGGCTCGAGCAGGTCGAGCCGGGCGCCGTAGACGGTGGCGAGGTCGATCTCCCCGTTCATCGCCGCATTTGTAAGCTCGCCAATCTCGTCGGCCTTGCCGAGCGTGAGTGCGAGCTCGTCGATGCCCTCCACGGTGGTGAGGGTGGAGTCGCAATCAAAGGCGACAGCATCGGACGCAGGCCAGCGCATCTATCGAACGTAGGCAGACAACCGGGCGGTAACCCAGTAAGTGTGACCGTTTCCCCACGATTTGTTAACGGCGCTTTAACAACTCATCGGTGGCAGAGATGGGGTACGCCTCGGACGATCGTTCAGTCGACCCTCTTCGCCATCAGATCAGTCGAACAGGCTCGGTCGTAGGGTCACCGGCTTTGGGACCGGGTCGCTGACGCTAGGTGGGCCGCACAGCCTTTCGAGTAAGCCGTCCCAATCAAACGAGTCGTCGATCTCGGATGCTCGCACGTCGATCAACCGGTCGTCGGGCACGCACTGGGGGATCAGGACGTCGAGGATCTTCTCTATTTCGTTTCGGAATTTGTCGCTCGTGCTTCGAACGCCGTCGGCGGTGAGCGGCACGTCTGGGCGCAGCCGGACGTACAAGTCGTAGGTTTTTGACCAGCTCTTGACGAGTGGCTTCACATCGAACGGGTCTTTCCCTTTGGTGACGCGCAGGAAGTAGGCGAAGTTGTCGACGACGGCTCGGTCGGTGACGACCACTTCGGCTCGGTTTCGCAGCTCGAGCTCTTGTTGGATCTGGGCCATGAGGACCCAAAGCTGTGCTTCGGGCGTGGCCCCTTCGTTCAATCCGAGCGGGTTGAAGCGAACCACTTCGCGCCCCACCTCGACGCTTCGACCGCTTCGCCCGACGGTGCCAGCGAACGAATGCACCGCGTTGGTCTTGCGGACCGAGTGCGAGCCAATGAAGGCGATCTTGTGCGAGGACGACATCGGTTCGGAAGTTACACGACCGAGCCGAACTACCGTGGGTAGATGACCGATCGAGCAAAGCGGGCGCTGGGTGCAATGGTGCGCCGAGATATCGCTCCCGAAGATGTTGTTGGGCACGCGATATCGCTGGCTGCCGCTGTGGACGAGCTGTGGGTGGTCGAGGACTTGCCGTTCGCTGGCGGCGTCAGTCAAATGACCGCGATCTTGGAAGCGACAAACTTGGAAGGCACAAGCAACGTGGT
>CALHTB010000011.1 GCA_938038785.1 uncultured Acidimicrobiales bacterium
CGCCACCACGTTGAACGCCAGGAGCCAAACGGCATTCCACGTGGTGGCAAGCGCAATGGCGCCGCTCCGCCGCCTTTGCGGAGGACGCCAAACCCACAGCGCAAACGAAATCAACGCCGGGCTGATCACTGCGAAGGGGAGAAGGAGTTTGTCGCCGAGCGAAAGCTCGCCGATTGCGGGGAGTTGTTCAAGAATGGGGTCGAGCAGTGCAGCAGCGATCATGATTGGACCTCGGTCGTGGTCGGTGCATCTTGGGCGAGATTGTGGGCGAGCATGTCGAGTAGAACCTCGGCCATCTCGCCGACTCCCCAGCGCTCGAGCGGGTCGAAGTAGAAGGCGGGTGCGAGCTCACGGTCGAACTCGATCACCATGGTGAGTTGCAGGCCGTGAGGGGTCTCGACCCATGCGGCCTCGGCTTGGTGAATCGTCATCCATTGAGCCACCGGGGTGGTGTTGTCGACGATTGTCCAGGTGATGCGATCATCGCTTCGGTCGGTGACCTCGAGTACGAGTTCGCCCATCTCGCCGTCATCGCCGAACTCAACCGTCCGGATGTCGGCAAGGTCAGCGCCCGTGCCGGTGAATGCGGTGGGCTTGGGGAATGGGAGAGCAAACAGGAGCGGCTCGATCTCGGGAATCTCGGCCGGGCCATACAGCGATGCACTTAGCTCGTCGCTGGTGGTGTCGAACATTCGAGTCTCGGCAACGGTGATGTTCTTCGGTAGCTCATAGACCGCTCCGTCTCCAGCTGCACCGAGCAGCAGTATCGGAAGAATCCACGCAGCACGCTTCACGTCCCGGGTGGAGTGCTTCTGTTGGTAGTGGCCTAGGACGAGCGCGGTTGGGAGGATGATCGGTAGCGCCATCAAGACGCAGATGAACCCCTCGCGTAACACGATCGATGATGCGAAGACAACGATCATCGTCGCTGTAACGACGTGGTATTTGCCCCGGTTGCGTCGGGGTTCGAGTGCGAGGAGTGCAGCGAGCGTCGCCGGGACCCCGATGAACAGGACACCGGTGTATTCGATGCCGGTCGTGAAGTGCCAGATGCTGATCGACGCCACCATCGCAACCATGATGGTGAGGGACAGGCGGATCTGGAAGCGGCCAATGCGTGGCTGCGGAGGCATCGGCTGCGGCGGTGGGGTCTGCCTTGGGCCATGTGGTGGCGGTGGTACGTGGGGTGGGAATGACGAGGTCATAGCGGGTCCTTTCGGGGCAGTGGGCGTACTGGGGTTAAGCGGTTCGTTAGGCGGCAAGGCGGACGTGCAGGACGTCTTCGGTCTCGAGGGCTTGTTCGATGTGAGGGCGCAGTGCGGCGAGGCGGGTGAGGGGCACCTTGGGGTAGGCGTGGTGCTCAAGGTGCTGGTGGTGGTTGAAGAACAGGAAGGGCAGCACCTTGGTATGGATGAGCACGAGTGGGGTGTGCATCTCGCGGCCCCAGTTGACCTGTGGTCCCTTGCCCTGAAGCACAGCGAAGGCGAAGGATGCGAAATGCAGCAGCGTCAGGTAGATCCACAGGATCTGGTTGAAGGGGAGTAGGGCGAGGCTGGCGATGTGCAGTGTGGCGTGAACGCTCATCTCGAAGCCGATGCGAGCACGACGTGGGCTGTTCTTCCAGCCCCAGATGGCGAGGCGGTAGCGGTACCGCGCAGCGCCGAGCGGCATTTGCTTCCACGAGAGGTATTCGATGTAGGCCTCGGGGTCCGGCATGTCGCTGCCGTCGCGATGGTGAACGACGTGGGTCGACTGCAGCGCGTGGCCGCTTTCAACGACGATGCATCCGAGCACTGTCAGCCAGAAGTGGCGTGCTCGGCCCGAGAGCCCGAGGCTGCCGTGGATGAGGTGGTGGACAGCCGAGAGGGTCGAGCCGTACAGGAACCACACAACTGCGGGGGTGAGGATCCACCAGCCCTTCACGGCCATGAAGACGTAGGTGGCAACCGACAGCAGCGAGCGGGCGATGAGGCCGAAGGCCAGCGGCCGCATGTCCGACATCACGTCGACGTCGAGGTCGCGCAGCCGAGGCATTGCGAGCTTGGGGATCGAGCGTTCCTTGCGGATTGCCCAGGTGGGTTGTGTGGTTGAGATACTCATGGTTGGCTCCATAAACGTATGTTTCAATAAGGCGTTTAATTAGAAGGTACGTACGGTGCCATCAATTGTCAACACCTGTTTCAAACAAAGAGTCGAAATAGTCCGTTAGACTCACGGGATGCCGAAAAAAGTCCCGGAATCAGGCGAATCGGAGGAAGCGACGCCGCCAAAGCGCAAGCGCGGGCGTGGCGCCGATCCCGAACAAACCAAGACCGAGCTCATCGACGCAGCGATATCGAGCCTTATAGATGAGGGGTACCGAGGTACCACAGCCCGTTCGATCGCCGGGCGTGCCGGCTGCAATCAGGCAGCGATCTACTATCACTTCGGCGGCATCGATGACCTTCTCATCGCTGCGCTCAAGGTCAGTAGTCAAGGGCGCCTCGCCCGATACAAATCTGCGCTCAGCGACGATCAATCATTGACCGAACTGATCGCGGCGATCGAAGAGCTCTACGTCGAGGACCGCGAGTCGGGTCATCTCAGTTTGCTCACCGAGCTCGTCGGCGGCATCACCGCAACGCCCGAACTGCGCCAGGGAATCGAAGCGTCCACCGAGCCTTGGCTGACCTTCGTCGAAGAACGAATCAAACAGGCATCCAAGAGCGTGTCCTTCGGGAAGATGCTGCCATCGAAGGATCTCGCTGACCTCGTCTTCTCGCTCGTTATCGGCGTTGAGCTGCGCAACAAGGTCGACGGAAACTTCGACCGATCCGATCGACTGTTCCGGCTTGGACACCTTGCCGCAGGGCTGGCCGAATCGTCAGGGTCATAGAGACTTCCTGCACCAACACTGCATAGGAATTTTACATTTTGTAAAGTAGTCGAATGACCGAGTTCATATTGAATGGCACGCCCGTCTCCGTTGGCGATCACCACGAGCACCTTCTCACCGCGCTTCGCGACGAGCTCGGTGTGATGTCGCCCAAGGACGGCTGCTCGCCGACCGGTCAGTGTGGCTGCTGCACCGTGATGGTCGATGGCAAGGCACGCGTGTCCTGCCAAACCTCGCTCGAGAAGACCGCGGGCACCGAAGTTCTCACGCTCGAAGGTGTAGATCCGGCCGAGCGTGATGCAATGTCGGCCGCCTTCGCCGCCCACGGCGCGCTCCAGTGTGGCTTCTGCACTCCCGGCATCGTGATGCGAACCAAGGCAATGGTCGACAAGAAGGGTGCCGACCTCACCCGAAAAAACGCGGCGACATTGCTCGGCGCCCACCTTTGCCGATGCACCGGGTACATCAAGATCCTCGATGCGATCGAAGACATTGCAGCCGGTGAAGTTCCTGTGGCCATCCAGCCTGGGGGAGTGGGTAGCCGCGGCATCAAGTACGAGGCCCACGACTTTGCCATGGGTGAGCGACCGTTCATCGACGACATGGTCCCCGATGGCCTTCTCCACGGTGCTGTCCATCTGACCGAACACGGTCGCGCAAACATCACCGCAATCGACACGAGCGCAGCCGAGGCAGTCGACGGCGTGGTCCGGGTCCTCACCGGCGCCGATGTTCCTGGCGAACTTCGCAGCGGGCTCATCCACAAGGACTGGCCATCGTTCATCCCCATCGGCGGACGCACGAGCTACATGGGTGATGTGCTTGCCCTCGTCGTTGCTGAAACCCGCGCAATTGCTCGCCACGCAGCCACCCTCGTCGATGTCACCTACGACGTGCTCACACCCATCACCAACCCACTCGAGGCCATCGCTGAAGGTGCCGAGGATGCGGTATGGACCCTCGATGGCAACGTGCTGTCGACCTCGACATACTCCCGAGGTGATGCCGAAGCAGGTCTAGCCGGTGCCGCCCATGTGGTGCGCGAGTCGTTCCAAACCCAACGTATCGACCATGCCTTTGTCGAACCCGAGAGCACCCTCGCCGTTCCTCTCGCTCCTGGCGAGCCGCTGCCAGCCACCGGCACCTTGGGTGATGCTGCCGAAGTCAGCGACGAACGTCGCCTCTACGTCTACTCGGGTGGGCAGGGCATCTGGGACGACCGAAACGACATCGCCCGGATGCTCGACATCGACACCTCGCTGGTGTTCACCGAGCTCGTCAGCAATGGCGGTGCCTTTGGCGGCAAGGAAGACATGTCGAACCAAGGCCAGACAGCGCTCGCGGCCTGGTTGCTCGACCGTCCGGTCAAGACCACGTTCTCTCGCGAAGAGTCACTGCTGGTGCACACCAAACGCCACCCAATTCAGATGCACTACGAAGCGGGTTGTGACAACGAGGGCCACCTCGTTGGGTTGCGCGTTCGCATGGTTGGCGACTCGGGACCATATGCATCTGTGGGAATGAAGGTGCTCGAACGCGCCGCCGGGCATTCGTCTGGCCCGTACGTGTGCGACAACATCGACGTCGAAGCAATCGCAGCTCGCACAAACAACTCGGTGTGCGGGGCGTTCCGTGGGTTTGGTGCCAACCAGGCGCAATTCGCCATGGAAGGTGTGCTCGACCGTCTGGCCGAGAAGGTCGGCATCAACGGCTGGGAAATCCGCAGCCGTAACGTCATTACTCCAGGGGTCGTGTGGGGACCTGGACAGAAGATGGACGACGGGTGCCTGGGTGCACGCGAGTGCCTCGACGCGGTCAAGCCCGCCTACGACGAAGCAGTGGCGGCCGGGAAGCCAGTTGGTGTGGGGCTCGGCCTCAAGAACTCGGGTCTCGGCAACGGATTCAAAGAGATCGCGAAGGCTGTTGTTCACTTCCGCGCCGACAATAATCGCGTCGAAGTCCGCCATTGCTGGACCGAGATGGGCCAGGGAGTTCACACCGTTGCGTTGCAGGTTGCGGTGGAAGAGCTGGGCATCGAGGCTGAACGAATCGATGTCATTGTTGATTCGACCCGTGAGCTTGGCGCCGGCCAAACCACCGGAAGTCGCGGCACGCTCATGGGTGCTGGCTCGGTGAAAGATGCATGTGAAAAAGCGGTCGCCGATGGCTGCAAACCAGGCGTCGACTATGAGGGTGAGTATCGAGTCGACTGGACCAACTCGCTGAACGAGGGGCTCGAGAACCCGATCATCCACTCGACCTTCGGGTACGCCGCCCAACTCGTCGTCCTCGACCCAGAGTCGGGCAAGATCGAAAAGGTCGTGGCTGCTCACGACGTGGGCAAGGCCGTGAACCCGCTGCTGTGCGAGGGGCAGGTCGAAGGTGCGGTGCACATGGGCCTTGGTTACGCAATGAGCGAAGGGTTCCCGTGTGACGAGAACGGCAAGCCACTCAACACCAACCTTCGTGGCCTAGCGATTATCAGCGCCAAAGACATGCCTCCGGTTGACGTGATTCTGGTCGAGTCGGCCGAACCCAACAGTCCGTACGGCATCAAGGGCGTGGGTGAGATCGGACTCGTACCAACCGCCGGGGCAGTAGCCGCCGCAATGCAGTCCCACGATGGCCAGTGGCGCAACGAGTTGCCGCTCGTCAACGAGAAAAACCGCGAACGAGCTTCGGCTTGGCGTTAATCCTCGTCGAGCTCGGATTCGCGCTTTGCGAGCTCGGCTTCCCATTCGCGTAGGCGACGTTCCTTCGCCGCGGTGGTTTCGAACCCGTCAGCCGAGGGCGTGCTGGGTTTCGTGGATGCGGTCCACTGGTCGGAATCCTCGAATCCCCGCGGAGCCAGTTTTCGATCTTGAGGCGGTGGACGGGTGTACGTTGCGCCTGGCATAAAACCAGCGTTCACTGGGCGGCCTAGGCCGATCCAGGCAACGGCGCCAAGGGTTGGCAAGAAGACGACTAGAAGCAGCCAGACCATCTTGTCAAGGTTCCGGACGAGCACGTTGTCGGTGGAGATCACGTCGATCACAGCCCACACCCACAACGCGAAGAGGAAGAAGCCGAACAGTCCTGGAACGAGCAGTCTGACCATGGTGGGATCCTTGCGCCTACAGGCCCCGAGCGAGGCGAGCTAATTCCATTGTCGGCGAGATGAAAGTGCAAATGCAAACGGTGGCTCGGCTACGCAGCGTCTGGGACCGTGTCCTCAGTTGAGTCCTCGGTTGTGTCCTCCGCCGTATCGACTGTGTCGTTGTCGCGTCGAGCAAGTTCTTCGAGCTCGAGCAACTCACGTGCGGGCATGGGGTGATGAAAGAGGTAACCCTGAGCCACGGTGCCGCCGAGAGAGACTGCAGCCGCTGACTGCGGCAACGTTTCGACCCCTTCCAAGATGACGTCGAGGTTCAGCGCTTGGCTCAGCTCGATGAGCGACTTCGTGAGCGATCTTGTGACCAGGTCGTCGTTGAGCGCGCTGACGAAGGAACGATCGATCTTCACAACGTCGATCGGTAGGTCTCGGAGGTGGGAGAGTGAGGAGTATCCCGTGCCGAAGTCATCGAGGGCGATTTTGAAGCCGTGTTCGCGGAGCTCGTTCAGAAGGGGGAGCGCCTGGTCGGTGGATATTGCAGTGTGCTCGGTGATCTCGATGAGCACGTTCTCGGGCGGAACGCCGTAGGACTTAGCGGTTTCACGCAACTCGTGCACGTAGCCAGCGGCGATCAGTTCATTGTGCGAAACGTTCAGCGACATGATGAAGTGCGGATCTTGATCGATGAGCGGCGCCGCGACTTCGAGTGCCCAGTTCATAACGTGGCTACCGATCTCGCTCATCAGGCTCGCTTCCTCTGCAACGTCGAGAAAATGACCGGGGGTCAGGATGTTGTCGCCGTCGCGCCAGCGCACAAGTGCTTCGGCCCCGCAGATGTGGCCGGTCGCCAATTCGACGATCGGCTGATACCAGGTTTCGATTTGGCCGTCGAGAAGTGCTGAGCGGAGGCCAACTTCGACGTCAAAGCGTCGAGCGGTTGCCGCCCGGAGCTGCTCATCAAACAGCACCGAGCGTCCTCGTCCTTGACGTTTTGCTTCATACACCGCCGTGTCGGCACGACTGAGTAGATCGCTAGCCGATGTAGAGCACGTGGTATCGCACACGGCCATCCCGATGCTCATCGACGCGTGCACCTGCCGGTTCGCGAGGGTGAACGGACGTTTGAGCGCGCGCAGGAAGGTCTCGGCAACGTGGTTTGCCCGCGCCTCGTCGGCGTTGTCGAGCAGAACGACAAACTCGTCACCGCCAAATCGGGCGACGGTTACGTCGTCGCCAACATTCACCGCGTCGAGGCGGCGGCCGAGCTTGGACAACAAGTTGTCGCCAGCGCCGTGTCCCAACGAATCGTTGACGACCTTGAACTGATCGAGGTCGCAGTAGAGCAACGCGGGGCTGGCGCCCTCACTCAGCAGCTGAGAGAGGCGTTCGGTTAGCTCGGTTCGGTTCGTCAGCCCGGTGAGGGCGTCGGTCGTGGCCCGTCGTTGCAGTTCGCTGGTCGCTCGGTTTTCCTCGGTGACATCACGCCCAATACCGAAGCAACGGCCAACGGTGAAATCGAAGTGGAGATTCCATTGCACAAGCCGGTAAGTGCCATCGGCTCGGCGCATATTGAAGGTCGGGTTGGACCGACCATCTGTCCGAAGGTCTTGCTCGACGTTGGCACGCGTCTCCAAGTCGTCCTCGGGGAGAAGGGTCCACGAGTCCACTCCAAAGATCTCTTCACCGGAATACCCGAGTAGCTCCTCCCATGCTGCATTGGACTGGATGATTCGGCCTTCTTGGTCGTATACGACAAAAAGTGAGTCTCCAGAAGAGAAGAACATGCGTAGAAGGTGGTCTCCGGCATCCTCGCGTTCTCCCGTCGCAAGTAGAACCGAACCGTCCTCGTCGAGCGGACGAACGCGCCATCGACTACCGAGCGTTCCAAATCGCAACGTACTGCTGGGATCTTCGGTGTACTCGAGCAGCGTCTCGCCTGGCTCGACCTTGAGCCATCGGTTTGCGTCGATCACGACCCCATCGGGCAAGACGAGCGCCGCCGGGATTGGTAGGACGCGGAGGATCGAGGCCCATGCCGCGAGGTGTTCTGGGTTGGTAGGCGTCGGTGAACCCATGTTTCAAGATCGACTCGACAAAGGGTCGACCTTAAGGCGAAACGGCAGAGTGTCAAGGTTGTCAGGTCGGGGTTGTCAGGTCGGGCCGCGCAACGATCACCTCGGCGAAGGCGGGCACCTGCCTTTACATTTTGTAAAGTAGCCAGGTGGCTGTGACCAACCTTGCTTCCAATCAGACGAACGGGCTTGTTTGCGCTCACAATCACTTCTATTCGGCGTTGGCCCGGGGTATGCCCGCACCACCTCGGACACCAACCGAGTTCAACGAAATTCTCGAGCTGGTGTGGTGGCGTCTCGACATGGCGCTCGACCTCGATCTGATCTATCACTCGGCCAAGTTGTCGGCGCTAACAGCCCTCGAGGCTGGGTGCACAGCGGTCATCGACCATCATGAGTCGCCGAACGCCATCGATGGGTCGTTGTCCATCATCGCTGATGCCTGCGCCGAGGTCGGGGTTCGAGTGAACTGCGCCTATGGCATCACCGACCGTCATGGCCCGCAGGGTGCTGCTGCGGGCCTGGCCGAGAACGATCGCTTTCTCTCCGCCGGAGGTAACGGCAAAGTTGGTCTCCATGCAGCATTCACGTGCGAGCCCGACACCATCGCTGCTGCCGCCGAAATGGGCCGCAAGCATGGCGTTGGAGTGCACGTGCATGTAGCTGAAGGCCCCGCCGATACGTGGCAGATGCTCACCGGCCACACCGACGACGATTGGCTCATCATCCACGGCGTGCATCTTCCCGACGACCACGGCCTTTCGGGAACCATGGTGCACAACCCGCGGTCGAACATGAACAACGGTGTGGGGTACGCCCGGCCAACGCGCTTCTCGAACCCGATTGCATTGGGAACCGACGGAATTGGGGCCGACATGCTCGACGAATTTCGCGTGGCATTCGTGAGGGCTCGCGAGGTCGACGTGACCACCACCCCCGACGTGATGTGGGGCTGGCTCGAAACTGGCTATGAGCTCTTCCCGGAAGCGCGAAACGATGTCGTCACCTGGAACTACGACGTCATGGACCCATGGCGCCTCGCCTACACCACCGCCGTTGCGCCGCAACGCGTGGAGGTCGACGGGCAAGTGCTTCTCAACAACGGCGTCCCCACCATGGTCGACGCTGCCGAAATCAAGGCCAAGGCATCCGAGGCCGCCACCAAACTCTTTGCCAAGCTCAACGAGCTGTAACGACTGGAAACTGACATGACCGACACCACCGCAACAGATCAGGGTCTCGCCGTCTTTGGCGACTTCGCCCCCGACGGCCAAGCGTCCTACGACAACGCTGTGCAGCGTTTCCGCGAGCAGAACATCGTCTTGCCGACCTTCGCTCAGCTCCGTGATCCGTCGACGATCCCAAGCTCGATCGTCGACCAGATGGGCGAGGTCGAAAAGGACGCCGCTGATCCACGAAACCTGTTTCGTGTCCATTGGTTCAACGAGCACGCAGATGCCCCTGGTGACAACTTTCCGGGTTTTGTTGATGTGCCCACCCACATCGAGCTGCCGAGTGAGATGACCGGTGTCGATGCCCGCATCGTGCTGGCGTTCGGCAACCGCTTCCCAATGATCCGGGCGCACAAGGTGCTCGCCGCATACAGCTGTCTGGTCGCGCGGCTCGTGACCGGCCGCTTTGACCCCACCCAGAACCGGGCGATTTGGCCCAGCACCGGCAACTATGCCCGCGGCGGCATCGCCATCAGCAAGATCATGGACGTCCGAGGAGTTGCGATTCTTCCTGAGGGTATGAGCCGTGAGCGCTTCGAATGGCTCGAGCGGTGGACGATCAACCCCGACGAAGATGTCATCAAGACGTTCGGCACAGAGAGCAACGTCAAAGAGATCTATGACGCGTGCAATGAACTATCGCTCGACCCGACCAATGTCATCCTTAATCAGTTCAGTGAGTTCTCGAACCATGTGGGGCACTACTCGGTGACCGGGCCATCGCTCGAGACAGTGTTCAACCATGTCACGAAGGACACCGGCGGAAACTTGGCTGCGTACGTCTCGGCATCGGGGTCTGCTGGCACCCTCGGCGCAGGTGACTATCTCAAGGACGAGCACGGGGCCAAGATCGTGGCGGTCGAGGCGCTCGAATGCCCAACGATGCTCTACAACGGCTTCGGCGAGCACAACATTCAGGGAATCGGCGATAAGCACATCCCGCTGATCCACAACGTCACCAACACCGACCTCGTCGTTGGCGTAAGCGACGATTCGACCAATCGCCTCGACATCATGTTCAACACGCCGTCGGGCAAGCGGGTCCTGGCCGAGCGCGGCATCGATCCGATGCTCGCCGACATGCTCGTCGACTTCGGGTACTCCTCGATCTGCAACACGTTGGCGGCGATCACTGCGGCCAAGGCAATGAACCTTGGCTCCGACGACGTCATCATGTCTGTAGCCACCGATGGCTCCGACCTCTACAACTCCGACCGCGAGCGGATCATGAGCCAGCACTACTCCGGTGGTTTCGATGACTCCGATGCAAACGAAGTGTTCGAGAACCATCTCGCTGGTCTTCCTACCGAGCACATGATGATGGGCGACGTCGAGCGCAACCGGGTCTTTAACCTCGGCTACTACACCTGGGTGGAGCAGCAAGGCATCGACATTCCGGACTTCGAGGCGCGTCGCAGCCAGGAGTGGTGGGGTGGCTTGCGTGGCCTTGCCGACAAATGGGATGCCATGATCGACGGGTTCAACGAGGCCACAGGCGCAAGCCACAGCTAACCGATGTCAACACTCAACCCCTTTCTCCGCTACCGCGAACGCCTCGACAGCTACGAACCTGTTCGAAGCGGCGCCATGTCGGACGACCAGTGGGTCGACATCGTAGGTTCCCTCGACGCTGCGGTCAGTGGTGTCGAGGGACATGGATTCGAAGAGACGCCAGTTGTCGAAGCCTCGAAGCTGGCAGCGGCCATCGGTGTTGATGTCGATCTTTGGATAAAGGCCGAGCCGCACAACGTGGGCGGCTCGCACAAGGCCCGGCACCTCATGGGCGTCGCAATCGCGATGCTGGTGGACGAATCACTTGGAGCGCCAAAGGCCGAACGTCTGGCGATCGCCAGCTGCGGCAATGCCGCCATGGGCGCTGGCGTGATTGCGGCCGCCATGCAACGTCCGCTCGATGTGTTTGTTCCGACGTGGGCCGATGCAACAGTCGTGTCACGCCTGACCGATCTCGGCTCGACCGTCAACCACTCGGAACGTCGCGATGGGGAGGCCGGCGATCCGGCGTATCTCCGTTTTCGTGAGGCGGTTGAATCGGGCGCTCGAGCGTTCAGCGTCCAGGGCACCGACACACCGACCACCTTTGACGGCGGAAGAACGCTTGGCTGGGAATTGGCAGATCAACTCGCCGACATCGATTCGCTCTACATCCAAGTCGGCGGCGGCGCGCTTGCTACTTCGGTGTCGATGGCAATTCCCGATGCGCGCCTTCATCCCGTGCAAGCCGAGGGATGCGCGCCACTTCGGCGAGCGTGGGACTTGCTTGCCCCCGAGTTCGACTTCGAGGCTGCAGCCGCCGATCCCGATTCGTACATGTGGCCATGGGACGATCCACAGAGTTACGCCACGGGCATCCTCGATGACATCACGTACGACTGGCAACCGTTGTTGCAACGGACCAAGGCAACAGGGGGTGAGCCGATCGTGGCCCCCGAAGCGTTCGTTGTGGAGGCTCACGGCTTAGCTCATGAGCACACCAACATTCCCGTGTGCTCGACCGGCGCTGCGGGCCTGGCAGGGCTAATGGCCGAGCCTCCAAAAGCCAGCGAACGAGTTGCATTGCTCTTTACCGGAATCGATCGCACCTAGGCGTCAGGCGAGGAGGTCCTGGTGCTCGGGGTGTTCGTCGATGAATTGCGCAGCGAAGGGGCACGCAGGGAAGACCGTGCGCTCGGTATCGCGCAGAACGTTGAGCAGTCCGTCCATCAACCGGTCGGCATTGCCGAGCCCCCGGTGTTGCGGGTCGGTTTCGACGTGGGGGATGACGACAACGCCGCCGGAACGTTCCGAGAACGTGGCGATGCTCAGCACCTCGCCTTGGCGGTGCAGCTCGAAGCGTCCTTCATCGCGATTCTCGACGATGGAGTATTCGGCATCTTCTTCGCCTGCGCCCTCTTGCATCTCGGAGAGCTTGGCGGCGAGCTGATCGTTGGTGGGCTCGGTGAGGTGGCTGTTGTCGGGGTAGATGATCACCGGGATCTTCTGTACGCCGTCGTTGCGAGCCAAAACGATCGGCGTACCAGCCTCGTGCTCGACGAGGTCAACGAAATCGTACGCAACGTCGTTTTCGGCAAAGAATGCTTTCGCTCGAAGGCAATCGCCACACCAGTCTGCGCCGTACATCGTGATCGTGTCGGGTGCGTCGGTCGCGTGGGCGGGGTTAGGAAGAACAGAAGCCATGGTGACAGAAACTACTTTGGTGTCCCGCCTTGTTCCCGCATTGGCCAAAGCGTGCCCAGACGATTCAAACCGAAATGGGTCGCCGCCGATGGATGTTGGGTGAGGGAGACTCGGGATATGCAGATCGGATGCTCGCTATGAAGTCAGCCTTCACGGTTCATGAAGTGCAACAGCTGGCGCGGTCAATCAACTCGGTGCTTCGCGTTCCCGACATTCAAACGGCGCTGTTAGCACTGCAAAACAACCCTGATGCGCAGCTGCTAGCTGGCGGCACCGACCTGCTGCTCGAGGCCCAACGCAGCGGTTCGGGCGACTCGGTTGCCGTTGTTGATGTCACCGGCATCGCGGGGTTCCGAGACATCGACGACGCCGGCGACCATTGGCGTATTGCCGGGGGAGTGACCCACAACCAAGTGGTTCGTCACGATGCGCTGCGAGCATCAGCACTTCCGCTGGCACAGGCCTGTTTGGAAATCGGTTCGCCCCAACTTCGCAACCGCGCAACTCTCGCTGGCAACATCGCTACAGCGAGTCCGGCGAACGATTCGATCTCGGCGTTGATGGCGCTGAATGCCGCCATCGAAGTGTCCTATCTCGATGATGCGGACACGATCGCAACAAATAACGTGCCGATTCGTGAGTTCTTCACCGGCTTTCGCCAAACCGTTTTGCAGCCTGGACAGCTAATCTCGGCGATTCTTGTGCCCAAATTGGCCGACGGTGAGCGGGGACTGTGGGTCAAGTTGGGTCTCCGGAAGGCTCAAGCAATCAGCGTGGTCCATGCTGGGATCGTGCTCGAACTCGACGAGGACGGTGCCGTCGAGTCCGTGGCGCTGGCGATGGGAAGCATCGCCCCCACCGTCGTCATGATCGATGCGATTGACCACGTCGTTGGTTCCCAGCTCGAGGACACAGCCATCTCAGCCGCCGCGCAATCGGTAGCAGCATCGATTTCACCGATCACCGACGGCCGGGCAACGGCTGACTACCGACGCAACACGGTTGTCACGTTGATCGAACGTTCCCTCCGGGCGCTTCGAGATGACGCACAGGCATCGATGTGGCCGGTTGATCCTCCGACGCTCAGTTCCGACGATGAGCTCGCCACAGTTCGCGTTGGCGCCACGAGCTTCGACCGAGACGATTCGGTCACGATTGCCGTCAATGGTAAGGACGTCTCGTCGGGCGGCGCCACAGGGACGCTCCTCGACTGGGTGCGAGACCAGGCGGGCCTGACCGGCATGAAGGAAGGCTGTGCCGAAGGCGAGTGTGGCGCGTGCACGATGCTCGTCGACGGAGCAGCGGTAATGAGCTGCTTGGTAACCGCGGCCCAAGTCGATGGTCACGCGGTCACGACTGTTGAAGGGCTCGATCATCCGATCCAGCAGGCGTTCGTCGATGACTTTGCGGTGCAGTGTGGGTTTTGTATCCCGGGCTTCCTGATGTCAGGCGCTCGCCTCATCGACGAGTGCCCAACACCATCGACCGAGCAGATTCAGTTGGGCCTCTCGGGCAACCTTTGCCGATGCACCGGCTACTACCCGATTACCCAGGCGGTCCGAGATGCAGCCGTTGAGGTGAGAACGTCATGACCGAGTCAATGGCGATTGGCCACACGGCTCCGCGCTTCGATGCGGTCGACAAGGTGACCGGTGCCGCCGAGTACGCCGGCGACCGGGTCCCCGACGACGCGCTCTTTGCTTCGGTGGTGTTCTCGAACCAACCACACGCCAGACTGCTGCGCCTCGACACCACCGCTGCAGCTGCGGCACCGGGTGTCGTCACCATCGTTACCTCAGCCGACGTCCCGGTGAATGAATATGGGCTGACCATGTTCGACCAACCCGTACTGCTTGGGGTCGATCACACTGGGCGCAGCGCGGTCGACCCCACGATCAGCCGGTGGGAAGCCGACAAGGTAGCGGTTGTGGTTGCTGAGACCGCCGAGCAAGCCAAGCACGCAGCGGCCTTGATCGAAATCGACTGGGAAGAACTCCCGGTCGTAACCGATATCGAAATGGCGCAATCCGACGAGGTTGTGGTGCACGACGAGGCCGGGTCAAACACCTACTACGAACTCCGCATCCGCAAAGGTGACATGACAGCCGGATGGGCTGACGCTGATGTTGTCGTCGAGGGCACCTACGAGCTGCCATATCAAGAACATGCGTACCTCCAGGTCGAAGCTGCAACCTCGTGGATAGACGAGGATGGACGGATCACCGTCGAAACGGGCGGACAATGGGCGTGGGAAGATCAACAGCAAATCGCACACGCACTCGACATTGCTGACGACCAGGTGCGGGTTATCTACGCGGCGATCGGCGGTGCCTTCGGGGGCAAGGAAGACATGACGCTGCAGATCGTCATGGCGCTTGCCACCAGAAAGCTCCGCGACCTGGGGATTCAACGACCAGTGCACTGCCGCTGGAGTCGGGAAGAGTCCATCGTTGGACATCACAAGCGCCATCGCGCCACCATCCACGCAAAGCTCGGTGCATCGTCGGATGGCAAGATCACCGCCGTCGAGGCTGAAGTGCTCCTCGATGCGGGCGCGTACAACTACACCTCGAACAAGGTGCTGGGTAACGCTCACCTCTGTGTTGCCGGTGCGTACGAAGTGCCGAACGCCCACATCGACAGTCGAGCTATCTACACCAACACCGTGCCGGGCGGGGCCTTCCGCGGGTTTGGTGGGCCGCAGGGAGCGTTCGTCGCAGAAACGCAGATGAACAAGCTCGCCGAGCAACTAGAGATCGACCCGGTCGAGTTACGTCGACGCAATGTGCTCCACAACGGCAGCGAGGGAATCACCCAAGCAATCATGCCCGACGGAGTCACGCTGCCCGAAGTGCTCGAGGCGTGCGCCGTCGAGGCCAATATGGAAGGCGAGCTCGGTGCGGCGAAGCCGTTTGCCCCTGTCGCGTCGTTGCCGCCATCGCCAACAGCGGTCCGTCGTGGTCGCGGGTTTGCGACGGGATACAAGAACGTTGGGTTTAGCTTCGGGTTCCCCGAGCGATGCGAGGCCGAGATCCGCTTGTATGGCGACGATGACGCAGAGATCCCAGATCGTGCCGACATCTATCACGGCGGAGCTGAGGTTGGTCAGGGTGCCCACCAAGCGTTTCGGCAGATGACAGCCGAAGCAACCAGCGTTCCGCTCGAGCGGGTGAGCGGCCACTTCTCTGACACGGCAACGACTGGCGACTCGGGCTCGGTTTCGGCATCACGGATGACGTTCATGGCCGGCAACTCGATTCGCGGCGCGGCCGAGGAAGCTGAGAAGGCTTGGCGCGACGGCGCTCGACCCGCCATCGGCCGCTTTCGGTACACGCCACCACAAACCGAGATGCTCGACGCGGAAACCGGCGAGGGCCAACCAAACTTCAGCTATGGCTACATGGCCCAAGCCGTCGAACTGTCGGTAGATACCGAGACCGGGCACATTCGTGTTGATCGGGTGACGAGCACCCACGACGTGGGGCGGGCAATCAACCCGAAACTGGTCGTCGGACAGATCGAAGGGGCAGTGGTGCAGGCCCATGGATACGTCCTCAGCGAAAACCTGGTCGTTACCGATGGCCGAATTCGCAACCCGCGCTTCAGTAGCTACCTGATTCCCGGCATCGGTGATATCCCCGAGCACGTTGAGAGCGTCGTGCTCGAACTTGCCGATCCTCACGGTCCGTGGGGGGCAAGGGGTATGGCCGAAATGCCGTACATCACCTACGCCCCGGCGGTCATCGCTGCGGTTCATGATGCGACCGGCGTGTGGTTTGACGAGTTCCCGCTAACGCCGAGCCGTGTCCTTGCCGGACTTCGAGGTGCCAGGGGCGACTAGCCGCTGATGTACACCGGCGCCCCGAGCGGGACGTGCCGGTCCATAAAGGCAATGACGTCGTTGGGCACCCGGACGCAGCCGTTGGAGACCGCCCGGCCAAGTACCCCCGACGGGTTGTTGCTGCCATGGATCGCGATAACTGGCAAACCGCCGGAGAAGGTGGTCAAGGTTTCGGAGTATCCCGAGAGCACCAGAGCGTGGGTTCCGAGGAAACGCTCTTGAGGAGGGTTGACTCGCTTCGCCGCGACGAAGAACGTGCCGATCGGAGTGGGCGTTCGGCGGGTGCCGATGGCCGCTGATGACTCCGCGATGACCTCGTCGCCGTCGAATACGGTCACGACTCTGTTAGCCAGATCGACCTCGGCACGAACGCGTGTGGTCGTGAGTAGATAGTCCTCGACTGGAATCCAGCCGGTGAGACCATTTGGTCGTACCGGAAGCTGCACCTGTACCCATGCGTCGTCGATGGAGCCGCGAACTACTCGCAACGTCAGCGGGCCGCCGAATTGGTGTGGGTTCGGAACTGGGAACTCGAGCGCCATTGGGTTTCCCCCCGGCGACCTGTAGGCAACGAGTTGGGTGACGTGAGTTCGAGCGGTCGCAACGATGGTTTCGTGCGGGTCGGGTGCTTCGGTGGTACTGGTTGTCCATGGAACGGTGGTGGTTGGCGCCACCGTCGTTGTCGTGGATGTCGTTGTAGTTGTCGTCGTTGTTGGCGCTGCGCTTGTCGTGGGTGGAATCAATACCTGGGTTTGTTGGATTGTGGCGTCAGCGGGTGCGCACGCCACTGCCACTATCGCAAGAACCGCTAGAGCGGCGCGGCGAATCGATGAACGGGTGTGCACCCCGACAGCCTATTCCGAATCACAAACTCCGGTTAGTCGGGCTAGTACCCGGTATCTGCGATAAGGGCGGTGTCTACCCAGCTCACCCGTCCATCCGGTAGCTCGACTTTGGTCTTTGAAGTGCCATCTGGGAGCTTGCGGGTTTTGCGGGTGCTCCACACCAGTGCGTCGTGGCGCAACTTGAACAGCCCGTCCGCGGCTCCGACATCGACCGAGCTGCTTCGTGGCGTGTTGGTCACCGAGACCAGGTCTTCTCGACGAATAAGCACGAACCTGGCCAGGCCGAATATCAAAGGCGCGACCGCAAGAGCACCGAGTTGGATTCTCGAGAGTCGAATGCTGATGAGCCCTACGAATAGTGTCGTGGCTCGACCAAATATCTCCGAAATCGACTGAATGGAGCCCTGCTCGGGTGTAGCGACCTCGCTTGAAGGTGCAAGCACGTTGACGCTAAATACGGTGACACTGGCGGTGGACTCAACTCCCGATTCATCGGTGATTGTGTAGTCGAAGGTGATGTCGCCAGCGAAGCTTGGCGGCAGGTTTGCGACGATGTTGTCGCCGACGATCTCGACCGAGCCGCCAGTGGGTTCCGAAACCGACACGATTTGAGCACCCGCCCCGAAGGCGTCGTTGTCGAGCACCGGTATGGAGATTTGGTTTCGTGAGGCTCCTACTCGGTCATCGAGGGCGATCAACGAAACGAACGGCAGGGCTGGTGGCACCGTGGATGGCGGAGCGGGAGTGGCCGAGGTGGAACTCGGCGCCGAAGCAACAGGCTCGGTTGTCGTTGTTGTAGTGGAGGTGCTGCTGGTCGTTGGCGCGGTACTGGTCGTTGGTGCGGTGGTCGTCGTTGTTGTGGAGGTGCTGCTGGTCGTTGGTGCGGTGGTCGTCGTGCTGGTGGTCGTCGTGCTGGTACTGGTCGTTGGAGCGGTACTGGTCGTTGGCGCAGTGGTGTTTCGCGGAGTTACTGGCGGGGCGGTCGTGGTCGTGCTGGTTGTGGTCGTGCTGGTTGTGGTCGTGGTGGCTGTAGTGACTGTCCATGTGAAGACTTGCGTGCTGGCATCTCCGAACTGATCGGTTGCGGTCACCTGCACAATCGATGTTTGCGACGCAGAAGGCACTCCGGAGATCTCACCTGTCTGTGCGTCGATGCTCACACCGGCGGGGAGCCCTGCTGCACTAAGGCTGACTACATCGCCATCGGGGTCGGTGGCGATCGTCTGCAGGCTTATGACATCACCAGTCGGATTCGCCTGATCCCCGATAGGGCCAAGAACTGGTGGGCGGTTGGCGTTGAACACCACGATGGTGAATGCGTCGGCCGCCACGGCGTTTCCGTCACTTGCACTCACGATGACCGGGTATGAGCCTGCGCTATCGAAGGACAGCGGTCCCGTAATCTCGCCAGTTGCAGGATCAATGGAGATACCTGGTGGTAATCCTGTGGCACTCCACGTGAGAGCGTCACCGTCGGGGTCGTTGCCGGTCATTGCGATTGCTAACGTCTGACCTTCGACTTCCGAGACCAATGCCTGTGGCGCGATTGTTGGAGGCTGGTTGACGTCGTTGACCGTCCAAGTGAAATTCTGGGTGACTGGGGGCGCGGTTCTTCGAAGTAGACCTGCGCGCCAGCAGCGTTTTCGCTGGTTCGAACGATCTCGGGATAGTTGAGCAGCCCGTTGGCTCCACCATCGCCATCGCCGGGGTCATTGGGGGTGAGGCCATCATCTTTGAGGTCGATGGCGAGCCGGTTGTTGCCGACGAAGGTGTTGTTGAGAATGGTCATCGGCCCGGTTGAGTCCGCCCCGACAGCGATGCCATTTTGGCCGTTGTACGAAATGACATTCGACAGCACCTGGATTGCGCCGTTTTGTGCGGTGAGGATGCCGTCTCGGGTGTTTCCGAGCCCCGGGTTTCCGGCACTGTCAGTGCCGATGAAGTTGCCTTCAACGACGTTGCGACTCGAGCCCTCGAAGCTGATGCCATCCCGTCCGCTCGCGACGATGGTGTTCGGGGAGCCGACCGCGCCAATCATGTTGTTGGCCGAATCGTTAAGAAACATCATTCCCGACCAGCCATTGGGGAGTGCAGTTCCATTGACGGAAAGGCCGATGAGGTTGTTCTCGAAGATGTTCGAATCGGAGTTGCGTAGCACGATGCCGTCACCGCCGTTGCTGGCGATGACGTTTGCATCGTTGCGACCAAAAATGTTGTTCGATGCGTCGATCATCGAGATCCCGGCAGGCCCGTTGCCCAACGCTGCGGTGCCATCAGCGGTGGTGCCGATGAGGTTGCCATCGATGGAGTTCATTGTTGCCCCAGCGCCGACCAGAACCATGCCCGACTGGGTGTTTCCCGAGATCACGTTGTCGTGCACAGTCACGCCTTGAGCGTTGCTGAGCACCAACCCATTGAGGCTTGGTCCAGGGGAAACACCGTCGTAGTGAACACCGATGTAGTTGTAGGCAATCTCACTGTTGTCAGCGCCAACGATGAGTGGGCTTTCCGGGAAGTTCACCCAGCCGAGTCCCAAGATCGATGACCCCGCGGCAGGCGCAGGAAAGATCAGGCCGTTCGCTACGGGCGAGAGCGATCCGTCGACTTCGACCACCGGAGCTTCGGTCCAACCGGGCTGAGTGCGACCGTCGATCACAACTGGTGCAATCACCTGGGGGTACGCGGTTGGAGTCTGAATTGTCCAGACTCCAGCGGTATGGCGTGGGTCGCTGACAGGAATGTCGAAGGTGATCTCGTTGAGCGGGCCGGAGTTTGTCTCAACGATTGCAGCGATCAGCGTGCACTCTGGGTCCCCCTCGGTGTTGAGTAGTCCGGTGTCGCAGACACCATCTCCTGGCGCCACATCGGGAGCCGAGCCGGTCGAGTTGATGATCAGCGGGGTTCCGCCTTGAGCTCCAACCGATGGCGCAAGGAATGCGGCAATGACCGCTACAACGGCAAGCACGTTCGTCGTAAGTCTTTTGCGTGAACGGCGGCGCATTGATGGCGCTACCGAGCGAGGCGCTTCAAACAGGGCCTCGTCCGATGTTGACGCGCTGTCGGGGCGCGGCGATTTGGATAGAACGCTCATCGCTACCCACATCGACCAAAACTGATGGTTTTGACTAGTCGGCTGGCTCGCGCAGACGTGTCGCTACGCTGCTTTCCGGCTCTCCAGAGCTGCTGGAAGGCTGATTTCTGTGCGCTTCGTGCGGTTAGCAAAGTGGCTCTTTGGGAGCTCGACAATCATCGCGGTTTCGCCATTGTGGCGGTGGTAGCGGAGCACGCCGCCAAGTGATTCGGTGGCCTCGCGAGCCGCAAGCAGACCAAAGCCATAGGTGCCGCTGAGCAGGTTGCCACGGGTTGCGTAGTCGTTGTCGTGAATGATCGCATCTTCGATCGCTTCAGGCAGGCCTGGCCCGCGGTCGCTCACGCTCATGATGACCAGTTGGTCTTGGGTCGAGATCTCGATGCCGACCGGGGTAGAACCGTGGGTAATTGCGTTGTGCAGAAGCTCGACCATGACGAGTGAAATTTGCTCATGATCGCCAATGACTACAGCGTCATTGGCCTGGTCGGTGTCGACCGCAACCGGGTATCCGATCGTGCGAGTCACATCCATGGCGAGCTCGCCGAGATCGACCTCGACATTGTGCAGAGTTCGAACCGAGCCGTTCAGAGCAGCGACGTGTTCGAAACGAAGGACCGACCGGCGAAGGTCACTGTTGTTCTTGAGCTCGGGTACTCCGTCGATGATCTTGCGCATGTGCGCAGCTTCCTTGGAGACGGCAGCAGCCATAGCGAGAGATGTTGCCTGCGTGTTTTCGTACTCGTGCTCGAGCTGGCGCGCTCGGCGAGGTGTGCGACGCAGAGCTTCGAAGATGTAGAGCGCGGCTGATGGCACGACGAAAGCCACGACAAAGGTGGCGACCGTGCTGATGACATTCATGAGGTCGTTGTCTTCGCGGAGGCGCTCGAGTGCGGCAACCTGTTGTTCTCGAAGCACGGTTGCCAGTGCCTCAAACGATTCGCCGGTGGCGATCTCAGCGTCGAGAGCTAGCTGGCGATCGGTGTTGTCGCCAAGGATCAGCTGGGCCTGGTTGTCTGCGGCCTGGCGGTAGTCGGAGAGGGCTGCCCGAATCTCCGATGAGGTTCGGTCGTCAAAGTTCTCCTCAACTGCATCGAGCGCCGAGTTGGCGTTATCGATGGTGGTGGTGAGCACCTCTGATTGATCGGTCGTGCTGAGCGCAGCAACGCGGGACGCAATCGAGAGCTCGGCGCGAGCAATTGAGACCACTCGAAGGTCCTCGATAATCCGAACCGATTGCTCGGCCTGGTTCGATACCGATCGTGCCTGCGATGCAACTGCAAAGACGGTAACTGCGAGCGCAAGAAGGGTAAGTCCACCAACGATCGAGATGATAAACGCACGTCCACGTGTTGATTCATTGAATGTGCGTGAACGTCTACTCATGACGCGGTCCTCTTCAGTGCTGCCAATGCTCCGCTCGAGGCATCGGCAATCTTGAGGCCACCACCGCTTCGCTTGGCTTCATACATTGCGTGGTCAGCTAGGGAGATCAATTGGTCAGCGTCTAGGCCAGGCACGTGAAGTGCGAGGCCAACACTTGCACCGAGCTGTGCGTTTCGACCATCGACGACCATTGGCTGGGAGATAGCGGTGTCGATGGCTCGGCCAAAGTTGCTGAGACCTTCGGTGGTATCAAAGGCGGTGATGGGCAAGATGATGATGAACTCGTCACCACCCATTCGACCTGCGAGAGCGCCTGGGCGATCGAGGGAGCGAAGCCGGTCGGCTACGGTCACGAGCGCAGCGTCGCCAGCGCGGTGGCCGAGCGTGTCGTTGATTTCCTTGAAGCCGTCGAGGTCCAGGAAGAACAGCGCAGTTTGTGCGTCCGCGAAGATGCGTTCTTCGAGCGTGCTCAAGACATAAGCACGGTTAGCCAAGCCGGTGAGGCCATCGTGGCGAACCTCGTAGAGGAGCTGCTCTGAGTGGGCCTTGGCGTCGGCCAGGAGTGAAGCAGCGTGGTGGATTTCGCGGGCGTGACCGGCGAGGAGGTCGAGGGCACGAAGTTCCTGTTCGGTTGATTCGCGGCGCTTCGACCACACACGAAGAACTGCGGTTCCCTCGCCACGGGTGGTGCTTGACGGAGAGTTGATCTGGATGGCGTGGCCCGATGCCAGGTCGTGGGTATGAAGAAGCTGGCCGAATTCATCACTGCTCTCGGCAATTGTCACGATTGAGTCTTCGGTAGCTTCGCGCGTGAGAATTTCGAGAGGTGGCAATCGGAACGGCCCACTCGAATGGCTGCCGTGCGAGGTTAAGGTGCCATCGGGTTCAACAACCACAACGTCAGCATGATC
This sequence comes from uncultured Acidimicrobiales bacterium, assembly GCA_938038785.1. Lineage (GTDB taxonomy): Bacteria > Actinomycetota > Acidimicrobiia > Acidimicrobiales > SHLQ01 > SHLQ01. The sequence goes on from CALHTB010000011.1 coordinate 22,537, forward strand.
GAAACCAATGGTGACTGCGCTGTGTGAAACCGATGCGAGGACCGACTCAATGGAGTTCTCCTGGGACATGTCGGATGCTGCTTGAGCAATGCGGCGAAGGCGATCGGCAATCTGGTCAGCGCTTCGGCGTGCATCAGCGAGCTTGTCGATTCGTTGCTGCGCGCTGTCGGAAAGCAAGGCAGCCGGACCGCTCACCATCAAGACTGCGAGCACCTGCTGAATCGCAAGGGTCAACGTGTCGACGGTCGGCTCTGTTGTTTCGCCAACGGTCAGGCGCAGTGCCAGGAAGGCCAGGCTCAGTCCAACCCAAACAACTGCTGCGGGCACCATCGAGAACATCACTGCGGTCTCGAGAACGGGGGCGATGAGCGCCACCCAGGCAAGAGGTGAGGTCTCGGCATCGATCTGCGTCATCACACCGATGGCCAGTGCAGAGTCCAGGAGGATGAGCGACCATGGGCGGTGTATGAACACCGAGTGATCCTTATACCAGTGAATGAGTGTCCTAGCTGCCGACAAAAACCCGAATGCGGCGATGACTAGGAAGGCAAAGTTGACGACCTCGTTCTGTGAGCTCGAGGTCTCAAGACCTTGGAGCGCAACTGAACCCAGTATGAGCAGAGACAAGATCACTCGTGTGGACGCGAACGCCACGATGACCGATTCATTGGTTGTGATGAGTTCGGTACTTGGGTTGGAACGATCCAATCCCGAGACCTGCTTTTCCTGGAACACGTACTTCAATCGGGCGTTTCCGGAGGCATTAAAGGAAACAGTATGACGAAGACCCGGATGCCCAGAATTGGGTGCAGGTGGGTTTTGTCGCCTAGAGGTCAGACCAGTTCGTCCGGTTTCCTCCGGCGGCCCGCGCGCTGTCCAGATTGACGCGAGCTGCGAGCAACAGATCGTCGGAGTCTGAGAGGGTCGATTCGGTTGTGTGAACCGCACCGATCGTCACCGTCGTCGAGAGCACCTCTCCCGAGTCGAGAACCGATGCCGCTACCCGCTGGCGGATTGCGTCGGCCACCCTGGTCATGCCGATTCGACCCGAGCCGGGAAGCGCAATCGCGATCGTGTAAGGGCCGAGCCGTTCGAGAATGTCCGTCCGCCGAATAGAACTACGAGCGACCTCGATCACATGATCGAGCAGCGCCGCCTGACGTTCGGGCTGCATATCGATCAATGTGTCGAGTTCGATCACGAGGAGTGCGCCCTCGTTGTCCATTGCGGTGAAGGCCTGGCGAATCGAGGCCGTGAGCCGGTTGAGCGGAATCTCATGGATCTGGTCATCCATTGGAATGTCGGCATCGTCGCGTTCACCGCCGTGCAGTAGATCGTTCTGGAGAAGAAGAGCGCTACCGTCAAACAGTTGTGCGGTCATGATGACCTCCGAATGGTTTGGACCCGCAACCAATGTGTCGTCAGGCACACATTATTCCTTTAGGACTTTCGGACTAGGAGCTAGGCCCTTCGGCTCTAGCGTTCCTCTCGGCGGTACGCCTGACCAATGGCGGCGGGGGCCACGCTGGGTCGATTCCTCGATCGAATCGAGAGCAGAACGAGTACCAAAATGGTTAGGAGGTACGGGAGCATGCTCACCAGAATCGGGTTGATCTCGGTGGTGATGCAGTCGGCGACCTCGTCGCCGTTGCACCGTCGAGTTTGGAATCGAGGCCCAACAGCAATGAGCCCGCCAAACAACAGCGCACCGACGAGCACACGGCCCGGACGCCACGCCCCAAAGATGACCAGCGCGACCGCAATCCAGCCAAGTCCACTTACGATTGCCTCGTTCCAGCTGGGCGTGACCTTCAACGTGAGGTAAGCGCCCGCCAAGCCAGCGAAAGCTCCGCCGATTGCAACCGCCACCAGCCGGGTACCGACGACCGGGGTGCCAGCAGCATCGGCGGTTGCCGCGCTCTCGCCCACGGCTCGCAAGTTCAGGCCGGCTCGGGTTCGGTTGATGATGAACCAGGTGATGAAGCCCAACGCCAGGGCAACCCAACCCATAGCGTCCATCGAGAACAAGGTCGGGCCGACGCCGGGAAGCTCACTGAGCGAACCAAGCGACAGGTCCTCAAACGACGCACCTGGCGGTTGGCTGACGAGGTCGGTGCCCAAAAAGGCGGCGAGGCCGAGCCCGAGAATGGTTAGGGCTAGTCCAGATACCACCTGGTCAGCTCCAAGCACTACAGACACAACACCATGGAGGCTTGCGAAGAGTGCAACCGCCGCAGCGGCGATGACAATTGCGGCCCAGGGTGAACCGGTTTGGATGCCTGCCCAGTATCCGGTCATTGCTCCGAGAGCCATCATGCCTTCGACGCCGAGGTTCAGAACGCCAGACTTCTCGGCGATGATCTCGCCAAGGGCCGCTAGGAACAGCAAGATCCCAAACTCGATCAGGTTCTTCCACATACCTGTGTCGGACATCAGCACACCAATGTCGGAGAAGATGCCAGCGATAATCATGCGGTTGCAGCTTCGGTAGATGTCGAACCAGACCCTGCTCGATCGATTCGATAGGTGGTGAAGACGGCAGCCCCTAGGGCGCCGAGTAGCACGATGGCTTGGATGATCTCAGAGATTGAGGCGGGAACGCCCTGACCTTTGATCGCCACTCCGCCAACTCGTAGTGCTCCGAATGCGAGCGCTACTGCGGCAACTCCTGACGGACGCATAAGGGCGAGCGCAGCGACGATGATGCCAGCAAAGCCCCAGCCTTCGGCGATGCCTTCGACGATTCGGTCGGTCGATCCCAAGCGGAGCCCGCCGACGAGGCCAGCAATGGCTCCGGACAGAACCAACACCGTGAGGATCTTGCGCTTGAGAGAAATGCCCACATACTCGGCGGCCTTTTCGCTCGATCCGGCGACCCGCAATTCAAAGCCCCACTTACTTCGAGCGGCGAAGTAGCCAAAGACCGCCAGGACCGCGGCTGCGATGATGACGGCAATGTTGGCCCGTTCGAAGAGCGTTGGGAGGGCTGCTTGGTCGGGTAATTCTGGCGCTACAGGGAAACCGATGGACGCGGGGTCTTTCCACGGGCCGTTCACCAGGTAGCGAACAATGCGAATAGCCACCTCGTTGAGCATGAGCGTGGTGATGATCTCGTTGACGCCTAGGTGAGCTCGGGCCAGAGCGGGCCCAAGCGCAAGCAACGCTCCACCGACCACCGCCGCAAGAATCATGAGTGGAATGAGAATTGGTCCAGCGAGGTCGGGGCCGAGCCGAGCCACCCAGGAGCCAGCGATGGCGCCCGCGATGATCTGGCCCTCGGCGCCGATGTTCCACAACCCCATCGAACCCGCAACGGCAACTGCGAGGCCCGCAAGCCCGAGTGGCACCGCCTGATTGAGGGTGGTTGACCAGGCTTGTGGATCGCCGAAGGCCGCATCGGCCATGGTGGTGTAGATGTCGAGAGGGGAGTGTCCGGCAACGACGAGTAGCACCGCGCCAATGAGCAATGCAACGAGCAGCCCGACCGTGAACGCCAAGAACTGTCCACCCCGAATGGGGTTTTCACGTTTGGCTAGTCGAAGTCCAAACATCAGTGGCCTCCGGCCCCGGCCATCGCTGCTCCAACTTCTGCTCGGGTGGCCGAATCCGGATTGAATTCGGCAACGACCGATCCTTCGTGCATCACGAGCAAGCGATCGCTGAGGGCGAATAGTTCTTCGAGGTCCTCGCTGATGAGGAGAATGCCGACGCCGCTTGCTGCCTGTTCAACCAGGATGTCTTGGATTGCCTTTACGCCTTGTACGTCGAGACCTCGAGTTGGTTGGGCTGCGATCAATGCGACCGGGTCGTCGTCGAGTTCACGACCTACGAGGAGTCGCTGAAGGTTGCCGCCAGACAGGCCAGCGAGTGGCTCGTCCACCCGGCCGACCTTGATGTTGTAGCGATCGATCAGATCGGTCGTTCGTTCCTCTGCCGCACCGCGATCGATGAACGGGCCGTCGCCGAGCGTGCGGTAGGTACGCAGTATCGAATTGTCGACCGCGTTCATCCGTGGGGCCAGGCCAACGCCAATGCGATCTTCGGGGACGTAGGCCAACCCGTGTTCGTTTCGGGACCGTGGGTTCAGCTGGCTGAGGTCGTGGGTTCCTACCTGCACCCGGCCCGACGTGGTGGGCGTGAGCCCAGCAATGGCATCGGCGAGGGGTCGCTGGCCGTTGCCCGCGACACCTGCGATGCCAACGATTTCACCCTCGGCTACCGCAATACTGACTCCGGCTACGACCGCTCGCCCGTGGACGTCGTGGACGACCATGTCTTGGACATCCATGACCGGATCTCCAATGGGCCGGGACCGAACTCGGCGTTGGGAGACAGCTGTTGCTTCGCCGACCATGAGCTCGGCCATCCGGCCGGCGTCGAGGTCGTCAACAGACAACGATGAAGCAACCGTCTTGCCGCCGCGAAGCACCGTGGCCTCGTCGCAGAACGTCTTCACCTCGTCGAGTTTGTGGCTGATGAAGATGATGCTTCGGCCCTCGGCTGCCATCGCTGCGGTTATGCGGCCCAGTTCGGCAGCTTCGTCGGGGGTGAGCACCGCAGTTGGTTCGTCGAGGATCAGCACCCGAGCATCACGCCAGAGGGCCTTGAGGATCTCCACTCGTTGACGTTCTCCCATCGAGAGCTGCCACACTTCGCGGCCAGGGTCGGTCTGCAGGCCAAAGCGCTCGGCCAGCTCGGAAACTTGCTTCTCCAATGCCGACTTCGACAAGACCGCCGGTGCTGCCCCGAGAGCCACGTTCTCGGTCACCGTGAACGTGGGGATCAAACGGAACTCTTGGTACACCATGCCGACGCCGGCGGCGATGGCGTCGGAGGGCTTCGCAAAGTGCCGTTCGATGCCATCGAGACGCACGGTCCCTTCGTCAGGGCGATAGACCCCAGCGAGCACGTTCATGAGGGTGGTCTTGCCCGCGCCGTTCTCACCGAGAACGGCATGCACTGATCCAGCTTCAACCGTCAACGAAGCACCGGCGTTCGCAATGACTCCGGGGAACCGTTTCCAAATATTGTCGAGCTGTACTGCAGTCACAAGTTCCTACCGAGGCCCCATCGCCTGTCCGCTGTCGACCATGACAACGGGCCGCCCCACTCCAACTGCGGAGTGCGAGCGGCCCGAAGCTAGGTCGTCTTAGGGCGAAGATCCAACTAGTTCGACGGTTCGCCGATCACGTTGTCGACAAAGAAGCTCATGGTGGCCAGAACACCGTCGTGAATCGGATCGCCGGCTGCGGCAACAGGGTCGCCGCTGAACGGATCGGCGAGGTCTACCTGTACGACACCGTCTTCGAAGACGACCTCGCCAGCCTGGTTCATGATCGTGCCCTGATCGAATACATCGAATTCGCCGTTGAGGATCGAGTCCTTGACGGCCTTCATATCAGCTGCGGCTGGCGAGCTGTCAGGAATCTCGATGTCTACGACGCCGTCGGCCATGCCGCCCCACCACGCTTCAGGTGCGTAGGTGCCAGCCTCGGCGGCCTCGATGACCTCGGTGTAGCGCGGGGTCCAGTTCCAGACCGGAGCGGTGAGATACGCGGGAACCTGTGAGCTCATATCGCTGTGGTAGCCAATGAACGTGCCGCCGGCATCGCTGATGGCAGCGCCGGTTGCGGTGGAGTCCTGGTGCATCGAGAGCACGTCGGCCCCGGTGTCGATGAGCGCCTGGGCGGCTGCGCTTTCCTCGGGAATGCCAAACCAGGTGCTGGTCCATGCAACCTCGACGGTGGCGTCGGGGTTGGTTGCCTGCACACCGAGAGCGAAGGCGTTGATGCCGCGAATGACCTCGGGAATTGCGAACGCTGCTACATAGCCGATCTTGTCCGACTCGGTCGCCGCGCCAGCGGCCATTCCAGCGATGTAGCGAGGCTGGTACATGCGGCCGAACGTGTTGCCGAAGTTGGTGTCGTTCATCTTGAAGCCCGAAATGTGCTCGAAGATGACGTCGGGGTTGTCTGCGGCGAACTTCTCGGTCGCGTCCATGTAGCCGAACGAGGTGGTGAAGATGACGTTGTAGCCCTCATCGATGAAGTTCTGTACGGCTTCGTCGAATTCTGCGCCGCCTTCGGGGACTGACTCGACGAATGCGGTGGGCACGCCCGTTGCCGCTTCTGCGCCGATGCGACCTTCGTTGTGCATGAAGTTCCAGCCGGCGTCGCCGACCGGTGCAACCATGACGAAGGCAGCTTTGATGCCTGCTTCGCCACCATCGTCGGCGGTGCTATCGGCAGCCTCTGTAGTGTCATCGGAACCTGAATCGGCATCTGCCGTCTCGGTGCTGGTGCTTCCTCCACAGGCTGCTGCGAGCATCGCGAATGTTGCCAGAAGTGCGAGAAGCACCTTCTTTGTGTTGTTCATTTCTGTTGACCCCTCCCGGTCGTTCAGCCTCGTGTCTACAAGCCGAACGGCTCGCCCACAAGGCGGGCAGGCGGGTGTCACATTCTGGTCACGAATCACTCACAAAGAGCGATGTTGAGCGCGCGCATCGCGCGAACTTTGACCCCTTTGGAAATAGTGCTTGAGAGGACCGTGCGCTTGAGAGGACCGTGCGCTTGAGAAGACCGTGCGCTTGAGAGGCCCTTGCGGCGTTGTTCTACACGAGGTGAAGTTCGAGCTGTGCCTCTGCGCTCGAACCTGGGTCGAGGATTCGATCAACGAGATCTTGTGATCGGTGCGCCAGCGAGCTGAGTGCGACGTGGATGGCGTAGTAATCCCGCAGTTGCGTGCTGGTTACGTAGGCCTCCGCAGCGACTGCTTCAACAAGCGAATCGATTTGTCCCGATTGGGTGGTGAGATCGATCACCGGGGGCGGTGCCGCGGGAGCGGCAGCGTCGCGCGGCACTGGTGAGTGCTCGGTAGAAGGGCATTGCGAATCATCAGGGTATTGCATAGCGTCTCCTTACGTCGAGTGATACACAGCGCTGTCGACGAGAAGGATCCCGCCAGACCTCGCTACATATACCTTCGGGGTACGCACTCCAAAGCTGTAGGCCTTTCGACCTAGGCTCCCCAATTCTGGGGCACCGACGGCAAGGATGGTATTTAAATTGCTAGAACCGGGAAGTTATACGCCCGCAATATTACTACGTACCTGCGTCTAGTCGAGTTCAGTAAGCGCACGCTCAAACGCTGATTCGTCCTCGAGCACGATGTGAAAGTCGATGATGTCATCGTGGGTCAAACGAGCACCGGAACGGGTTTCGAAGAGCTCGGACGGCAGGCTCCACAGGTCAACTCGAACTCCGCTCGCCTGAAGCAGGTCGATCACATGTCGTTCGGTCTGCAACACGTTCACTTTGTTGCATTCGGGACAGGTGAACCGGTACTCGCTGTGCGAGTTGTCGATGCACACTCGGGCGCGCATCTGTGCCGGTGAAAGTTCTAGATCTCCACACGGAGTACACGTGACTCGAACAGCTGTCGCCATACACACCATGTCGGCGGCCCCGGTTTCGATGGGTTAGGTCGTACGACTTCTTTGACCTGCATCGTTCGTCGCATCTCAGCTAACCCGCCGGGCTAGAAGGTTGCATTCGCCCCAAGAAAGACGAAGAGTGCAAGCGCCGCTCCAATCACCACTGCGGCTAAGAGAACCAGCCACTCAGCCTTCGACGGCCGAGCCATGGGACGACGGCCCTTCTCATCATCAGTGCTACGTACTGTCACCAACGAGCGTTCTCATACTCGCGCTCACTTCCGGTCTCTATACCCAGAGTCGGTCGCAGACATCGAGCCAAAGCTTGGTGGTGAGTCGGAGCGACTCGATGTCGATTCGTTCGTTGTGCCCATGAAAGCGACTCATGAACTCGCCCAAGCTGATGTCCGAGCTCAGCAAGCCAGCACCGTAGGACGGGACGCCCTTGCGGCGGAAGAAGCGAGCATCGGTGCCGCCGGTGACCATCGATGGGAGCACCTTGGCACCTGGGTACGTCATCTGGATCGAGTCGACCAGCGCTCCCCAGAGAGGCGTGTCGGTGCCTGACTGGGTTGACCCGCTCTCCTCGTCGAAGATGGCTTCGATCTCGATCGAGCCCATGAGCTCGGGACCGATGGCGTCGAGGAGATGCTGGCGCACGTCTTCGCTGGTTTCACCGGGGAGGATCCGAATGTCGACCTCGAGAACAACCTTGTCGGGGATCGTGTTGATCTTGGTACCACCGCCGATGATGTTGTTCGAGAAGCTGGTGTGGCAGCACGAGTGCAGGTTGCGCGCGAGGGTCGGCTCCATCTCGGCGAGCGCTTCATTGATTCGGCCCGGGTCGAGCAATTTGGCTTCGGTCTCTGCGTCGAAGTTCTGCGCCTTCACTCGGCTGGTGAACAAATCATCAATGCGTGCGCCCGGATCATACGCTTCGATCCGACGGACCACCTCGGCCGCCTTCGCGATGGCGTTATCGGTGCGATATGGCATCGAGCCATGGCCGGGCTCACCCGAAATGGTGAGACGCTGCGCATCGGCTCCCTTCTCAGCGGTGGTGAGAAGCACGATCACGCCGTCGTCGCTCACGAGCGGCGAACCGCCGTATTCGGTCAGTACGTAGTCGCAGTGGAGTGCGTCCCACCGCTCCTCGACCAACGGGCTCGCTCCGTAGACCCCACCGGCTTCTTCGTCGGCGACGCCGAAGTAGACAATGTCGCCCGGGTAGCGGGTCTCGGACTTGGCGATGTGTCGAAACGCAACCGCCATTGACGAGGTGACGTTCAACATGTCGACCGCGCCCCGGCCCCAGATCTCGTTGCCGATGCGCTCGCCAGCGAACGGGTCGACCTTCCATCCCTCGGGGGAAACCGGGACGACATCGGTGTGCCCCATGAGCATCAGCTTCGGAGCGTCGGGGTCGGTGCCTGGAAGGCGGGCCACGATCGAATCTCGTCCCGGGAGCACCGGCAAGATCTCTATGTCGGCACCACAACCTTCGAGCTCGTCACGCAACAGGTTGGCGTTGCGAGTCTCGTGGCCAGATTCGGGCGTACCGTCGTTTACGCATTTGTTCCGAATCATCGCCTGCAACAGCTCGGCGTTCTCTTCGGTGAGTGTGTCCAACGTGCGATCGTCAACGGCCATCGCGCGAACCTATCAGGCCACCGGTTGCGCTGATCAAACCCGCGCCGCCACCAACGCCCCGAACCGTTTGGTGTGAACGATGGGGTCAGACCCTCTCGTATACACCTGGCCCGCGCAGGCCGCGGATTCGACATGCTGCCGATGGCTACAACGCTGCGAAAACTTCTGTGGGGGTCGCTGCGATGCCGGTGTAGAACGTGCCGAACTCGGCGTACACCGAGGACGCTTCGTCGAAGCGCATGGTGTAGACGACCTCTTTGAGGTCATCGGGGTGTTGCCCGAACAAGGTGACACCCCACTCCCAGTCATCCACGCCGGTTGAACCGGTGATCACCTGCAAGATGCGGCCCTTGAACTTACGGCCCGACGTGCCGTGCTCGTACATGAGTTCCTTGCGCTTCTCGAACTCCATGGTGAACCAGTTGGCGTGGCCCTCTCGCTTCTTGCTCATAGGATAGAAGCACCAGGCAGGCTTGTCTTCATGGACATCGGTGAGGTCGGGGTAGAGGCGCATGTTGCGCATTTCCTCGGGCACGCCAGCTGCGTACTCACTGATTTCGGTAAGCGAAACGAACGAGTCAACGATCTCCAAGCCCGCCGACGAAATCGCCGACTGGAACGCTCGCAAAGTCCACCAATCCGGATGCATTGCCATAATCGCCACGTCGGCTTTATGCCCGAGCATCGACACGGTCACGACTTGCACATCACCAGCCTGCGCCTTCTCGATAGCGGTGATAGCCGCAGCGGAATCAAACGAATCGGATGGCTTGCAGAACAGGTGGACGACGCCACGCCCTTCCGACGGAGCAACAGTGTTGGTCATGAGAAGAAGTGTATCGCTGGGACTCCAGCGCTATCTCGCTGGGACTCCCGCCCAGATCCGCGGAAACCGATATGTTCGCTACGCGAGCTCCGCTCTCCCAAAGCGCTTGGACCTGGCGACGTTTCAGCTCGGAGAGATGAAACTCGGGTTCGGGGAAGCCCGCTAGGGCTGAGCCGATACGACTCCCGCCCAGATCCGCGGAAACCTGCGTGGTCGCTACGCGAGCTCCGCTCTCCCAAAGCGCTTGGACCTGGCGACGTTTCAGCTCGGAGAGATGAAACCAGCGAGGGGTTGAGCTACGCCGACATTTCTGAGCGGTTGGGTATCCCCGAAGGCACGGTCAAAACCCGAGTGCGAGCCGCCCGAGCCCTCCTCGCTGAAATGCTCGCTAACCGCCACGCGCCTTGACCCGAGAGGAGCGTGTGGCAGCGGAAGGCCAGCAGGATGTTCTCTTGGCTTATTGGGCCATGGCCATTGCTGCGTAGAGGCCAACGCCGTTGTAGAGCGCTGACTCATTGAACCGGACAAGGTTTGAATGGTTTGGTTCGGCGTCGATCGGGTTGGTGTCATCGGGGCAGGCTCCGAGCATGGCCATCGCCCCGGGTACCTCGTTGAGCACGTAGCTGAAGTCCTCGGCTGCGAAGAGCGGATTCTCGAACCACTCGAATCCTTCGACACCGAGCAGTTGTTGGGTTGTGGTGGCGGTGAGCTCGGCTTGTTCAGCGTCATTCACCGTCACCGGATATCCCGGGATGATGTTGGTGTTGCAGCTACAGCGATGGGCAGCGGCGATGCTGGTCGATACCCGGTGAATGCCGTCGTGGACCGTTGAACGAACCTCTTCATCGAACGTGCGGATGGTGCCTTCCATGAACGCTGACGCGGGGATGATGTTGTTCGTTGTCCCCGACTCGATGTGGGCAACGGTCACCACCGCCGACTGGTTCGGGTCGAGGTCGCGGGTCAGAATCGTCTGGAAGCCGCCAACCATTGCTGCCGCTGCCGGGATTGGGTCGATGCAGTTGTGGGGTGCCGACGCGTGTCCACCGCCGCCATTGACGTCAATCTCGAAACGGTCGGCGCTGGCGAGCAGCGGGCCACGGCGAGTCGCAACCATGCCGTTGGGAAAGCTCGATGTGACGTGGATGGCAAAGGCCCGGTCGACGCCATCGAGAACACCCTCCTCGATCATGTAGCGAGCACCGTGGTAACCCTCTTCGCCCGGTTGGAACATGAATCGGACTTTGCCGGAGAACTCATCTTTGTTGTCGGCGAGTAGACGAGCAGCGCTCACCAACATCGCCACGTGGGTGTCGTGACCGCAGGCGTGCATTGCGCCTTCGATCGTTGACGCAAAGTCGATCTCGGCGTCTTCTTGCAGTGGCAACGCGTCCATATCGCCGCGAAGGAGAACGGTTGGGCCTGGTTTGCCAGAGTCGAGGTCAGCAACCACCGACGTGGTCGATTCGCCCAACGTGATATCGAGCCCGAGGCCAGTGATGGCATCGACGATCTTCTTCTGCGTCATCGGCAGCTGCAGGCCTATCTCGGGTTCTGCGTGAATTGAACGACGCAACTCGATCGTGTCGTCTTGCAGCCCGCGGGCTGCATCGAGAAGGTCAGGTCCGATTGAAGCGTTCGTCATTTGCCAACCTTAGGTGCAGTCGTGGCAGGGCGCTCAGTGGACGCCCGCTCGATTCAACGGGTCTGCGCCCTGGCAAATGTCAGTAGACGTTGATCTCGCCTTCGCGAACAAAGCCCGCCAGCTGAATGCCTCCAGCGTGCGCGGTTTCGACCGCAAGAGCCGACGGAGCGCTAACCGAAACGACCGTGCCGAAGCCACCAGCCCACGCCTTCTGGACCATCTCGAAGCTGGCTCGACCACTGACGTACAGGCCGAGATCGGGTGTGGGCATTCGGCCATCGAGGAGCATTCGGCCAACGATCTTGTCGACCGCGTTGTGGCGGCCAATGTCCTCGCGGACCAGGCCGATCACGCCGTCACGATCGAAGGTTGCCGCCGCGTGGACCGCGCCCGTCTTTGCGAACAGGTCCTGCTGGTCGCGAACGTGGTCGGCGACTTCTGCGAGCATGCGCGGATCAAACGGATCACCGTCAAGGGGGACGAGCCGGTCGGTGAGCTCGTCGATGGCGTCGGCCCCACATAGGCCACACGACGATGAGGTCGATCCGAGCCGTGGCGTCGGCGTCGGCGCCTTGCCGCCGGTCTCGACGGTGACCACATTGAACTCGGTTTCGACGGCGGGACCATCAGCGCAGTAGCGAACGCCAATCACTTTGGCGCCACCGAGCATTCCCTCGGCGTGCAAGAACCCAACAGCGAGTTCGTAGTCGTGGCCGGGGGTGCGCATGGTCGTGGCAACAAGTGTTCCGTCGAGCTGGATCGAGAGTGGCTCCTCGACGATGAGATCGTCAGGGCGTCGACGGTCGCCGTCAGCGCCGTAGCGCTGGACAAAGACTTGACGAGTTCGACCTCGTTGCACTCGGCTCACAGCGCCAGGCTACCGAGCTGCTTCAGATGTGGTCTGTTGGGAAACAACAGCGGCCCCGATCAATGCCAGCACTGCACTTGCGATCCAGGCAGGGGAGTAGCTGTTGAACGAATCGATCGACCATCCAACAACTGGGCCGCCCACCGTGAGGCCAATGAGAAAGCCCAGCATGAGACGACCTGTGGCTCGGCCTGCATCGGGCTCGCGGACCATCGACAGGTTTGCCGCGGTGTTCCACGAGCCCAATGTCATGCCGCCGAGGATTGTGCCGGTCACGAGAAACCATGCACCGCCTTCGATAGCGGCGAGGAGTAGGGCAATTGATCCGGCACCGAAGATGCCCATGACGAGAAGCATGACCCGCGCTGAGACTCCTCGGTCGAGCGCCACTCCTGCGGCCAGTCGACAGGGAATTGCGACGAGCCCCTGCAAGCCGAAGACTCGGCCCGCATCGGCTAACGAAAGACTGACCTCCTCTTCGGCGAACAGGGGAAGGAAGCGTCCAAGGCCGCCGCCGACAATTCCAAGGAGGAACCCGTAGATCGCTACTTGGGTTACGAAGGGTGACAGCTTGGTCGAGGGGGGATTGTGGGCAGCGCTCGACGACTCCGAGTCTGTCTGGGTAAGGGTGGTGATCAGCGGTAGGCCAAGGAGCGACAGCATCGACACCACAACCACCAGCCACATCGTGGCTCGCCAGCCGTAGTTCTCGACGATCCAGGGCACCAGGAAACCGGCGGCAAAGACCGATGCTTGTACACCGGACTGCTTGATGCCGGTGAGAATGCCGCGCAAGTCGGGGTCGATCCCGGTGGCGATCGCTTTGTTGCATGCTGGGTTGCCCCAGCCCTGGGCAAGTCCGGCAAAGGCCATCGCTGCGAGCAACATCACATACGAACTCGAAAGCCCAATCCATGCTGCGCTGAGCGCGGATATCACCAGTGTCGCTGCGATCGATCGGCGGCCACCGAGCTGATCGCTGAGCCGACCCGAAACCGGGGCGAACAGTCCCCCGACCAAGGTGTTGATGGCGCCGAGTAGCCCGATCTCGAACTTTGAGATTGAAAATTCGGCTTGGAGCTCTGAGGCCGCGACCGCTAACGCGAAGAACGCCAAGGTCGACATTCCCATTGTCGACACAAGCATGCCGGAGAACCCAGCGAGGCGAAGTTTCACCTCACGAACCCTACGGTCTTCCCGACCTCGTCGGCTTCACGTAGTATTGAGAACGGCGAGAGGTGCAAAGGAGTGCGCGGATGCGACGTTGGTTCAAAGAGTTCTGGGCGGAGATGCGCGCACGGTCTCTTGGCCGTAAGGCAATGGGCAACGACAAGGCAACGTTCAAGTCGGCGCGAGCAACCATGGGAGCCATTGGTCTCAATCGCTCGAACGCCTGGGACTATCTCGAGAACGATAATGGGGCCTACCTGCGTTCAATGGAAAAGGAACCGATGCTGCCCCCGAGCTTGTTCGTCAGCGAACGCGATCGAACGCGCCATGGGAAGCCAATGCCGTTGGTCGAGCGATGCATCGAAGATCACGGTAGCGATGAGCCTGTTGGTGACTGGGACATCAGCGAGATCGTCGACGAAGACGCCATCTAGGCGAGCCAGTAGCCGCTACTAGTCTCGACGTGTGACAGTTCGTGAGCGGCGATCGAGCTCCCGCTCAATGTCATCGAGCGGGATTCCCTCTGCGGCCAGGCGGGTCATGACGAAGAACAGCACGTCGGCGGCTTCGTGAACAATGTCTGATCGACCGGTGGCTTCGTTGAGCTCTGCTGCCTCTTCGGTGATCTTTGCGGCGAGGAGTTCGCGGTCTTCGAAGAGGCGCTTGGTGAAGCTACCGTCTGGTGCGTTTACGACGCGGTCAGCGAGGCGGCGCTCGAGTTCGGTGAACCCGTCAAAGTCACCGAAGCAGCTGGTTTGGTCGAGGTGACAGAATCCGCGGCCGGCTTGGGTGACGGTGAACCGCAGGGCGTCATCGTCGCAATCGGTATCCATTGCGATGAGCCGTTGCGTCGCCCCTGAGGTGAGCCCTTTTTGCCACAGTTCGTTGCGGCTGCGGCTCCAGTAGGTCGCGTGGCCGGTTTCAAGTGATGCGGTGACACTGGCGTGGTTTGAGTATGCGAGGCCGAGGGATTGGCCGCGTTCGTTGGTGACCACGGTTGGCCATAGCCCGTCGGGTCGGTCGCTGTGGAGGCATGCAGCCATTGCGTCGCCGAGCGTGAATTCGTTTTTGTAGAGGGCCATGCCCACCTGGGCGTCGGCGCCGAGCTTGTGAATCTCGCCGATCTCTTCAGCGCCGGTGATTCCCCCGGCGAAGGTAACTCGGCAGTCGCCCGCTGCATCGAGATATCGGGCGAGTGTGGCGGGGTCGGTGCCGGTCATGCGGCCTTCGCGTTCGACGAACGTCAGAAGGAAGCCGTTGGTCAGGTCGCGGAGCTCGGCGAGCTTGTCGTCAACCTGCTGGCCGGTGCCCTTTGTCCATCCGTGGGTGACGACCTCGCCGTCGAAGCTGTCGAGGGCAACGACGGTGCGCTCGGGTGGGAGTTCACGAAGGACCTCGGGCGTTGCGGCTGTGCCGAGAACGACCTTTGTGGCCCCAGCGTCGAGCCATTTGATTGCAGCCTCGACGCTGCGGATGCCTCCGCCCACCCGACACGGAGCAAGCGGCAGCAGCTCTTTGATTAGCTCGGTGTTGTCGCCAGTTCCGAGGGCGGCGTCGAGGTCGACGATGGCAATCTCACCCACCCGACCGAACTTCTCGGCGAGCGGACGAGGGTCGCCAGCCGACAGCGCATGTTCTTTTCCCCCAATGAGTTGAACGGCTTCGCCACCCATGAGGTCAATCGGAGGAATCAGCATCCCAAGGAGTGTATTGGTGGAGGCTCAGGTCAGCGTCGTGCCACCGGCGACAGTGGAGCAGAGCCCCGTCAACGCGAGATCCTGTATACGCATGAAGGACTCGCCAGCTCCCCAGGGAGCGAGGGACGAGCGACCGGTCGCCGCCTCCGGCGCAGCAGCCGAGCATCCAAAGCGAAGCGACGATGCGACCGCTGGAGGAGCGAAGCTCCGGGAAACAGAGACGACGATCGGCTCACGGCCTCCGGCAGTCCGCAGAGTGTCCGGAGCGAAGCGGAGGATACGATTGCCGGGAGCGAGGAACGAGCGGGAAATAGGGAAGAATGACCCCATGCACCCTGATACTTGGCTGATCTCGCAAGGCCGTCCTACCGAGTTGGGCGATCCGCTGAACTTTCAACCAACGATGGCATCGAACTTTCGGCTGCCGGGCGAGCGCTACTACAACCGCACCGAGGGCACTGAAACTTCCGGGGCGCTCGAACAGCTCATCGGCGGGCTTGAGGGCGGCCGATCGCTGGCGTTCTCGACCGGCATGGCTGCGGTTGCAACAGTCTTCGGCGCACTGCCGGTCGGGTCGACGTTGGCAATTCCCGAGGACCCATATCACGCAACGAATGGCCTGGCCGTCGAGGGTGAGGAGCAAGGTCGATGGACTGTCCTGCGTCTTGACCTCGCCGACACCGATGCGTGGATTTCCGCCGCTGGAACTGCCGACCTGTTGTGGGTCGAGACCCCGGCGAACCCGCTGATGACGGTTGCCGATCTACCGGCCATCTGTGCTGCACCACGCAAACAAGGCTGCATCGTTGCCGTTGACGGCACGTTCGCCACGCCGCTAGTGCAAAAGCCGCTGGCGCTTGGCGCCGACATCTCGATGCATTCGGCTACCAAGTTCATCGGAGGACACTCGGACCTGATGGCCGGTGTGCTTACGGTTACCGACGACACGATCTACGACGACCTGTGGAACCGGCGAGTTCGCAACGGCACAACCATCGGTGGCCTCGAGGCGTTCCTTGCGATTCGGGGCGCACGCACGTTGGCACTGCGGATGGAGCGGTCGATGGCGAACGCCGGCATCCTCGCCGAGCGTCTTGAGGGGCATTCACAGATTGCCCGAGTCCGCTATCCGGGTCTGGCCAGCCACGACACCCACGATCACGCTGCGAAGTTCATGGATGGCTTCGGCGCGATGATGAGCCTCGAAGTTGAAGGCACAGGTGAACGAGCGAGCGCGGTGGTCGAACACACCCAGATCATCAACAACGCGACGTCGCTCGGCGGGATCGAGTCGACGTGGGAACGCCGAGCTCTAATCCCTGGGCAAGAAACCATGCCTCCGACACTCATTCGATTCTCGGTTGGCTGCGAGAACGTCGACGACCTCTGGGCTGATATCACCGCAGCGCTAGACGCCACTGGCTAATGACCGAGACGACCAAGTCGCCCTCAGCTGATTGGCTGCGCGATCTACCGTTGGCTCCTGGCGCGCCCGATCTGCGGATGGGCACTCGTTCCCTCGACGTCACCGACTGGCTACCGGTCGACGACAAAACCGCGGCTGAAATCGAGCTCCGTCGCGCGCTGCTCGCCGAGCATGGCAGCGATGTTGCCCGGATTGTGCCCGGGCACGAGACAGCCCTCACCGAGTTGACGTCGCTCATCGAGATTCACCTGCAGCGCAGGCTCGAGCCGTCGGTCGGTTCGCCAATCGAGCAGCTTGCGGTCGCCACAGCTGAGGACATCTTGTTGATGTGGCGCGACGAGAAGCACTGGCGCCTAATCGGTGGGACGTTGCTGTTTCCAAACCAGTGGACGCTCGACGAGAAGATCGGCAAGACCCTCGCCAACATCCACGCTCCGGTCGATGGTTATGACGAGTTGCTCGAGGCTCGAATGGACCAGTTCTTCGACCGCTTAAGCGCGGCACGTCCGGTGTGGCGCCGCAACTGGTTCTTCCACGATGATCCGAATTTCTACCAACCCAACCGATTGGCGCAGGCACCCGTTGCGACGGTGGACGAGGTCGATTCGTTGTTCATTCGCTCGGAGTGGCAGACGCTGCGCCGCCTCGCGTTCAGCGGCCTGCTCGTCTTCACGGTCAAGACGCAGGTCGCCCCGATTGCCGAGCTCAAAGCGCGGCCTGCCATTGCTGAACAGATGTGCGTCTTTATCGAGTCGGCGACGCCGCGATCGCTCGAGAACAAGGACGCTACAGATCGAGACGCCGCGATTCTCGACTACCTCCGGAGCCCATAAGCACCCCACTGAACGAATCTGTGGAGTCTGGTGTTCGAATATCGGTCATCAAACTCCACAGATTCGCGGTTTGTGAGGTTTTAGGGGGCCCACCGCGGCGGGCGTTTCTCCAGGTAGGCCGCCATGCCTTCAGCTGCTTCTTCTGATTCGAAGAGTTCGGCGCTGCGGGCGGCAGCCCATGGGAAGGCTTCGTCGGGGTGCATCTGTGGTACTCGTTGCAGAACATCCTTGGCGGCCGCGAGGGCGAGCGGTCCGCCGAGGAGAAGGTCATCGACAATGGCGTTGACTTCGGCGTCGAGTTCGGCTGGGTCGACGGCGGTGGTGATGAGGCCAAGGCGGGCGGCCTCGGTCCCGTTGAACCGGTTGCCACGCAGGAACGCACTGCTTGCATCAGCGGGGCGCATCTTCGGTAGGCAGATCACCGAGATGATCGCCGGCGCTATGCCGAGACGTACCTCGGTGAAGCCGAACTTTGCGTCGGAGTGGGCCACCGAGATGTCGAGCGCTGCAGCCAGCCCGGTGCCGCCCGCGACCGCATGCCCGGCGATGCGGCCAACCCACGGCTTGGGCGACTTCTGAATGCGGCGAAACAGTGCGAGCGGGTCTGTCCTCTCGGCAACATCGGACGAACGCTTCTCGGTCAGGTCAGCCCCGGCACAAAACACGCTTCCGGTGTTTGTGATGACGGCCACTCGCACCGCGTCGTCGGTGTCGACGCGGTCCATCGCAGCGACGAGTTCGGCCACCAACGCTTGGCTAAGCGCGTTTCGCTTTGCGTCGTCTTGGAGGGTGATGGTGAAGACCCCGCGGTCGTCGAGGTAGGTGCCGACGAGTGGTGCTGTGCTCATGTCCGAAACCTAACCGATCCAACGCGGTACTGAATTGGCGCAACGGGTACCATTTCACATGAACTTCGACATGCCACCCGACGACGACCCTCGCCGGGTCGCGGTTCGCGACTGGATCGAGGCCAACCCAAAGCCGTCGTACAAGGACATTGCCGCCGCTGGTTGGAACGTTCCGCATTGGCCCGAGCCCTACGGCCTCAACGCCGACCCGATGCATCAGCTGCTCATCGCCGAGGAGTTTGCGAAGGCTGACGTACGCATGCCGCTCAACCTGATTGGAATCGGTTGGGCTGCGCCGGTCATCTACCTCTACGGCAATGACGAGCAGCGTGAGACGTACCTGTCCCGCATCTTTAGCGACGAAGATCACTGGTGTCAGCTGTTCAGCGAGCCCGACTCGGGCAGCGACCTCGCCAGCCTCAGCACGAAGGCGGTTCGCGACGGCGACGAGTACGTAATTACCGGTTCGAAGATCTGGTCGAGCGGTGCTCATGAATCGGACTACGGCATCCTGCTCGCCCGTACCGACCCCGACGTCCCGAAGCATCGCGGCATCAGCTACTTCATCTACCCGATGGACACGCCGGGCACGACGCTGAGCCCGGTGGTCGACATGACGACCGCCCACTCGTTCAACCAAGTGTTCTTCGACGAAGCCCGCATCCCCGCCAGCATGCTCGTCGGTGAAGAGGGCGACGGATGGCGATTGGCCAAAGCGACGCTCGCAAACGAACGCGTTGGCCTGTCGTCGGGTGGCGCCATTTGGGGGCAAGGTCCAACGATGGACAACCTGCTCGACCTCGTGCGAGCGGCCGGCCCGGTTGAGGACCCAATCGAACGTGATCGAATCGCCCAACTTCACATAAAGGCCGAGGTGTTGCGCCTGAACCAGCTCCGAACGTTGAGCTCGCAACTGGCCGGTAAGACACCGGGCCCCGAGGCCTCGATTCAAAAGATCATGGCCGACGAGATCGGCGAAGAGATCATGACGTTGGCCAAGGACCTACAAGGCGCCGCCGGCATGCTCGAAGGCTCCGGTCCAGCCGGGCCGCTGCCACGCACACGTCAGTCCGGTGCGACCGAGGTCAACTGGAACCGGGGTGAGGGCCAATTTCCCGACGTCGACCCGATCTGGCACTACGGCTTTGTCTTCAGCCCGGCGCTGACGATCGGCGGCGGAACATTCGCCATCCAACGCAACATCGTGGCCGAGCATGTGCTTGGCCTCCCTCGAGACATCAACGTCGAACAGGGCAAGACCTGGTCCGAAACTCGCGGGGGAGCGGAGCTCGCGGAGCGACCATGACGACAATCACGGATGTCGGGCGGAAGTCCCGACGGGAGACAGCATGAGAACCGCCATCACTGAACTACTCGATATCGACATTCCGATCTTGGCGTTTAGCCACTGCCGCGATGTGGTCGCTGCCGTCAGTAAGGCCGGTGGCATGGGCGTGCTCGGTGCGGTTGCCCATACGCCCGAGAGCCTCGAGATCGACCTGGCGTGGATTGAAGCCGAAGTGGGAGACAAGCCCTACGGCGTCGACCTCATCATCCCCGCAAAGTACGAGGGCTCCGATCAGGGTGGCGTGACGACCCAGCAGCTCATCGATGCCATCCCGCCCGAGCACCGTCAGTTCGTCGACGAGATCTTGGCCAAGTACGACGTGCCGCCAATGCCCGACGGTGAGCGCGGCGGCCAGCTGGCTAACACCGAGGACGCGCTCTTCTCGGCGAACAACGCCGCGCCTCAGTTGGAGATCTCCCTGGCGCACAATCCGTCGCTTATCGTCAACGCTCTCGGACCGCCCACTAAGGACATGATCGACAAGTCCAAAGAAGCTGGCCGTCTCATCGGAGCGCTGGCCGGCCGCCCGCAACACGCCGAGCGACATGTCAACGCTGGGGTCGACCTGCTCGTGGCGCAAGGCTCTGAGGCTGGCGGCCATACAGGTGAAATCGGTTCGATGGTGCTCATCCCCGAGATCGTCGACGCTGTCGGCGGCCAGATCCCTGTGCTCGGTGCAGGTGGCATCGGTCGTGGACGCCAAATGGCAGCGGCCATGGCCCTGGGTGCTGATGGCGTGTGGTGCGGGTCGGTGTGGCTCACCACCGAGGAAGCCGAAACGCACCCCACCGTGAAAGACAAGTTCCTTGGGGCCACCTCGGCCGACACGATTCGCAGCAGGTCACGCACTGGCAAACCCGCGCGGCAGCTGAAGACGGCGTGGACGAAAGAGTGGGAGAACCCGGACACGCCGATGCCGCTCGGTATGCCGATGCAACCGATCCTTGTCGACCAGGCCCTCGCCCGAATCGATCGTGCCGCCACCGACCCGAACAGCGGAGCAGGCGAGCTCGCCAACTATTTCGTGGGGCAGATCGTGGGCAACATGAACGAGACAAAGCCCGCATCGCAAGTGGTGTTTGACATGGTCGATGAGTTCATCGACGCAACCCAAGGCTTGTACGATCAACTGCAGTCATGAAACTTGAACCGGCCACACTCGAACTGCTCGACACGGCCGAATTCACGCTGTCGACCGACGTCGATTTGGCTGCCTCGATCGACGAGGTGTGGGCGGTCATTGCCGACAACACGTCGTGGACCGAGTGGTTCCACAACTGCACCAAGATGACCGCGTCTCACGACACATGGACTGCCGCTGGCCAGACCCGAACCATCTCCACCACTCCCTTTGTGATCGAGGAAGTGGCCATCGAAGTGGACGAACCGAACCGCTGGGCCATGTCGCTCACCAAGACCAACCTGCCCATGGCCAAGCGAATGCTGGAAGTGCTCGACATCACCGACACCTCGCGCAACGGCGAAGAGCGCACCGAAGTCAAATGGACTGGCGCGTTCGATCTTCCCGCCTACTTGCTGCCTGTGCGCAGCATCTCCGAGACGCTCTTGGTTCGAACGTGGGGCCGCAGCCTCGAGGCGCTCCAAGATGCGGTGATCGCTCGACGCTGATGCCTCGCTTCATCAAACCCATGAAGGCTGCGCCGGGCCAGCTGCCCGCAGCGGCTGGCGGTTGGGGGTATGAAATCAAGTGGGACGGCATGCGAATTATCGCCCACCTCACCGCGACCGAAGACGGCCCGGTGGTCCGATTGCAGAGCGGCAACGGCAACGACGTGACCGTGTCGTTCCCCGAGCTCCATGGCCTCGACTGCTTGCTCGACGGGTTCGACGCGCTCATCCTCGATGGGGAAGTGGTGGCTATCGACGAGGCTGGCCTTCCTAGCTTTCCGCTCTTGCAACAGCGCATGCATGTATCGGACCCGGTCGATGCACGGCGGCGCGCCGTCACTGTGCCGGTGAGCTTCGCGATTTTCGATGTGCTGCACATCAACGGCCAAGACACGATGCGATTGCCGTTGCGCGACCGCCGGCAACTGCTCGAACAGATTGTCGAAGACGGCGCGCACTGGCGCCTCACGACACTGCACACCGAAGACCCAGCGGGCTTGCTGGCCACCGTGACCGAGCGGGGCATGGAAGGGCTGGTCGCAAAGCAGCTCTCCTCGCTCTACCAAGAGGGGAAGCGGCCGGCGTCATGGGTGAAGATCAAGCCCCGACACCGACAAGAATTTGTCGTCGGTGGCTGGAACGAAGGACGCGACGGCAACACCGGAAACCTCGGCGCTCTTCTCCTGGGCTATATGGACGGCGAAGATTTCATCCACTGCGGAAGCGTCGGGTCGGGCCTGAACGACAAGACACGACGCGAATGGCTCGGCCGGGTCATAGAGCACGAGCTCGACGAGCCACCGTTCGCCAACAAGGTCGAGCACAAGACCGGCCGCGTCTTTCATTGGACCGAACCGCGTTATGTCGTCGAAGTGGCCTTCAACAACTGGGAAGAAGACGGTCATCTGCGTCATCCGGTCTACTTAGGCCTACGAACCGACAAGACCCCAGCCGAAGTCGTGAGAGAAACTCATTCGTAATGAGTAGGTCAGCGGTTCAATTCCGCTCGCGGGCTCTTCTCCCAAAATTCCTGCAACCACCTACAACCAGTGTGGGTAAATGCAGGAATTTCGCTCGTCTGGTTTGGAGAACGAGGTCCGAACGGTGAGCAGCAGGTCGGGGGTTATCGCGAGTTAGAAGACCGCTAAGTCGGGTTTCATTCGCAATGAGTGGATCAGCGGTTCAACTCCGCTTTCTCGCTTCACCGCAAGAAGGGCGCTAGATCAGGCGGTTCAACGCGCGGTTCGGGGCGCCGTAGCTGACTATCCGGATGTCGAGCCCGCTATCTCCGAACCATTGCAGCGAAGTCTCGATGGCGTCGACGATCCACTCGGTCTTATTGCCGAATACTCCGCCTCCGAGCAGGGTGAGGAAGACGCGGTTGTTGCCCGTTTCGTGAGCGTTGATGAGGGCTGCGTGGAGCGTTGCTTCGTAGGAGGCTTCGAGCACGAGTCGGGCGAATGGCTCCCAGTTGTCTCGTCGGTCGGAGTAACCGATCGGTAGCGCCGAGCCGTAGACCTGCGTGAGCGTGTGTCGATCTTCCGAGATTGTGACCTCGGTATTCCATTGGATCCCGATTCGTAGCTCTTCGCGCAAGTCATCTATTACATCCTCGGGTGCTTCCATGAGCGTCTCGGCAATATCATCGAGTTGATCCGGCGTGGGCCGGGCGTACCCGTTCTGCATGCGAATGTCTTGACCAAGGGCATCGGCCATGTCCGCAAGGCAATCAACCTGCAAGTCCTCGCTTTGTCCAACCTGGCCTTCGAGCCGCACGAAGTAGTTGCGGTAGATGGTGCCTGCGCCGCAGCTGATTGCGCATGAGTGACCACCTTGCTATTAAATGTCAAGAGGACATTTATTCGCTAGAACGCAAGAAACGGTCGAGGATTGCCTCTCGCGACAGCAAATAACTACGAGCACAGCGCTCGTTGAGCTAGTTCTAGATCAGGGGCTTCGATGGAGTTAGCACAGCGCTGAGCCCGGTTTCATTCGTAATGAGTAGGTCAGCGGTTCAATTCCGCTCTCGGGCTCAAACACTGAAGAATCAACGATCAGCTCGTTGCGATCGGTTTCCGGTCGGTTAGCACAGCGCCCACTCGACAATCTCAAGAAGTTCGATGTCTGAAAGTCGATGGCCGATGGCTCGCCGTTTGGGCCCCGCTGCATCCCGAGTTGACGATCCAGATCCTCAAAGAACTGGGCCGAGACGCGAACGTCCCGGCGGTTCACGATGTGGACTGCTCCGTGGAAGCGATGTGATCGAGCGCCACCTTCCTTGCCCACTCCATAGTCTCAGGTGGGATCTCCGCTGGGTCGGTGACGACGGCTGCACGGGAGATCTCCCGCCGCTCGGCAGGTGTCATCTTTTCGAGTTCTGCGGCGGTCCAGATCTTCCGTTCCATGTTGGCTACCTTACCTGAGCGGTCTGACGTCGAACTTGGAGGTGGAGTTGGTCACTCCCAGTCCATCGACAGGTCGAATTCGATGCCAATGAGTTCGACCGACCCATCTTGGGTTTCGACTCCGATTACTTTCATCGCCATGAAGAGCATGCCGCCCTTGACGAGCACGCGGTAGTCGCTCCGGCCAGGGAACAGGGGAGCTAGTTCGTGAAAGCCGACAGCGAACCTCTCAACGATCTCGACGACCTCGACGGACAGGAAGTCGACCGATGACGGTTCGCCATTTGGTCCGCGCTCAGGTTCGAGCTGATTGTCGAGATCTTCCCAGAAGCTGGCGGTCACTCGAACAACCCGCCGGTTGGTCATGCAGTCTGCGTTTTGTCGTTGGCATCCATGTGGCGCCGCGCTGACTCACGTGCTCGTTCCAGAAGCTCTGGAAACTCGTTTGGGTCGGAGATCTCGCATGCTCGCGAAATGCGACTGCGCTCGGCAGGTGTCATCTTTTCGAGTTCTGCGGCGGTCCAGATCTTCCGTTCCATGTTGGTCACCTTACCCGCGCGGTCTGATATCGAACTTGGCGGCACCGCAACAGCAGGCGACTTTGAGCCCAGCGCTCACCGGGGACCCGGTAGAGCAGGAGAATTTGTGCACTTTGCCACCGCAGAGGTAGCAAAGTGCACAAAAAATTGGCGTTAGGCGGTTTTGGCGATGAGGACGGCGCAGTCGGCGCGGTGAGCGACGTCTTCAGCGACGCTGCCGAGCACTCGGCCAAGGCCTTGAACGTGCCGGTTACCAACAAGAATAAGGTCGGCATCGACTTCCTGGGCTTCGTCGAGAAGTACCTTGGCTGGAGAGCCGGGAACAGCAGCCATGCTCACTTCGAGATGGCAGAGGTCCGACGCGATATCGGCGAGCTGCTTCTGTGCGATCTCCGACGAGCTGAGGAACTGCTTGTCGCTCGAAGCGCCGATCTCATGGATCTTGTCGCTCTTGTCTACCGCGGTCACCAGGTGCACCTTTGAGCCGGTAGCGGTTGCCAGATCAGCAGCCTGCTCGACCGCGCGAAGCGCCCGATCAGATCCGTCGTAACCAACAACAATCTTCTTGTACATCTCTTCTACCTCTTTGGCGCCGTTTGGGAGGTCGGGGGGTGACGCCGTGTATTCAACGCTATGTACCTACTCGGCAGTAACAGATGCAGAACACAGCAACAGCGGTCACACTGTGACCGTTTTCGCCGCACGGTGTTTCGCCGCACGGCGGGATCCGGCCCTGGCGGGCCTCGACCCGCGCTGCGGTTGGCCGGAGGCCGCGTCCGTTCGGCGGAGCAAGCTCGGATCGAACTCGTTTTGCCGTACCGACTACGGTCCACTTATGGAATTCGACCTTGCTCAGACCGATCATCTTCTGTTGACCACCAAGCAGATTCGCAAGCGGATGGACATGAGCCGCGCCGTCCCGCGTGAGACGTTGCTCGAGTGCATCGATATTGCGAGCCGAGCACCTATGGGTTCGAACGTCGAGCGCAACAAGTGGTTGATCGTCGACGACGCCGATCTGAAAATGGCCATTGCCGAGCTGTACCGCAAGAACGCCGAACCCTACTTTGCCCAAAGCGAGGACCTGCCCGCTGACGACGTTTCCGAGCGGGTGGTGAGCTCAGCTCGGTATCTGTCCGACCACATGCACGAGGTGCCAGCGATGGTGATTCCGCTTCGACTCGACCGGGTCGAAGGCTGGCCATCGGGCGATGTATCGGGCTGGTACGGGTCGGTGCTGCCCGGCGTGTGGAGCTTCCAGATGGCATTGCGCTCCCGAGGCATTGGCTCGTGTTGGACCACGTTGCACCTGGGCTCAGAAGCAGAGGTTGGCCAGCTGCTCGGTATCCCCGACACCGTTACACAGGTAGCAATGTTGCCGGTTGGCTATTACACCGGCGACAGTTTCTCGGTTACCAAGCGTCGACCAGCAGCCGACATCACGTTCATCAATAAGTGGGGCGATAAAGCCAGCAACGCCTAACCCGGCGAACTTGCCCCACGGAGTTAGACCGCCTTACGTTGCCGCTAGACCTTCTAACAATTCGTTGATAGTGTCTACAGTCACAACGCGCTTCGGCCCGTGCACCGGAAAGCCCCCTGAGGAGGTCGGCAGCCATGACAGCAACAACCAACAGAGAACTTGCTCAAAAGCATCTGATGCCGCATTACACCAAGGGTGCGGCCTGGAACCGAGACACCATGCCAGTAATGGTCAGTGGCAGCGGGTGCTACACCGAAGACGAGGACGGCGAACGCTACCTCGACGGCCTCGCCGGACTGTTCTGCTCGAACATTGGGCACGGCCGAGCAGACCTCGCAGCGGCCGCAGCCAAGCAGGCCGAGAAGCTGGCCTTCTTCCCCAACTGGGGCATGGCCACACCTCCAACGATCGAAGCCGCGTCGATGATCGCCGAATTCGCGCCCGGCGACGATCTCAGCGAGGTCTTCTTTGTGAGCTCGGGCTCAGAAGCCGTCGAGTCGGCGATCAAGTTCGCCCGCAACTATCACGTCGCTCGTGGCGAAGAGTCCCGCTACAAGGTGATCGCCCGCCACTGGGCCTACCACGGCACCACACTTGGCGCGCTGTCCGTCACCGGCATCCCGAAATTCCGCAAGCAGTTCCTTCCTCTGCTGTGGGACGGTGTTCGTCACGTACCCAACACCCTCGATGGCGCCGGCCCAGAAGGCACACCGGTAGCCGAATGGCCATGTGTTGCCGAGCTCGAGCAAACCATCATCGACGAAGGTCCTGAGACCATCTCGATGATCATCGGCGAGCCGGTCCAGAACGGCCGCGGCGCAGTTGTTCCGCCCGATGGCTACTGGCAAGAGCTTCGCCGCATCGCCGACAAGTACGGAATCTTGCTTTGCGCCGACGAAGTGATCTGCGCCTTTGGTCGTATGGGTCACTGGTTCGCTAGTGAACGACTGGGAATTGAACCCGACATGATCACCTTCGCCAAAGGCGTCACGTCGGCATACATGCCGCTCGGCGGCATGGTCGTTAAGCGTTCGCTTGTCGAGCAGACCTGGGACTCCGAGCTCGGCATGTACAACCACGGTTCGACCTTTGGCGGCCACCCGGTTGCGTGTGCAGTGGCAGTTGCCAACATGGCCGCCATGCGTGATGAGGGTGTGCTGCAGAACGTGCTCGACAACGAGCAGTACTTCCAAGACCACCTCACCAAGCTCGTCGACCGATTCGACATCTTGAAGGAATGGCGCGGTATGGGCTACTTCTATGCCGTCGAATTTGTTGAAAGTCGTGAAAAGGGCGTTGAGCTAAGCGATGAAGACCGGGCAGCACTTCAAGGTGGTGTGCTCGGGGGATTTGTCCACGAGTCAAAACTTCTCATTCGCCCAGACGACCGTGGGGCAACGATGTTGGTGCTTTCACCACCACTAATTGCCGACCGTGACGTGCTTGACGACATTATGGAACGTATGGTCCATATTCTGGAACGAACCGAAGCCTGGCTCGGCGGTGATCGCTAACGCGGCTACTGTCCCAATGGTCACGGCGACGGTTCGCCACAACTCGCAAATGCGAAAAAACAATCCCTGGAGGGGAATCTATGTTCAAGTTACGCAAGATCTGGTTGCTTCTCGCAGCACTTGCTCTCATTGCTGCGGCCTGCGGTAGTGACTCCGACCCGGTTGACACCGGATCGGACGACGGTGAGGCCATGGAAGAAGACGGCGAGGCCATGGAAGACGATGGCGAAGCGATGGCTGATGGGCCAGAGGTGCTTAACGTCGCATACTTCTCAGGCTGGCCACTTCCACCGCAGATCGGTCAAGCCGATGGCAGCTTTGCCGAAGCCGTAGGCGTCGACGAGATCAACTGGGTCGCACTGCCTGACGGCGGATCGATGGCCGATGCGATGATCGCCGGCGACATCGATATTTCGTACTCAATTGGTCTGACCCCGTTCGCTGTAAAGGCGACCGAGGGAGCCCCAATCACAATGGTTGGTATCGCCGTTTCTTACGCAGACGCCGACAACTGTTTCGTGCAGGGCGACCTTGGCTATGACCGAGACAACGCGTCGGTCCTTGAAGGAACCACCGTGTTGACGCCAATTGGCAACATCACCCACTACAAGCTGTTGAACAGCTTGGAGTTCCTGGGTCTCGACACCGGCTCGCTCGACATCCTTCCACACGAGTCCGGCGACGCTACCGCTGCCGCCTTTGCTGCTGGTGATATCGATGTCGGCTGCGCCTTCGGTGGCCCGCTCGTCACGATGGCCGACGCCGGTGGCGTGCCATTGCTCACCGGTGATGAGGTCTCGAACGAAGTTGGAATCAAGACCTACGACGTAACCGCAGTGCGAAACGACTTCGCCGACGCTCATCCTGAGATCGTCACCAGCTTCCTGGCTGCCAACGACGACTTCAACCAGGCATGGGCTGGCGATCCTGACACCAACAACCCAATCATCGCTGACGCCGCAGGTATGGAAGACGTCGGTAACTTCCTCTCCGGCGAAACCTGGTTCACTTTCCCAAGTGTTCAGGACCAGCTGAGCGATGAGTGGCTTGGCGCAAGCGTCGCTGAGGTCATGCTCGAGCAGCTCACCTTCTTCGAAGAGCAGGGCGAGATCACCTCGGTTGCTGACGATTACAGCCAGTTCATCGACACGAGCTTCCTTGAAGCTGTCGGCTAGAACTACCCGCTAGAAAAACTAGACCGGAATCGTGGAGGACGCTTCGGGCATGCCCCGGAGCGTCCTTCCTTGGTTCTGGAGAAAGCCACACGTATGGAATCGCTTAGTGTTCAGAACGTGGACATGGTCTACAACCTGCCCAAGGGGGGCTCCGTCCACGCCCTGAGTGATGTGTCCTTTGACCTCGAAGCCGGTCGGTTGCTGACCCTCCTCGGGCCGTCGGGCTGTGGCAAGACCACCTTGCTAAACATCATTGCTGGCTTTCTTGCGCCAACCGCTGGCCAAGTTTTGCTCGGTGGAGTTCCCGTTACCGGGCCAAGCCGAGATCGAGGAATGGTGTTCCAGCAGGGAGCGCTCTTCGAGTGGCAGTCGGTCGCAAAGAACATTTCTTTCGGACCCCGAATGAGCGGCAAGAAACACAAAGACGTTCTACCTGAGGTCGAGAGTCTTCTCGACGTTGTTGGGCTGCAGGGTTTTGGAGACAAGCAGGTCTACGAGCTTTCGGGCGGTATGCAACAGCGCGTCGCTCTTGCGCGATGCCTCGCCAACGACCCCCAGATGATGCTGATGGACGAGCCGCTCGGGGCGTTAGACGCCTTGACGCGTGAGAAAATGCAGAGTCTGATTCTCAGCCTTTGGGCCGAGACCGGCAAGAGCGTCGTCTTGGTAACCCATAGCGTTGAAGAGGCGCTCATTCTTGGCGATGTCGTCTTTGTCATGGCGCCGCGCCCGGGACGAATCGAGAAGGTCTACGAGTTGCCCTTCGCAAAGCGAGCGCTTACCGAAGACCCTCGGACCCTCAAAGCTGGTGACGACTTCCAAGAAGTAAAGGAAGAAATCCTCAGCTTCATCTGGGAGATGGAAGAAGAGATCATGGGAACGGAAGCGGGACAATGAGCAAGACGGATCGGTCGGATAGAAAGACCGCGGCGTTCGGAGACTCAAGCTCGGTTCGGAGCTTGCCGTTCTGGAGCGTGCTCTCGGCAGTTGTGTTGATCCTCACGTGGTGGGGCCTCACGACCGCCTGGGGCTTCCCGGACGAATTTCGCGACCAGTTTCAAGCAGCTGCCCTCGCCGACGGCGATGACCCAAACCTGAGCGATCGCGAGTTCTTTCAGCAATGTCAGCGAGACGCAGTCTGCGACCCTGACACCTCCTATACGCAGTTCGTTTCGCCGCTCATTTTTCCGAGTATTGGCGATACGTGGTCGGCGGCTGGAGAGCTTGTCACCGAGGGCTACCGAAACACCGCGCTGAGAACCCACACATGGGCGAGCTTGTGGCGCGTGATGCGCGGGTTGTTCTGGGGGTCGCTCATTGGCATTCCCGTCGGGTTAGCAATGGGCCTGTCGAGTAGGGCCCGTGGTTTCTTCGACACGATCGTCGAAGCGTTCCGGCCAATCCCGCCGCTCGCATTGTTGCCACTCTTTACGCTCAGCTTCGGACTAGGAGAGAAGTCTGCGGTTCCGCTCCTTGTCTTCGCGTCGATTTGGATCATGATCATCGCCGCCCGTTCCGGCATCCGCAATGCCCAGCTGTCCAAGGTTCGCGCCGCCTACTCCCTTGGTGCGTCAAAGCGGCAACTGCTGACGAAAGTGCTCATCCCCAACGCTCTGCCGGAGATCTTCACCGGCTTGCGTGTGGCTCTCGGTGTGAGCTGGGGCACCCTTGTTGCCGCCGAACTTTCCGGCGTTCAAGAAGGCCTCGGCGCAATGATCTCGATCGCCAAGAACTTCTCACGGCTCGATGTCATCGTTGTTGGGATCGTCATCATCGCCCTGCTCGGCGTACTCATGGATGTGCTACTTCGTTTTCTCGAAGCGGTTCTCATCCCATGGCGCGGCAAGGGTTAAAGACATTCACTCCCCGGTGAGATCGAGGCGGGGAACATCGATTCGGTACACCTCCGCGTCAATACCGCAGCTGCCCGCGTCGCTATTGAAGTAGACACGACTGAGGTCGCGGTTGGCCACGGCGTGGGTTTCGGTCCAGTAGTCGTCGCCGCAGTTGTAGGTGTGGGCCAGGTTCACGATCGTGCCGTCCGCGAGGTTCAGCGCGAACACCTTTTGGCAGCTCCACGCGAACGTCTCTTTGCAGTTGTAGGTGCTGGCCACAACCCAGCCCGGCCGGTCGTAGGCCTTACCCGAGAAGTGGATCGACGTGTTCGCATCGTCGTAGAGGTCGATGTAGCGGCGGGTTTCGCCGGTCACCAAGTCAACCGCCACGACCCAGCCTCCGTTGGCCGACGCGGTGAAGTCGATGTACACGTAGGTGTCATTGCCCGTCGGGCCCACTGCAATGTCGGAGTGTTCGCCACCCTCAAAGACGACCCGCTCGTTCGTCATGTCGAAGTCCCACACCACCGTCTCCTCCCAGAAGCCGGCCATCACGAAGTCACCCGATGGCGAGGCCGACACGTAGTCGAGCCGGAACTCTACGGTCGGGTCCACGGCCACCGAACCGGCGATGCGGTCGGTCGCCAGGTCGTAGCTGATGATGCCGACCGGGTCCTCCGCCTCGTTGTAAACAATCCACGCATACCGGTTGCCGTCCATGCTTGGCGAACCTTCAGACCGGTCGGTCATATAGAGAGCGGTGGGGAAGATGTTCTGTACCCGCTCGGTAAGGTCGGCCAGAACCACCGTGGTGCCGGTGGATACGGTCGACTCGAACAGTTCGAGGGTGCCGGCCGAGCTGTTGCGGCCTGCAACATGGCGGATCTTGTCGGGGTTGGTTGGGTGCCATTGCGGGTCGCCGTCGGGATGCACCGGCGTCACCGCAATGAGCTCGGCGGTCTTGACGTTGTATACGTTGTACGTGGCGTCGCCGTGGTAGGTCATGAACGCTGTCCCGTCAGCATTCTCGGCTTGCCGGCGGCTGTAGGTGTTGCGGTCAAATCGGGTTCCGTCAGCCGACGTCATTCGAGTTATCGGAAGGCCATAGGCCGGGTCGGGTAGTGTGGCGAGCAGCGATGGCCGCACCCAGCTCGGGCTAGGCCGGCTGGCGTCTTGGCCCAACACGAGGTTGCCAAGCGAGTCCGTCGGTGCAGGCGTGACAACTGAGGCCGGTGTGTCGGCTGGCGATGTCGTTACCGGAGCCGCCGACGGGGGAGCGCTGGTCTGCTCATCGAGTTCGTCGTTCCAGGGACGAGTGGTCTGTGAGAAGAGAGCCGGAGCAAGCTCTGCTGGCGCGTCTGTTCCAGTGATCGCCGCAGCATTAGATTGGACCGCTCGGAAGGCGGCCACGCTGAAGGCTGCGCTGGTTCCGGCGAGCGCAACGAGGAGCACGAGCAACATCACTAATGGCCGCGGAAGTTGAGCAGTGGACATGTAGGTAACACGCACGGGGCACACTTCGCGGGGGACAAACAACGTTGCGTTTCTGCCCGCTAGGTTGTGGCGATGTCTACCTCCGCGTTGCAAGATTCCTGGTTCGAGCGAGCAAAGGCCGAACCAAAGCGAATCGTGCTGGCCGACGCCGGGGACGAGCGGGTTACCCAGGCAGCTGAACGCCTCACAGTTGACGGTCTTGCGATACCCATCCTGGTCGACGACCTCGACTCGGTCATTACATCCGCGGTTGAGAAAGCTGCTGGCGAGCTTGGCGAAAAGGCCGACCTCACCGACCCGCTGCACGTGGCCACTCTGCTCGTGCGCACCGGCGAGGCCGACGGGTGCGTCGCCGGCGCTACCCGCCCTACTGCCGATGTGCTTCGGGCCGGCATTCGCCTGCTTGGTGTGGCTCCAGGGGCGTCGGCTATCAGTAGCTGCTTCTTCTTTGTGCTGCCCGATGGCCGCCCGCTTGTGTACGGCGATTGCGGTGTGTTGCCTGACCCCGACGCCGATCAATTGGCATCGGTTGCGATTTCGTCTGCTGGAACGTTTGCGGCCTTGGCGGGGGAGGATCCACGTGTCGCCATGCTGTCGTTCTCGACGAAGGGCAGTGCCGAGCATCCGCGTGTCGACAAGGTGCGAGAGGCCACCGCGAAAGCGCAGGCCCTCGCCCCCGACCTAGCACTCGACGGCGAGCTCCAGTTCGACGCTGCGTGGGTGCCAGCAATTGCCGAGAAGAAGGCGCCTGGCTCTGCGGTTGCTGGTCAGGCGAACGTGTTCATCTTCCCCGACCTCGACTCAGGCAACATCGCCTACAAGATCACCGAGCGCCTCGGCGGCGCAATGGCATTCGGTCCACTTCTGCAAGGCGTGGACGGCGTGCTCCACGACCTCTCCCGCGGCTGCTCAGCCGACGACATCGTCAACGTCGCCGTAATCGCCAGCCTTCAGGCAGCGGTCTGACTGCTGGCGGGCCTGGCGTTCAGCGGCGCGACGTTTCGGATCGGCAGAGACGAAACTCGGTTAGTGAGCGAAGCGAACGGCACGGAGTCGTTGGCGTCGTAGAGATCA
Organism: uncultured Acidimicrobiales bacterium; assembly: GCA_938038785.1. Taxonomy (GTDB): domain Bacteria; phylum Actinomycetota; class Acidimicrobiia; order Acidimicrobiales; family SHLQ01; genus SHLQ01. Next base: position 55,428 of record CALHTB010000011.1, read on the forward strand.
GTCAAGCAGCGACTTAGGAGTCGGCCAAACGGCGGATGCCTCGGCACACGATGTCGACGATGTGTTCAAACGTGTCGTCGAGGTCATGTGGGCTTGGGTGCCCATCGCCAGCTTCGAGGTGGGCAAATCCATGGAACGCGCTGCGCAACGCTCGGGCGGCGTGCACCTGGTCGATCGGGCTCAGGTCGTAGCCAATGAGTGCTAGGCCAAGTGTTTCAACGATCGCTTCGACCGCCTCTTCAAGCTCGGCATCGCCCGCGCACGGGTAGCGATCGGTGGCCTCGATGAGGCCCGGGCGGTCGCGGACCGCCTGACGCCAGGCGCCACCCATTGCTCGGACAGCGTCGTCGCTCGACACGCCTACCGCGGCCTCACGCAGCCGTTCGACGAGTAGTTGGCGTCCCTCGAGGCTTAGGCGCCGTAGGAGGTCGTCATAGCCATCGACATGGCGATAGAGCGCAGGCTGGCTTATGCCAAGCTCTCGGGCGACTCGGGTAAGTGTTACTGCATCGAGGCCCTCTGCATCAGCGATGCTGCCGGCGGTGGCCACCACGGTTTCGGCATCGAGTTGTGGTCGGGCATCTCGGTCGGTGTTCGTCACGCTGGTTAGAGGGTATCACCAAATCGTTAGACCCAGTTTTGCGACGCATCGTGGCCCAAACCCCAAAGGCCCAAAACCCCCACAGGCCCGCCCGACCAATGGTCGGACGGGCCTGCGTAGAGGGAACTGTTGTGGTTTGTCAGCCGCCGACCAACACCGAAGGCAGCCACAGGGCCACCGGCGGGAAGGCCAGCACGACGATCAAACCAAGTACTTGCAATCCCATGAACTGGAACATTCCGGCATAGATGTCCTTCAAGTCCCAATGCGGCGCAACTCCTTTGAGGAAGTACGCCGATAACGCCACGGGCGGTGATAACCACGCCGTCTGCAGGGTCACCGCAATCAGGATGCCGAACCACACCTTGTTGTAGCCGAACTCATCGATGACCGGCAGCAAGATCGGGATGAAGATCAGAACGATCGGTACCCATTCGAGCGGCCATCCAAGGATGAAGATCAGCAGCAGGATAAGGCCCAGCATGATCAGCCAGTGCACGTTTGCTTCGACCAGGGCGTTGGCCATCGCTGATGCGCTACCCACACGGGAGAAGACACGCCCAAAGAAGTCCGACGCAACCACCAAGATCATGATCATCGAGGTGGTGAGCATCGTTGACTCGAGCGCACTCTTCAACAGCTTGAAGTCGAGCCTGCGGCTAATAACTGCCAGTCCGAAGGCACCAGCTGCGCCGAGAGCTGAGCCCTCAACGGTCGTTGCGACTCCGAACAGGATCGAACCCAGTGTCACCGCAATGAGCACCGTTGGCGGGATGATGCCGAGGAGGATCTCCTTGGCAATCTCTGGCCGCGTCAATGTCTGCTCTTCCTTTGGAAGTGGCGGACCCAAATCGGGCTGGAGGTATGACCGAACCATCGCGTAGGTGATGTACAAGCCCGACAAGATCAGGCCGGGGAAGATCGCAGCTGCGAACAGCTCCAATACGTTCACACCGAGCACTGGTGCCATGACCACCAACATGATGCTTGGCGGGATCAAGATGCCGAGCGTGCCGCCCGCAGTGATCGCACCAGCAGATAGCCGGGTGTCATAACCGCTTCTGGTCATCGATGGGATTGCCATCAGACCAATGAGCGTTACCGATGCTCCAACGATGCCCGTCGCGGCGGCGAAGATCGTCGCTGCGGAGATAACGGCCAGGTACAACGAGCCTTGCAGGTTGGCCATGGCCAACTGCAAGGCCGTAAACAGCCTGTCCATCAACCCTGCCTGCTCGAGGATGTAGCCCATGAAAATAAACAAGGGCACTGCCGCGAGCTGGACATTGGTCATGTTGTTGATTGCCGACAGCGTGAACAGGCTGAACACCCTGTCGCCAATCGCCCATGCACCAAACCCGAAGCTCATAACCATCAAGGTCTGCGCTATCGGGAATCCGGCGATGATTGCGCCAAAGAGCGCAGCCAACATGATGAATCCGATGGTCTCGGTCGAGAAGTCTGGAAGGACGCCACCAAAGAAGCTGGCGACCGACGAGACTATCTGTGCGATCCATCCGACTGGCTTGCCGAGCGTCTCGAGAACGGATCCGAGTGTCTCAAGCAATTGGGGCCTCCCACTCGCCCTTACGGAACGCTCGGATGGACTTCACCAGTTCGGAGATGGACTGCAGCAGCCACAAGAAGATGGCGATTGGTAGCACCAGCTTCAAGGGCCACAACGGGCCATCCCACGGACTCAAAATGGTCTTTTCGCCTTGGTCGATCGATCGCTTCGCGAATGCGATCGACACATCGAGCGCCAAGATCATCACGGGGATGAACAGCACGCCGTAGATGAAGATGTCCATCCCGGCCTGCTTCTTGACGCTCCACTTCCGGTATTCGAAGTCTGTGCGGATATGTCCGCTCCGCTTCAATGTGAAGGCGGCTCCGAGGAGGAAGTGAGTGGCATAGATCATGTAGCCCACGTCTTGGGCCCATGGGATAGATGCTCCAAGGTCCAGGGAACGCCAGAGTGCTGACCCACCCAAGACCACCAGGAGTGGGAGGGTCAGCCACGCTGCGGCCTTCCCTACCCACTCACTTAGTGTTCCAATGGCTCGAATTCCTCCACCGTCCGTGTTCCACGGCTCGGCGATTCCTTCAGCCTCCTCGTCGACCGATACGCCATACCTTGCGGCTACTTCTGCGTCGGTCGTACTTGTCATGGATTCTCGCCGACCTTCTCTGGGTAGTAGGTCTCGCCGATTTCTTGGTAGAGCTCGGTGATGGTGAGACGGAACGGCATGACACGGTCGGCGTACGCCTTCTGTGATTCACGGACCTCAGCGAAGAATGGATCTTCTGCTTCGAGGTCAGCAGCCACCTTGTTCCATGCGTCGATGAAGGCGTCGTAGAACTCTGGTGGGGTGTTCCAGATGCTGATGCCCTGCTCCTGGTACTCGGCTACTGCGTCGGCGTTGACGGTGATCGACAGCGTCTGGCAGTCGACGATCGTGGCCTGGGTAGCAACCATGATCATTTCCTGAAGGTCCGATGGAAGAGCGTCCCACCATTCAAGGTTGAACAGCAGCTCACCAATGTCGGTGGACTGATGCAGACCCTGGAGGTAGTAGTTATCCCACACGTCGGAGAGTCCGAGTGCCCGGTCATCTGCTGGTGAGATCCACTCTGCACCCTCGATGATGCCGCTCTCTGCGGAAGGCACGATGTCGCCGCCGCCCATTGCAATGGCGTCGACGCCAAGCTCAGAGAAGGTCAGGCCAGGAAGTCCTGGAGGTGAACGGAATGGCAGGTCCTGAACGTCAGCGACGCTGGTGATTGGCTCGTTGAACCAACCGAATGGATCTGGTCCCATTGGGCAGACAGGAAGTGGCTTGACGTTCACGCCGATTTCTTCGGTGTAGAGACGCTGGTACAGCTCGAGGCCGCCACCGTCGTACATCCATGCGAGCGAGCTCTGCTGGTCGAGGCCGGTCGAACCTACAGGTGGGTTCGAGAACAACGCAGCTGCGTCGTTCTTGCCTGCCCAGTAGTTGGACCATGCCATGCCGACTGGCACAACGTCTGCGTCGACCGCGTCGAGGATCTCGAGTGCGCCAACAACGGCACCTGAAGGTACAACTTCAGCTTCGAGACGTCCGCCGGACATACGGCTGAGGCGCTCGCCCCATTCGACGATCTCCGCGTGGTAGACCGATGACGCTGGGACGCCGGTCTGTACCTGGAACGAGAAGCTCTCACCGTCTTGGGTCGCGACGATCTCTTCGTCTCCGGAGTCTCCAGAATCGCCCGAGTCTCCGGAATCGCCGGAATCGCCGGAATCGCCCGAGTCACCCGAATCAGTTGAAGTGTCACCACCATCGGTGTTGTCACTTGTCACCGCATCACCGGTGCATGCTGCTGCAATCATCGCCGTAGCGAAGATCACTGCAAGGAAGCGCAACAGCCGTGAAGCACGCCGAGGCTGCTCCACGCTATTGGCGGATGGCTTAGTCATTAGGTCCCCCTCTATGTACGCGACCCCCTCTGAGCCGCTGAAGTCGGCATTCCACAATGTGGAAGAGCCGTTCTATTTCCGCATCCTTGTGTGTGACGGCGGTCATGTCAATCCAGACGCAGGAATTTTGGTGACTTGTGTCGGTATTTGTCCGGACGTGAGCGGATCTTCGATGTACCCGACTGCTTAGAGCAAGTAGATCGGGTGCTGCGGTGCGTGCCCGACAAGGCGCGCAGACTGCGACCGACACGAATATCCCGTGGCCACCGGCATGCTGTCCGACTTGGTTACCGCGTCGCTCCATCCCATGTGGAAGAGGGTCTTTGACATTTCTTGGTTGCCTGCCTCATGGCCAAAGATCCCGGCCATGCCACAGCAGCCGAGCAACGGTGTGTCCACCGAATAACCAGCGGCTTCGAGCACCTCGGCCCACTTCGTCAGTGACTGCGGTCGGGTGGTGCGCTCGGTGCAATGCCCGAGCAGCGACACCGGTTCGCCTTGGCTACCCCGGCTTGTGAGGCGGTCGAGGTTGTCGTGTAACACATCGACGAGATGACGCACCGACGTTGGATAGTTGGGGTCAACTGCGAGGTATTCGTGCTCGTGCAGCAGAGCGACCGCTGGCTCGATCGCCACCGGCGTAGCGCCGGCTTCGACGATCTTCTCGACGAGGGCACGCTGGGCCGCGACCGCCTTTGCGAACTCGCGGCGCTTGCCCTTCACGTGATCGAACTTGCCCGACGGAACGAACGGCGACAGCTCGACCTGCATGCCGAGGCGGGTCAACACCACGGCGGCTCGCTCGATTGTGTCTGGCTCGAGCTTGTCGGTGAAAACGTCACGCAGCAGTACGACGTCGATACCTCGCGATGGGCCCGCTGGCGATGGGCCCGCTGGCGACGGCCTCGCTGGGTCGAACGTGTTGAACGCGGTCGGCCCGCTTCGCTTCTTTGGCCCAGGCAGGTCGACAAGCCCAAGTGCCTTGCCCGCTGGCTTGGTGCCCAGCCCGGCGAGCTTCGGTGAAATGGTCGCGATCGCCGCGAGCGATTCAAATTTGCTGAGCAGTAGATGGGCGAGTGGCCGCTTTCGGGTCTCGTAGTACATCTCGAAGAACTGACTCTTCAGCTCGGGGATGTTGACCTCTACCGGGCACGTACCCGAGCATGCCGCGCAAGACAGGCACTCGTCGAGGTTGGCAGCAACTGCATCTTCGAACGATGCATCACCACCGCTCTGTCGACGCAGTACAACCGAGCGCATCAAGTCGGCCCGCCCCTTTGGCGACAGCGCCGGGTCGCCGGTTGCTTTGTACGACGGACACATTGCGTCGGTGGCCGAATGCTGATGGCACAGGCCATTGCCGTTGCAATTGAACGCGTCGCTGAACTCGCGGCGGATCTCAACCGGCACGGCTCGGTTCACCTGGCCTCGCATCGGAGCCTCGTGGATTCCGGTGATGTCGAGCGTGGACCCGGCGGGTCGATACAGCTTGCCTGGGTTGAGCAGGTCGAGCGGATCGAAGATTGCTTTGACCTCGCGCATCAAACCAATCGTCTCGGAGGTCAGGAACTCGGCGGCGACGTCACCGCGGATACCACGCCCGTGTTCGCCCCACAACACACCGCGGTGAGCCTTCACTACCTCGACGACTTTGTCGGTGATGTCGCGGACGAGTTGTTCGTGCGCAGGGTCGGTGGTGTCGAGCGCAGGGCGCACGTGCACGCAGCCAACGTCAGCATGGCCAAACATGGCGTACTCGACATTGAAGCTGTCGAGCGCCGTTCGGAAATCTGCAATGAACTGGGGCATGGCCGCCACCGGCACGGCGCAGTCCTCGACCATGGCGGTTGGCCGAGCGGACAACGCCGGCGCTCCAACCTCGATCTTGGCCAGCAAACCAACAGCGTCAGCCCGAACCTTCCACGCCTGAGCTCGTTCGGCCGCGCTCGGTAGTGTTTGGGCCGTCACCATCCGTCCGCTCGCCTCGAGCGCGGCATGGATTGGGGCGGGGTCGACCGGGTTGGGACCGTCGTACTCGAGCAGTAGGACCGAGCCTTGCATGTCGCCAACCACCTGGCCGAGGGCGGGCCAGGCCGGCGACGCTCGGCCGGCGTCGAGGGTGCGCTCGTCGAAGGTCTCTATTGCGGTTGGGCCGGTCTCGCGCATAACCAGTGCGTCTTGGAGCGCGTCGTCGAAGCTGGCGTATGCAGCGACGACAAGAGTCGTATGGGCCGCGATGGGGGAGAGCCGCACGGTGGCGCGGGTCGTGACGCCCAGTGTTCCCTCGGAGCCAACGAGCAGCGCCAGCGGGTCGATCACCCCGTCGCGGCGGAGCCGGTCGATTCCGTAGCCGCTGAAGCCACGCGCCAGCTCGGGTAGGTCGAAGGTATCGCCTTGCGAAATGTCGAGGTCGAGAAGCGCACGCCATATCTCGCCAACTCGCCCGCCCTCGAGCGCGCGGGCTTCGGCGTCGGCGATCGACAGGGGCTCAGCGCGGAACTCGGTGCCGTCGGCTAGCACGATGTCGAGGGCCAAGACGTGGCGGTGCGCTCGGCCGTACACGAGCGAACCCTTGCCCGCCGCGTCGGTCGCGATCATCCCGCCCACCGTTGCTCGGCTCATGGTGGATGTATGCGGGGCCCAGAAGAGGCCGTGTTGTTTTAGCTCGGCGTTGAACTTTGCGGTGACGACTCCTGGTTCGACGACAGCCGTGCGGTTCTCGACGTCGATTTCGAGCACCCGATTCAAGTTGCGCTTCAAATCGATCATCACGCCGTCGGTGAGGCTCTGACCGTTGGTGCCGGTGCCGCCACCGCGTGCAACGATCGGCGCCGGTGAACTCGATTCGGCGTTCTGTTTCACGATGCGAACAACGTCGGCGGTGGTCGACGGCAGGGCAACACCAGCGGGGGTGATTTGGTAAATCGAATTGTCGGTGGAGTAGACGGTTCGCGTGACTTCATCGGTGTGGAGATCACCGGCGATTGAAGCCGTCGAGAATGAGTTCATGGAAACAGCTTTCCATTTTTGGGTCTAAGGTGCAGAATCGTTACACGCAACGCGAATTGCCGAAGCCTTATTGTGGCGCGACGGATCGTGTAGCGCAGGACCTAGGGGGAATCACATGTTGTGTCAGCATTACGAACTCAAGCTCGAGGGTGCCGATAGCGCTTTCAGTGTCGATGCATCGAACGTGACGTTCGGCGCCGGATGTCTGTCTGAGGCTGGGGAGATTGCAAAGTCTCTCGGCATCACCCGCATCGGCGTATACACCGACGATGGGCTTGTCCAGACCCAGCATGTGCAGAAGGTGCTCGACTCGCTTAAGGCTGCCAACGTCGACATTGCCTTGTACGACAACGTGCGCGTCGAGCCAACCGACGAATCGTTCCAAGCAGGAACCAAGTTCGCCATCGACGCAAAGGTCGACGGCTTCATCTCGATCGGTGGCGGTTCGGTCATCGACACTGCAAAGGCCTCCAACCTCTACAGCACCTACCCCGCCGAGTTCCTCGACTACGTGAATGCCCCGATCGGCAAAGGCGTGGCCGTCCCCGGAATGCTCAAGCCACACATTGCCTGCCCGACCACCTCGGGCACCGGCTCGGAGTGCACCGGCATCGCCGTGTTCGACCTCCTCGAAATGAAGGCCAAGACCGGCATTGCGTCCAAGATGCTGCGCCCAACCCGTGCCCTTATCGACCCCGACACCACGCTCACCCTTCCACCGAACGTCGTGGCCGCAAGCTGCTTCGACGTGCTGAGCCACGCACTCGAGAGCTACACCGCCCGCCCCTACACCCAACGTCCAGCAGCATCATCGCCGGCCCTGCGCCCATCGAGCCAAGGCTCAAACCCCTGGAGCGACCTCGGTTGTGCTGAAGCGCTTCGCCTTGCGGGCATCTACCTCGAGCGAGCGGTAAAGGACGCAAGCGATGTCGAAGCCCGCCACCAACTGATGTGGGCTTCCACACTTGCTGGCATTGCCTTTGGTAACGCTGGCTGCCACGCGCCACACGGCATGAGCTACTCGGTGTCGGGCTTGGTCAAGGACTTCCAGCCCGAGGGGTACCCCATGGGCGAGCCGATGGTGCCACACGGCATGAGCGTGATTGTGAACTCGCCATCGGTGTTCCGCATTACCGCCGACGATCAGCCTGGCCGCCACATCGATGGTGCCCGTTTCCTCGGAGCCGACGTATCTGACGTTGGCGATTCCGAGGCTGGCGAAGTGCTGTCGAATCGCATCATCGAGCTGATGAGGGCCACCGACATGCCCAACGGCCTCGAAGGTGTTGGCTACAACGCCGACGACATTCCTGACCTCGTCAACGGCTCGATCAACCAACGTCGCCTTCTCGACAACGCGCCAATGAAGATCGACGAAGAGGTATTGACCAACATGTACGCCGGCGCGGTTAGCTACTGGTAGTAGCCCCCGTAGCTTCCAGTCTGACCGCACGCCACACCTGTGGTCTTGCGCGTGTGGCGCCGGAGGCGGAGGGAGTGGCGAGGAGGCGCGAGCTTTGTGCGCCTCGGACGTCGGTCTTCGTGGCCTGAACGATCCCCCTGAAAGGGAAGGAACTGCTAGCGGATTAGGCCGGAGAGTTTGTCTAGGCCGAGGGTGGCTCGGATTTCGGTGGCTGACGCGATGGCTTGTTCGGCGATCGCTTCGATGCGCTCGTCGGTCATTCGAACGGTTGGCCCCTGAACTGCGATCGCTGCTACTGCGACACCTTCGGCGTTGAGGATCGGCGCGGCGACGCAGCTCACTCCGGGGATGCTCTCCTGGTCGTCGATGGCGTAGCCGCGCTCGCGGGTCTTGGCGAGCTCCTTTTCGTATTCGACTTCCGAGGTGATCGATGTGGGTGTGATTCGGGCGTAGTCGAGTTTGGGGAGCGGGTCATCGGTGAAGGCGAGCAGTGTCTTGCCCATCGATGAGCAGTGCATTGAGATGCGTGAACCCGCCGGCTGATCGAAACGCAGTGGCTGCACCGACTCGATACGAAGTAGCACGACGACGTCGTTGCCGTCGGCGATTCCCATGTTCACCGATTCGCCGGTGATGCTGCCGATGCGCTCGAGAATGGGTAGCGCCCGGTCGAAGCCCCACGATTCACGAGCGCTCTGCCCGAGGACATGCGCCGCGTGGCCAAGGTGGTATCGGTCGGTTTCGGAACTTTGTTCGAGATATCCGCTCTGCACCAGTGCCCGCACAATGCGGTGCACTGTGCTTGGGCTGAGGTCTGAATCAGCGGCGATCTCGGTGATGCCTTGTTCTGGTGTGGTGACGAAACTCGAGAGTACGTGCAGGGCGCGGTCGATGGCTTTTGTGCCGGCGACGCTCTTCGAAGAAGAGCCCTTGCCAGATTGTGTGGTGTCGCCGGTTTCAGAAGCCATCACATTCGAGCATGCAACATCTCTCCACAGAATTGCCATTCCAGGTAAAAGTAGAACATTGATTCCACAATGTGGAATGCTGGTTGCGCGTCAGTTATGGTGCAATTACCTGGTAAGGAACGCACTCTTACTGATCTGTTATACGCTCTCACTGGCTGTGCGGGCAGCACACCAAACCTTTTGAATCGAATGGGGAAAGACACATGACACGGATGACGCCAAGCGAGGCCTTCGTCGAGACACTCGTGGCAAACAAGGTCGACACGACCTTCGGCATTATGGGATCGGCGTTCATGGACGCAATGGACATTTTCGCACCTGCGGGCATTCGTCTTGTTCCCGTAGTGCACGAGCAGGGCGCAGCACACATGGCCGACGGCTATGCACGCGTGTCCGGTCGCCATGGTGTGATCATTGGCCAGAACGGCCCCGGTATCTCGAACTGCGTAACCGCAGTCGCCGCTGCGTTCTGGGCACACTCGCCAGTGGTCATCATTACCCCGCAGACCGGCTCTGGCGGCATTGGCCTTGGTGGCTTCCAGGAAGCGAACCAACTTCCGATGTTCGAAGAGTTCGTCAAGTACCAAGGCCAGGTCGACAACGAGAACCGCATGGCCGAGATCACCGCCCGCGCCTTTGACCGTGCAATCTCGGATATGGGTCCAACCCAGGTCAACATTCCTCGTGACCGTTTCTACGGCGACATCGACGTCGAGATCCCAACGCCAACCCGCCTCGACCGTGGCCCCGGCGGATCGGCCACCCTCGATGCTGCAGCCGACCTTCTCGCCGAAGCAGAATTCCCCGTTCTGCTCAGCGGTGGCGGCGTCGTCCAAGGCGACGCAATGGCCGAATGTGTCGCACTAGCCGAGCGCCTCGGCGGCCCGGTCTGCAACACCTACCTGCACAACGACAGCTTCCCCGCAAGCCACCCGCAGTGGACCGGCCCACTTGGCTACCAGGGTTCCAAGGCTGCCATGAAGCTCATCAACAAGGCCGACGTTGTCCTCGCCCTCGGCACCCGCCTCGGCCCATTTGGCACGCTGCCACAGCACGACATGGATTACTGGCCAAAGGACGCCAAGATCATCCAGGTCGACGCCGACCACAAGATGCTCGGCCTCGTAAAGCCAGTCGACGTTGCCATCCACGGTGACGCCGGCGAAGCCGCAACCGCAATCCTCGAGCGCCTCAACGCCCGCACCCTCAAGTGCGACGCCACCAAGGACGAGCGAGCAGCAACCACTCGTGAAGAGGTCGACGCTTGGGAAGCCGAGCTCGACGAGTGGATCCACGAGAAGGACGACTTCTCGATGCAGATGATCGAAGAAGCCGAAGCCGAAGAGGGCAACTGGCTTCACCCACGCCAGGTCCTCCGCGAGCTCGAGAAGGCTATGCCGCCACGCGTCATGGTCTCGACCGACATCGGCAACATCAACTCGGTGGCGAACAGCTACCTCCGCTTCGAAGAACCACGCAGCTTCTTCGCCGCAATGAGCTGGGGCAACTGCGGCTACGCCCTGCCAACGATCATCGGCGCCAAGGCAGCCGCACCAGATCGACCAGCCGTGTCCTACGCCGGTGACGGTGCTTGGGCCATGAGCATGACCGAGATCATGACTGCTGTACGTCACGACATTCCTGTCACCTCGATCGTCTTCCACAACCGCCAGTGGGGCGCAGAGAAGAAGAACCAAGTCGACTTCTACGGACGTCGCTTCGTCGCAGGCGAGCTCGACGGTGGCGAGAACTACGCCGAGATGGCCGAGACCTTTGGTTGCATCGGCGTGCGCGTCGACGACATCAACGAGGTTGGTCCAGCACTCAAGGCTGCTATCGACGCTCAGATGAACGAAGGCAAGAGCACGGTCATCGAGATCATGTGCACCAAGGAACTGGGCGACCCGTTCCGCAAAGATGCGCTCTCGAAGCCAGTCCGTCACCTCGCCAAGTACAAGGACTACGTCTAACGAGTCGACCTCCGCTTCGTCGTCGAGCCTTTCGCTCGGCGGCGAGGCCGGACGTCGCCTTATCTCCGCATCGCTTCGCTCGCTTCGCAAAGCCGGCGACGCCCCGACCTCTCCTCCGGCTACGGCTCACCGACGAGACTCCGGTCGACTCTGCGCCACTATCCATGGCCAGCAGCTGGCGCTCTGATTGCTCGATTGTTCTTTGCGAAACGGCTCTGTTGGAGCGAACGCCGGAGGCGGCGGAAGGTAGCGTGATGATGTGAATGAGTCCCCGCAGGTTTCTGTTGATGTTGAAGAGGTCTTTGGCTTCAAGACCGATCTGAAGGTCACGGCGTTTGCCGAACCTTCTGAGCACACTCCTGTTGTTGAGTCTGCGTATTCGTTTGATCCTGATGTGACCTTGGCGATCCTCGCTGGGTTTGCGCACAATCGGCGTGTGTTGGTGCAGGGTGCGCACGGCACCGGCAAGTCGACGCACATCGAACAGGTGGCTGCTCGGTTGAACTGGCCTGCGGTTCGCGTGAACCTCGATGGTCACATCAGCCGCATGGATCTGGTTGGCCGCGATGCCATCGTTGTTCGTGACGGCGCGCAGGTCACCGAGTTCGTCGAGGGCATGTTGCCGTGGGCGTTGCAGAACCCGGTTGCGCTTATCTTCGACGAGTTCGATGCAGGCCGACCCGACGTCATGTTCGTCATCCAGCGGGTACTCGAGAAGGACGGCCGCCTCACGCTGCTCGACCAGAACCGGGTGATCTTGCCGCATCCATCGTTCCGTTTGTTCGCCACCGCGAACACGGTCGGCCTCGGAAACCTTACGGGGCTCTATCACGGCACCCAGGTGTTGAACCAGGCCCAGATCGACCGCTTCAACGTCGTCTCGACGCTGAACTACCTGGCGCCCGAGAAGGAAGCCAAGATCGTCTTGGCGCAAGTTCCCGACGCCGACCCAGCGATTGTCGACAAGATGATCGCTGTTGCTGGCCTTACCCGAGATGGTTTTGCCGCTGGAGATCTGTCGACCGTGATGTCACCGCGCACGGTGATCAGCTGGGCCGAGAACCTCAGCATCTTCGGCGAACCGGCCCGATCGTTCCGACTGGCGTTCGTCAACAAGTGCGACGAAGCCGAACAGCCCCTCGTCGCCGAGTACTTCCAGCGGGCATTCGACACCGAGCTCTCATGAGCCCTGAGCGGGCCGTGAGCGTAGCGAACATGAGCGGGAAAGTTGCTGAGCGCTTGCGCGAAGGTAGCCCTGAGCGGGCCGTGAGCGTAGCGAACATGAGCGGGGAGTAGAGCGCTTGTGGAAGCCGTCGGTCGCGCCCGGGAACGCAACGGCGCCGCGGTGCTGCGCGCGCTCGGACGCTCGCCCGAAGCCGAATATCGAGCTGGCGTGTTGGCTATCCGTGACAAGTCGGTTCCTCTTGCCGCGCCGTACCTTCTGCAGCCAGCAGCGAACGGAGCGGGGGAGGACGGCGACACTGAAGCCGGGTTCGCTCGCGGCGTGTACGACGCCATTGGGGTTCGGCTTCGCTACAGCGACCCCGAGCTCTTTGCTGCCACCGAACCGACGGAAGTCATAGCTCGAATCGTCTTCGACATGTGCGAACAGCTGCGATGTGAATCGTTGGTGCCCGAGTCGTTGGTCGGCACCCGTCGCAACATGGACCACGCGTTTCGTCGTTGGTGTCGGGGCGAGGAACTCACGAACACTGCTGGCGGGTTGCTGATCTTCACCGTTCTACAGGTGGTTCGGTCTCGCCTGATCTCGCCAATCCATGACGAGCTCATCGAAGACCAAATCGAATCGACCCGGGCAAATATCTCGCCGATCATCGGCGCAGCCGTGAAGGGCCTCCGCGACAACCGTTTCGACCAAGCGGCCTTCGCCATTCCGGCTCGTTCTCTCGCCGATGCGATCAACGACATGATCGTCGATGGCGATGGGTCTCCCGAAGACGAGCAGGCAACCGAATCGAACTCGACGATCCTCATACCGCCAGAGTGGAGTGAGGTCGACATGCCCGAGGGTGAGGCCGGTAGCGGCGCCCCAGCCGAATCAGCTGATGGTGGCGGCCAGGGCATTGAACAGGTGGGCGATTACAAGGTCTATAACTCGGCCTATGACGTCGAGCTGCACGCGGAAGAGCTCTTCCCGCTCAGTCGCAGGCGGTTCCTGCGCGCCCAGCTCGACGAGCAGATCGCAGCGCAGGCGGTCAGCCCATTCGCGCTCGCCCGCCGACTGCGGCGGCTGTTCTTGGGCGTGGAACGTGACGGCTGGCGCTCGGGTGAAGAAGAGGGCGTGCTCGATGGGGCGCGTCTCGGTCAGATCATCGCTAACCCGATGAACCGGGCGGTGTTCCGCCAAGAGCGCTACCGGCCCACAGCCCCGGCGGTGGTGACCTTCCTGCTCGACAACAGTGGTTCGATGAAGCGGCAGCGACACGAGACTGTGGCTGTTCTTGTCGACACGCTTTCGCGGGCGCTCGATCTTGCCGGGGCCACCAGTGAGATCCTCGGCTTTACTACTGCTAGCTGGAATGGCGGCGAGCCACGCAACGAATGGCGCCGTGAAGGTCAACCCAAGTCACCTGGTCGCCTCGCCGAGACCAGCCACATCATTTACAAAGATGCCGACACGCCATGGAAGCGCAGTCGCCATTCGGTGTCGGCGCTCATGCGGACCCAGCACTTTCGCGAGAGCGTTGATGGCGAAGCGATCGTGTGGGCTTACAAGCGGTTGGTCGAACGTCCCGAACCCCGCAAGCTCCTGGTGGTTATCAGCGACGGAGCTCCAACCGAAGCCGCCACCCGCTACGCCAATGACGGTGAATATCTTGAACGTCACCTGCGCGATGTTGTCCGCTACATCGAACGCGAAGGAACGGTCGAGATCGGAGCCATCGCCATCGACGAACCGGTCGACGCGTTGTTTCTAAACTCGGTCGAGATGGACCTGTCAGGCACCCTCACCCTGGGCGAATACGGCCTACTCGAACAGCTCTTTGGAATGCATAGGTAGGTGCTGCGGTAAAAACGGGCATTCTCTCTGACGTCCTGGCTGCCGGAATCCAGAACTCGACGCTGTCGATCGCGGTTGCGCTGTCGGTATTCAACTCCGACGAACTCGCGATCGTGCCGGGATTGTATGAATTGTGGATGCTGTTCACCGGCTTCGGTTTCGCGTACTTCATGAAGTCGCGCAATCAGGCCTAGTGGCTAGCTGCTGAGTACCCTGGGCCTCTGCTATAGAGGGAGGCCGCAATATGACCGCAACCGAAGGTTCGATTCTCGGAAACGCCGTCCTGCGTCGCGAGGACCCGGCCCTGTTACGGGGAACCGAGCAGTACCTCGACGATCTCACCGCAGAGGGCATGCTGCACGTGCACTTCGTTCGGTCGACCGTTGCGCACGGCACGGTCAACGACGTCGACATCTCCGCTGCCGAAACCATGCCTGGGGTGGTCGGCGTATTCGCCGCGTTGAACTCCGACTTTGGCGCGATCCCGTACGGCTTTGGACCTCCTGCGTTTTCTCGTCCGCTGTTCGCGGCCGAGCGTGTTCGTCAGGTGGGTGACATCGTCGCCGCCGTTGTTGCCGAAACCTACGAACAGGCCGTCGACGCCTCCGAGGCGATCTTCATCGACTACGACGATCTTCCCGTCGTCCTCGACATGGAGGCCGCCACCACCGCCGAGTCGCCGCTCCTCTTCCCCGAGGCCGAAACCAACATCTGTTTCCACACCGAGATCGGAGCCGACAGCGACCCGCTCGATGGAGCCGACCGGGTCGTCGAGCTCAAGATCGAAAGTCAGCGACTTGCCGGTGTGCCCATCGAACCAAACGGCGCGCTTGCAATACCCAACGGCGACGAGATGATGCTGTGGGTCACCAGCCAGAACCCTCAGGCCATCGCCGGAAACCTGTCGAAGCTCGTTGGCATCGACCTGCCAGCGTTGCGGGTCGCCACCCCGAAGGCCATGGGCGGTGGCTTTGGCCCCAAGGCCAACATGCCGCCCGAATGGGTCCTTACCACATTGCTCGCCAAGGCCCTCACGCGTCCGGTGAAGTGGATGGAAACACGCAGCGAGAACATGGTGTCGATGGTGCACGGTCGAGCCATGATCCTCGACGCAAAGATGGGGTTCACCGCTGATGGACACATCACCGGCATGGACGTGCACGCCATTGCTGATACTGGCTGTTACCCCGTTGTCGGTGCTGTCCTCACGACGTTCACCCAGATCATGATCCAGGGCGTCTACGCCATACCTAAGGTGCGCTACGTCGCCGATTCGGTCGTCACGAACACCACGCCGATCGGCGCGTATCGAGGTGCCGGTCGCCCCGAAGCAACACAGATGCTCGAGCGGCTGCTCGACGTCGCCGCAACCGAGCTAGGAATCGACCCGGTCGAACTTCGCCGCAAGAACTTCATTGCACCCGAAGCATTCCCGTTCACCACCCATTCCGGGGCGAACTACGACAACGGTGAGTACGCAATGGTGCTCGACAAAGCGCTCGATGCTGCCGGGGTTTCCGAGCTGCGAACCGAACAAGCGACCCGTCGAGCATCAGGAGCGATCAAACAACTAGGCATCGGGGTCTGCACCTACGTGGAGGTGACCGCGCCCGCTGGCCTTCACGTCGAGTACGGCAAGGTCGAGATCACGCCGGAGGGCAAAGTTGTTGCACGTGTCGGCACCAGCGCACACGGCCAGGGCCACATTACGTCGTTCTCGATGATCATCTCGGACTGGCTTGGCATCCCAATGGAAGACATCACGGTTCTTCAGTCCGATACCCGTGAGGTGCCAAAGGGCTCTGGGACGATGGGATCGCGTTCGCTTCAGACGGCGGGCTCGGCGATGTACGTGGCGTCCGAGACGGTCTTTGGCAAGGCTCAGGAACTTGCAGCACACGTCCTTGAAGCCGCCCCCGAAGACATCGTCATCGCTGATGGTGGCCTCGGCGTGGCGGGCGTTCCCAGCAAGACGGTGTCTTGGGCCGAGCTGTACGCCGCTTCGGTCGACGAAAGCAGCCGCCCAGCGCACCTCGAGCCTGGGCTCGAACACGAGCTGGACTTTGATGGAAGCGATTCGACGTTCCCCTTCGGCGCCCACGTATCTGTTGTCGAGGTAGATACCGAAACCGGCGCGGTCGAGATGCTGCGCCATATCGCGGTTGACGACGCTGGCCGGATCCTCAACCCGATGATCGTTACCGGCCAGCAGCACGGAGGCATTGCTCAAGGGGCAGCGCAGGCCCTCTTCGAGGGGGTCGAGTACGACGAATGGGGAAATCCGGTTACGTCGAACTTGGCTGATTACGCCATCCCGGCTGCGACCGAGCTCATCTCGTTCGAGACGACCAACACCGAGACACCGACATTCCGCAACCCGCTCGGTGCCAAAGGCATCGGCGAGTCGGGCACCATCGGGTCCACTCCGGCCATCCACAACGCGGTACTCGACGCGTTGGCGCACCTCGGCGTTCGCCACATCGACATGCCGCTCACTCCGCGAAAGATCTGGGCAGCCCTCAACGCCTGACAAACGCTCGTCCGCATTTTGGCAATGTCAGAGTGCGCGACCTAACGCCGGTAACTGCTGCCCGGCCAGCCACGGCCGCTATCCTCGTCGGCTCTAAGACGGTGACGGTTGGGCCTACCAATCGGCATGCTGAGAACAAGGGGACGTCAATGCGATTCGAGTTGCAAGAACGCGAGCTCTGGTGGGGTGGACGGGTTGCCGACGGATCGCAGATGCCGTTCAGCCCAGGCGCAACAGTTGACCTATCGGACCATCGCGACAATCAGGCCAGCGGAGTGCTTGTGTCGAACCGCGGACGGGTGCTCTCTTCCTCAGAGCCGTTTTCTTTCTCGGTTGGCACTCACGCCATCGAGATCGTTGGCGAGGTCGAACTTCACGAAGCCGGCAACACACTTCGCGATGCTGTCCGCTGGTCGGCGGCGAATGTGCACCAGGTACCGCGGTCGTTGCCCGAAATGCAGATGTTCGACCCGCAATGGGTGACGTGGATCGAAATGCTCTACGAACCAACCCAAGACAAGGTGCTTGGCTACGCCCAACAGATTCTCGATGCCGGATACAAACCTGGCGTTTTGATGATCGACGACAACTGGAACCAAGACTACGGAACCTGGAAGTTCCGTCCCGACCGCTTTCCCGACCCTGCCAGCATGGTTACCCAACTCAACGACATGGGCTTTGAGGTCATGCTGTGGGTGTGCCCGTACGTCAGCTCGGACGGTCCGCACTACCTCCAACTTCGAGACGCCGGCCTGCTCATCGGCGACGATGCTGGGGAGCCTGCTATCCGACGGTGGTGGAATGGCTATAGCGCTGTTCTTGATCTCACCAACCCCGACACCGTGGCATGGTTCGACGAACAACTACGCACCCTTCAGAGCGACGTTGGCATTGCTGGTTTCAAGTTTGATGGTGCTGATCCAGATATGTAAGCGTCGGGCGATGCAACCGCCGAAGTCGTATCACCATCAGGTCAGGTGCGGGCGTACGGAGAGTTTGCCGAACGGTTCGGGTTTAACGAGCTGCGAGCAGGCTGGGACCTTGGTGGCCGGGGTCTTGCGATGCGGCTGTGCGATGCCAACCACAGCTGGGACCACAAGGGGATCGGCAAGCTCATCCCCGACCACCTAGCGCAGGGTCTTCTCGGCATGCCGTGTGGCGCACCCGACATGATTGGTGGGGGCCAATACCTCGACTTCGACGAAGATCGGATCGACCCCGAAGTATTCGTGCGGCATGCGCAGGTGGCGGCCCTTTGCCCCATGATGCAATTCTCTGCCGCCCCATGGCGTCTTCTCGACGACGAGCACGCTGAAGCTGTGCTCGCAGCGACGAACGTGCGCGCCGAATACCAGCAGCACATCGTCGAGCTTGCGCAGCAATGGCTTGAAACCGGCGACCCCATCATGCGACCCCTCGCCTATGAATTCCCCGATCAAGGCCTAGAGGGAGTCACCGACTCCTTCATGCTTGGCGACCAGCTGCTGGTCGCTCCCGTTCTCGAGCGCGGCGCTACCCAGCGGTCGGTTCGGCTACCGGCGGGGACATGGGTCGACGAGCACGGCATTGAACACGTTGGTGGAACGACCGTGATAGTCGACGTCAACCTGCGGTCGATTCCGCGATTCGAACGAACGGCGTGACCGCCCGACGCTCCTACTCTTTGCGAGCGAGCGTCATCCCGAAGTCGTCGTTGCTATCGGTCCACTGCTTCACCACGGTCATGCCCGCGTCTGCCAGCTCGGAGGCGATTCCATCAAGGTGGAACTTGGCGCTGATCTCGGTGTGGAGTTCTTCACCTTCGGCAAAGTCGATCTCGAGGCCGAGGTCTTTCACGCACACCTGCTGCGCGGCGGTGCTTCGGATTCGGATGTCGACCCACTCATTCTCGGCATCCCAATCGGCGGCGTGTTCGAAGTGATCGAGGTCGAAGTCGGCGTTGAGCTCGCGGTTCAACATCGTCAACAAGTTGAGGTTGAACGCGGCGGTGACGCCGTCCGCGTCGTTGTAGGCCGCCCAGAGGCGCTCTGGTTCTTTGACGAGGTCGGTGCCAAGCAGGAACGTGCCACCCGAGTCGAGAGCGCTAGCGACGTCGGCAATGAACCGAGTTCGCGATGCCGGAGGGAAGTTGCCGATCGTGCTGCCAAGGAACGCCACCATCCCCGTGCCGCCGATTGGCACGAGAGGAATGTGTCGGTCGAAGTCGCCCACGACGCCACCGATCTCGACGCCTGGGTAGTCGCGTGAGATGTCGCCGGCAGCAGTACGAAGCATCTCTTCGCTCACGTCGAATGGCACATAGCGTTTGAGCATGTTGGCTTTGGCCATTGCGTCGAGGAGCACCCGGCTCTTCTCGCTTGTGCCTGATCCGAGCTCGACCAGCGTGTCAGCACCAGCTGCCTCGACGATCTCGCTCGAGTAGTCACGAAGGATTTCGCGTTCGGCACGGAATGGGTAGTACTCGTCGAGCTTTGTGATCTGGTCGAAGAGTTGCGATCCGAGTTCGTCGTAGAACCACTTGGCCGGAATCGACTTGTTCTCGGCCGTGAGTCCGTTGCGCACGTCCTGTTCGAGGGTGGTGCGCCACCAATCGGGTTCGAGGTGAACGTCGATGGTAGTGGTCGTGGTTTCCATGGGGGGTCCGATCGGTCGTGTTTCGAAAGTCAGCTGGTGACGTTTCGGGCTAGGCGCAGCCCCGAGAAGTGCCAGCGTGTCGCCGGGTAGAAGAAATTGCGGTAACTCGGGCGAACGTGTCCGGGGGCGGTGGCAACACACCCACCGCGGAGCACCCAGGTATTCACCATGAACTTTCCGTTGTATTCGCCAACGGCACCAGGAGCAGCCTGGAACCCCGGATATGGGGCGTAGGAACTTGACGTCCACTGCCACAGCTCGCTGAACATTTGGCGTAGTTCGCCCGTTGGTGGCTCGGCCGGTTGCGGGTGGGCAATGCCCCGTTGACCAGCATCGTTGGGGATCGACGCGGATGCTGCCGCGTGTTCCCATTCGGCTTCGGTTGGGAGCCGGGCGCCGGCCCACGAGGCAAAGGCATCGGCCTCGTAGTAACTGAGGTGGCTGACCGGCTCGGCGGGGTTGAGAGGACGCATGCCGGTGAGGGTGAAGATCATCCACTCGCCGTCGATCTCGTACCAGTACTCGGGTGCTCGCCAACCCATCTTCTGGACCGTGTGCCAGCCGTCGGACAGCCAGTGCGATGGGTTCGAGTAGGCGCCGTCGGCAATGAACTCGAGCCACTCACCGCAGGTGACCAAGCGGTCGGCCAGTTCGAACGGCTGCAGCAAGACATCGTGCTGGGGAAGTTCGTTGTCGAAGCTGAAGTCGGCGCCCTTGTGGCCAATGGTGCTAATGCCTCCAGCGAAGTTGACCCAACCAACCGGCCCGGCCGAAGTTGGCGGCTCAAGGGTGTCGATACCGTCGCTGTAGTACGACGGTGCGAGCGGGTTGAGCGAGAACAGGTGCTTGATGTCCATCAGCAACAGTTCTTGATGTTGCTGCTCGTGGTGGAAGCCAAGGACGACGAGGTCGGCTGCCTCTTGAGAAAGCGGGCCGTCGAGCAAACGGTGCATCGCTTCGTCGACGTGGGCCCGATATTCGCCAACCTCGACGGCGTTGGGACGGGTAATCATGCCTCGTTCAGCGCGGGTGTGTCGTGGCCCGGCGGCCACGTAGTACGAGTTGAAGAGAAACGCGTACATCGGGTCGAGCTCGACGTAGTCGTCGAGAAACGGCTTCAGCAGAAACGTTTCAAAAAACCAGGTGACATGGGCTCGATGCCACTTCGTTGGGCTGGTGTCGGGCATTGACTGCACAACTTGGTCTTCAGGAGAAACCAACGCAGCCAGCGCTTCGGTTCGGTTTCGGATGTCGTGATAGCGCGACAAGAGAGTGGGCACAGTATTTACTGAAACTCCAGTGTGGAGGTCCATATTCCAGATCCTGACATATGTGTTGATTTGTATGGTCGCACCGTAGTCTGTGGTGATGTCCTTTTCTCTAGATCGGTCGAGCCCTCTGCCGTTGTGGGCTCAGCTCGAGGCCGAACTTCGCCGTCGTTTGGACGCCGGAGATTTCGATGCCGGGTTTCCCACCGATGCCCAACTGGTCAATCGGTATGAGGTCAGCCGACATACCGTTCGCGAGGCCATTCGTCACCTCAACAAGACCGGCGTGCTCCGGCGGGAGCGGGGCCGAGGAACAGTCGTGAATCGTGGCGCCGAGTTCGAACAACCGCTCGGCGGGCTATACAGCTTGTTCCGGTCTATCGAAGACGCCGGCGTCGAACAGCGCAGTGAGGTCATCGAGGTTGGCCAGAGCGAGAACCCCGAAGCTGCGGGACACCTCGGCCTTTCCGAAGATGCCGCACTCTTTTACCTCGAACGAATCCGGTTCGCTGGCGAAGCCCCTCTGGCGGTCGACCGGGCATGGATGCCAATGGCGATCGCCGAACCGTTGCTCACGGTCGACTTCACGCACACTGCCCTCTATGACGAGCTCGAACGAGCTACCGGGATTCGCCCGAATCGGGGCTGGGAACGCCTGACCCCACTTCTGCCAAGCTTCGCAGATCGAGACCGTCTGGGACTCGACCGAAATGACGCAGCATTCTTTCTCGAACGGTTGGGTCAGTACGACGAGCAGATCATCGAGTGGCGTACGACAACCATTCGCGGCGACCGCTACCGCTTTGTTGCGGATTGGTCTCAGCGCGATGGCGGCGGATTGCAGCTTCGAGCGCGAATGTGAGATTTGCAACGATTCATCGTAACTATGTTACATAAGTTCAATTGCCTGTTAAGTGTTGAAATTTCAACGCAGAACCACACTGCGTGCCTATAGTCACGCCGCATTCGCTAGGATTTTGACACAGGGAGAGCGTACCCTTTCGCCCCGTGAGCAATAGTTACGATTCTGTTACGCCAAAGCGACGACCGGTAGTCCGTGCGGTTCTTGCCGTCACCGCCATCATCGCAATCTTTGGAGCGTCGGTCAGCGCTGCCCAAGAAGTCGAGCCGCTGGTGACAAGCGTGGGTGAAGCATCGCTTACGCTCGGTTCTCCAAGCGCCTCCTCAGCTAGCCCGTCAACTACAGCTGCTCCGTCAACCACCACCACTTCGACCACAACTCCGCCCGTTGTTGAATCTGCCATCGCCTCGGGCTTTGTTGCTGAGGTCGACGAGTTCACGGCGCTCGAGATCGAAGCCAGCGAGGACGCTGTTTCCTTCGGCTCAGGCGAGTTCGTGGTCGGCGGCCCCTCTGACGAGGCAGTCGAAGCCGACGCCACCGACGGCGATGTGGCAGCCGAAGAGGACGTACCAGCCGACAACGACGGGTCCCGTCAGCTTCAGGCGGCCGCACCGTCTGAAGAGGTGCTCGAACTCGTTGCGAAGATCGAAGAGAAGGACCGCCAAATTGCGGTGCTTTCTGAACAGCTTGCTTACCTTCGCCAAGCGCAGCTCGAAAATCAGGTCCAGCCTCAAGAACCAACATCGTCTTCGCTGACGAACAAAGCCCGTCTAACCCCTAACGAGAACGCTGCGGCCATGGATCTCTGGCGTGCTGGTTACACCCTCGGTGGAGGGCAGAACCTGCCTGCCTTCGAGAACACGATTCTTCCATGCGAGAGCGGCTCGCAACCAAACCCCGATACCGCCGTTGGTCGTACCGATGACTGGGGTCGAGCGCAGATCAACCGTCCTGTGTGGAAGAACCGCTTTGAGTTGCTCACCGGCAAGGATTTCGAAACCGGAATCGTCGATCCGACGCTCAACGGATTCATGGCCGCCCACGTCGAGCTCGAACAAGGCCTCCGAGCCTGGACCTGCTGGCGCAAGCGATAGGTCGTTTCCCAGGGCGACCCGCTACGTGAGGTCTTTAAGCAACGCTGTTGCGAGCTTTGGTAGTGGCTTGCCGCTCGGCCAGACCGCTCGAAGGTTTCGTTCGATCTTCAACTTCTTGACGGTGACTTCGACGAGCTGACCGTCGGCCAGCTCGCTCGCAACTGCGAGGCGGCTAATGACGGTTGGGGAGTTGCCCGAAAGCACCGCGCTGCGCACCGCGGAAGTTGAGCCAAGCTCGAGAACCGACACCGGCGCTCCATGGCCTGCTTCGGTCAGTGCCTGCTCAAGCGCTTCGCGGGTACCCGAGCCCTTTTCGCGCATGACCAGCGGTGTCTCGGCGAGCTCACTCATATCGATCGATCGCCGGCTTGCCCACGGGTGTTCCGGGGGTACCACCGCAACAAGTTGATCGTGACCAACGATCGCTTCGTCCATCGATGGTGTCTCAAGTGGTGTCTCGATAAAGCCAATGTCGGCCTCGCCTCGTTCGAGCTCGGCGAGCACATGGGTCGAGTTCTCAACATCGAGCGCGACGGTGTCACGTGGATGCTCACGGGTGAAGCGGCCAAGCCAGCCTGGCAGCAGGTACTCGGCAATGGTGTAGCTCGCCGCAATGCGTAGTCGCCCTGACTGCTCGGCCTTTAGCGCTTCCAGGCCTGCTTCGAGATCGTGGGCGGCGCGAAGGATCGCATCGGTCCAACCCGAGACCACGATGCCTTCGGGTGTCGGGACCGAACCTCGGGCCGAGCGGGTGAGCAGCGTGACACCGAGTTGGCGCTCGAGGTTGCGGATTCGGCTGCTTGCCGACGGTTGGGCAATGCCGTGCACTTTGGCCGCGCGCCCCAAGCTGCCCACTTTGACAACAGATGCGTAGAGGTCGAGTGCGGTCAGGTCAGGAAAGCTTGCGGAGAGTGGCATATCCATAGACTATAACTATGACCCCATTGGTCAAAGAAGTCTTCTATGAGGTGTGTCGTACGGCATAGACTGTGGCGTGACAAAACTCGGCTTTCTTCTCGACAGTGACAACTGCATTGGTTGCCACGCCTGCACGGTGGCCTGCAAGAGCGAACATGACGTTCCGCTCGGCGTAAACCGCACGTGGGTCAAGTACATCGAAACCGGAACGTTCCCCGACGTCGCGCGCAAGTTCAACGTGATGCGCTGCAACCAGTGTGAGGACGCACCGTGTATGACGATCTGCCCTACGTCGGCGCTCTTCCGCTCCGACAACGGCGTGGTCGACTTCCAGGACGACGACTGCATTGGCTGCAAGTCATGCATGAATGCGTGCCCGTACGACGCGCTGTACATCAACCCTGAGACCAACACCGCGCATAAGTGCAACATGTGTAATCACCGCCTTGAGCAGAACCTCGAGCCGTCGTGTCAGATCGTGTGCCCAACCGAGGCGATCATCATTGGTGACCTCGACGATCCAACGTCGAAGATCAGCCAGATGATCAGCCGCAACGACGTAGCGGTCCGAGCACCCGAGCAGAACACCAAGCCGAAGGTGTTCTACAAGGGCGCCGACCAAGCAGCGCTCGACCCCACCCGAACCGCCATTGCCAATGACGGCATGATCTGGGCTGACACCACCGATCAGCATCCGTCGGTACCGGTCACCCTCGGCAAGAAGCCAGTCGAGATGGACGGCGTGGTCGCTCGAACCGCCTACACCACCAAGCACAAGCCCACCTGGGGTCAGATGGTTAGTGGATACCTCGTCACCAAGGCCATCGCCGGTGGAGCGATGCTGATCGCAGCGCTCATGGTGCTCCTCGGACACGCCGACGCGCAGGCCTCAGTCGGGGTCATGGCTCCACTGGTTGGCCTCGTATTCCTTGGAATCACCAGTGCCTTGCTCATCGGCGATCTCAAGCAACCCGGCCGCTTCTACTACTTGCTCACCAAGGGCAATTGGTCGAGCTGGCTCGTGAAGGGGGCGTACGTGTTGATGGCGTTCAGCATCGTTACCTTCCTGTGGCTCGTCGGTGGCATCATCGAATCCGAGAGCTTCCTGCAGATCTTGGCCATCCCGGCAGCCATCACTGGAGCGGCGGTTGCGGGATACACCGCCTTCCTCTTCGCCCAATGCGAAGGTCGCGACCTGTGGCAGACACCACTGTTGCTGCCGATGCTTCTCGCACGTGCAGTCACCGCAGGTGCAGCCACGTGGCTCATCGCCGACTTGTTCATCGAGGTGCGCTCACCCGATGCCGTCCGGTGGGCGCTGATCGGTGGCGCAACCGCGGTCTTGGCCCTGTCCTGGATGGAAACCGTCAGCCACGGCAGCCGCCACGTCGAACTCGCCGTGCACGAGATGGTCAAGGGTAAGCATGCCTCGTTGTTCTGGGGTGGGCTCATCCTTGGCACTGTCGCCCCGATCTTGCTCGCCATCAGCTCCATCGGCGCCGACGCAGTCCCAGTTGCCGCCCTCGCTGGGGCCGCCGCCCTCGTCGGCATGTTCCTCTCCGAAACTGCCTTTATCCGCGCCGGCCAATCCGTCCCCCTCTCCTAGATAATTTCGTGGTTCGAACACACGAGATGTGTTCGAACCACGAAATTTTCGCCAGAAAGTTCGAAAATGACTGATCTACAGAAGTACCCACCGCTCGAGGACTGGCACGATGTCACGAGTCTCGATGCGAAGGCTTGGCCTACCAAGGTCGAGAAGCACCACACCCTTGTCCCGACCAGCTGCTTCAACTGCGAGGCCGGCTGTGGGTTGACCGCGTGGTTCAACAAGGACACCGGCGAGATCGAGAAGGTCGAGGGCAACCCCGAGCATCCGGCGAGCCGTGGCCGCAACTGCGCCAAGGGTCCAGCGACGCTCAACCAGATCTACGACCCCGAGCGCATCATGTTCCCCATGAGGCGTGTGGGCGAGCGTGGATCCGGCGGCTGGGAGCGCATCAGCTGGGACCAGGCGCTCGAGGAGATCGGTGGCCGCCTTCGTAAGGCAATGAAGGAAGAGCGCCACAACGAGATCATGTATCACGTAGGTCGCCCAGGCGAAGAGGGCTACACCAACCGGGTGCTCCAGGCATGGGGCGTCGATGGACACAACAGCCACACCAACATCTGCAGCTCGAACGCACGCATTGGCTACCAGAGCTGGATGGGTCACGATCGTCCGTCGGCTGACTATGCCAACGCGAAGGTCATCTTCTTGATTTCAGCTCACCTCGAGTCGGGTCACTACTTCAACCCCCATGCCCAACGAATCATCGAGGCCCAGCAGAACGGGGCCACGGTCATCGTGTGCGACCCGAGGCTGTCGAACACGGGCTCGAAAGCCGACCACTGGCTGCCCACGTGGCCTGGCACCGAGCCGTTCCTGTGCCTGTCGATCATCCACGAGCTGCTCGAGAACGACACGTGGAACAAGGAGTTCGTCGAGCGCTGGGTGAACTGGGAGACCTTCCTCGCCGAAGAGTTCTCGGACATGCCCAACGAGTTCGCTTCGGTCGGTCCGGCGCTGAAGAAGCACTACGCCGACTACACCCCCGAGAAAGCCGAACACATCACCGGAATCCCCGCGGCACAAATCCGCGAGATCGCCAAGGTCATTGGCGAGCACCCAACCAAGTTCGCCTCGCACAACTGGCGCGCGGCCGGTGCGGGCAACATGGGCGGCTGGCAGGTCGCCCGCTGCTTGTTCTTCATTGCGGTCATGACCGGCTCGGTCGCAACCGAAGGCGGTACCTCAGGCAACGGCTGGAACAAGTTCAAGCCCGCAGCGCCATTGGGTGCTCCGGGCATCGAGCGGTGGAACGACCTCGAATGGCCGAAGGAATTTCCGCTCGCTTACCACGAGATGTCGATCCTGCTTCCGCACTTCCTCAACGAGGGACGCGGCAAGCTCGACACCTACTTCAGCCGGGTCTACAACCCGATCTGGACAAACCCGGACGGGTTTAGCTGGATGGAAGCCCTCACCGACCCCGAGAAGGTCGAGTGCCACGTCGCCCTGACCCCAACGTGGAACGAGACCGCGTGGTTTGCCGACTATGTGTTGCCGATGGGCGTGGGCGCTGAACGTCACGACGTAGTCAGTTACGAAACCCATCAGGGCCGCTGGATTGCGTTCCGCCAGAGCGTGTTCCGTCGCTTCGCCGAAATTCAGGGCGAAGACGTTAACGAAGATTCTCGAACGCACGAGTTCAACCCTGGCGAAGTATGGGAAGAGAACGAGTTCTGGATCGACCTCAGCTGGGCCATCGACCCCGACGGCGACATGGGCATTCGCAAGTGGTTCGAGTCGAAGAAGAACCCGGGCAAGCCAATTGGCGTCGACGAGTACTACGAGATCATGTTCACCGAGAACGTGCCGGGCTTGAAGGAAGAAGCCGAGGCTGCGGGCGAGACGCCACTCGAGTACATGCGTAACCGAGGCGCCTATTCGATCCCCGGTGATCAGGAAACGCCCTACGAGCGCGACATCGACCCATCAGCGGTCGAAGGCTGCGAGAAGGACGAAAGCGGCGTGTACCGCAAGCCCGGTACCGCTGGCATGTGGGATGGCACCGCTGAGGGCCTCGCCGATATCAAGCTTCAAGGCTTGGGCGATGGTTCACCAGCAATCGAGATCGACGGCGAGCTGAAGGAAGGCTTCGTTACTCCGTCGAAGAAGCTCGAGCTTTACTCGACCACGCTCAAGGAATGGGGCTGGCCCGAGTACGCCACGCCAAAGTGGATCCCAAGCCACGTGCATTGGGAAGAGCTCGACATGGCCGGAACCGAGCGCATCTTGTTGCCGACCTGGCGCATCCCTACGCTCATTCACACCCGCTCGGCAAACTCGAAGTGGCTCGCCGAGATCAGCCATCGCCATCCACTTTGGATGCACCCCGAAGATGCTGAGAAGCTCAACATCGGCGAGAACGGTTTGGTCCGCGTCACCACCCGCATTGGGCACTTCGTGATCAGCGCATGGCAGACCGAGGGGATCCGTCCTGGAGTGGTTGCGGCATCGCATCACATGGGTCGCTGGCGCCTCGAAGAAGGCAAGGCCCGTTCGTGGGGCGCAGGTAAGGCTGATATCAAGTTCCCCGATCGTCAGCCTGACGAGCGCGGTGTCTGGAAGCTCAAAAGGACCGACGGCATTAGCACGTGGGACTCTGACGACGACGACACGAACCGCATCTGGTGGACCGACACCGGCGTGCATCAGAACCTGACCTTTGCGGTCCAGCCAGACCCGATCTCGGGCATGCAGTGCTGGCACCAGCGAGTGCACGTCACGCCTGCCGAGAAGGGTGACCAGTACGGCGATGTCGTGGTTGACACCAACAAGTCACGCGAGGCCTACCTCGAATGGCTCGAAAAGACCCGACCAGCACCGGGCCCCGGCGGCCTCCGTCGTCCGCTCTGGTACGCCCGTCCACTCAAGCCAACAGCGCCCACCTACCTCAGCCCAGACGCCTAAAACTACGAATCTGTGGACTCTGGCGCGCGAATACCGCGCGCCAGAGTCCACAGATTCGGGTTTTGCTCTAGTTTTTGCGGGTGACTGAAGAGATCCGCTCGCTCAATGCCCTGCGGGGCTTGGCTGCTTTGGTTGTGCTGGTGTCGCACTTTTCGGGCGCGACTGGGTGGTTGGGGGAGTACCCCTCCAGTGGGGCGGGTCAGCTCGGGGTGATGTTGTTCTTCATCCTCAGCGGTTTCCTTATGGCGTATCTGTACTTGCATGAGCCCCTGACGTCCGGTGCGCTCCGCCGATACATCGTTGCCCGAATTGCTCGGGTGGTGCCGTTGTTCGCTGTGGTCATTGCGGCCTCAACCGTGCTGCCGCGAATTGGAGTCGACGGCGTGTTCTACGACCTGTCCACCAGAGCACAAGTGATCTCGCACATGCTGTTGCTCTCGGGGAAGAGCATCCTGTGGACTATCCCTACCGAGCTTCAGTTCTATGCGGTGTTGGTGATTTGGTGGGCCGTGCTTCGCAAGTCACCATTTGGAATCTTGCCTATCGTCATTGCGGCGGCTAGCGGGCTCGTCGCCACCAGGCGGTTCAGCGCCGACATTGGAGGCATCCCCTACGAGTTCCGCCTGCCGCAGGTCATTCCATATTTCGCTATCGGGGCGCTCTTTGGCATTGCGTACCGCAAGTGGCCCCAGCTTCGACAGCGTCAACATCGAGCGTTCGCCTCGATCCTGCTGCTGGTGATCGCGCTCTATCCGAAGGTCTTTGAAGCGATCGTTGGTGAGCGGCATCAACTGTGGAGAGATCCGCGCATCTTCGTGATCATGTCGCTCATCTTCGCCACGGTGGTTTTCCTCGTGCCTTCAGACGCGGCGGTACTCGCGAACCGGATTGGGGACCATCTTGGCCAAATCTCGTATTCGCTCTACTTGTTGCACGTGCCGGTCATGTGGGCGATAGCAAAAATCGCGCTACCAAATTCGATCGGATTCGTGTTCTTTTTGGCAGCGTCGGTTGGCGTGGCTTCACTGAGCTTTCAGTTGTTTGAGCGTCCGATGGCTCGAGCTATCCGAGGGCAAGCGCAGCGCTGGGCTGTGCCGGAATCTCTTCGTTCGCCTCTTCGCTAACCAGCGCAGCCGTCAGCGCAGCCAGTGCACCTACGCACACCGACGTAATTGTCATCGCGATTTTCATGGACTTCCCGCTTTCGTAGATGACCACTCGCTATTCAAGTGATATCACTAACTGTGCCGTTTGTCTCATCAGGATGAAACGGGGATCGCTCCCCACTGGCCTTGGTGAGTACCAGTATTTCGCCCAAAGCTTGCTCTGGAGATGCAGGCAGGTGGCGAGAGGGTGAACGTTTGGTTAGTCGATCAGCTTGGCTGCTAGACCAATGCAAACCTACGTTCTGTGCATGATCGAGATGCCGGTTGACGAGTTTGTAGATCCCCACATCCACCTCTTCGATCTCAAGGGCACGCCTCGGCCAATGCAGCCGCTCGGCAAGCTCTTTGGCTGGAACGCAAAGGTGCTGCGGTTCATGGCCACCAAGCTGATGCCCGCCGAGACGATCGCGTTCTTTGGCAAGGAAACCGACCTGCTGTCGGACTACCTGCCCGTCCACTATCGGGCCGACTCGGGGTCGTCGAAGGTTGGACGCTACGTGCACATCCAGGCCGGATGGACCGATGACAAGCCGCTCGACCCGGTGGGAGAAACCGCCTGGCTCGATGGACTGGTAGATGGTCCGGCGGCAATTGTCGCCCATGCCGACTTGGCCCTGGGCGCTGACGTCGCACGAGTGCTCGAAGCGCATAAGGCATCGAGCACGAAGATGCGAGGAATCCGGCACATGTTGTCGTGGCACAAGTCCGACGAGGTCATGAACTTCGCCGATCACGAAGCGCTCAGCCGCACCAAAGGCTTCCGAGACGGCTTCGACCAGCTCGCTGAACATGAGCTGTCATTTGATGCGTGGTGCTATGGCGGTCAGCTCGAAGAGGTGGCCGAGCTTGCGGCCCACAACCCCGACGTGCCCATGGTGCTCTGTCATGGCGGAACACCAGTTGGCTATGCCGGTGAGTTCGGCGGTGTGGGTGTGTCTGCCCAGGAGCGGGCGCGCATCGGCGATGAATGGCGTGAAGGCATCGCGGCGGTGGCAGCTCAACGTCACGTGCATTGCAAGCTGTCGGGCCTGTTGATGCCGGTGCTCGGGTTTGGGTACGAGTCAGGACCGGCACCGTCGGTGTCCCAGCTCGTCGAGTCGCTCAGCCCGCTCGTGGAGCAATGCATCGATGCGTTTGGTCCCGAACGCTGCATGGTGGCGTCGAACTTTCCGGTTGACCGCGTATCGGTCGGCTACGAAGCGATGACGGCAGCGATGGTCGAGATGACCAGTCGCTATGGAGCTGAGGCTCAACAAGCTATGTTCGCTGACACCGCAGCTCGCTTCTACCGCATCTAGCGCCACTCGGTCAGTTCGTCGAGACGGTCGAGTTTTTCTAGGCGATCACGTATCCAGATCGGCGACTCGATCGGCTCGCCTCGTTCGACCGCGGCCATCATCTCGCCGTTCTCGTCCCATACGTGACACGAGTTGCGGGTGAACGCTTGTGCTTGGGCCGCGGCTGCTGGGTCCCGTTGAGCGGTGTCCCAGACCCCTGGTGGACGATCGGGGTCGGCGAGCTGCATCGAGTACATCGACTGGATTGCGACCGGCGCCATCGCTCGAAGCAGCGCGCCGATGTGGGTGCAGCCGTTTGGGCCGCCAAAGAGTTCGGTGAGCTTGCGCGAGAACCCTCGGGAAATGGAGGTGCCAACGAGTTGTTGATATGCAGCTTCGATCGAGGGGCAGGTTTCGTGTGGGTGGGTGTCCAACACGACCACAATCGACATGATTTCAAGGAAAGGGAATGTGACGACGACGTCCACGACCATGTCGTGCACGTTGAGCGGTTCGGTATCGCCGTCGACGTACAGGCCTGCGGGTTTGGTGTCGGTTACCTGTCCTCGCATCCGCATGTGGGAACTGTCGATGCGAAAGCACCTCACCGAGTACTCCCGAGAATGGATGGGAATCTCCTCTTCGCCAGGCGGGGGAGGGATTCGGGAGTCCAGGTTCGTCACGCTGACAACGGTACCCGGGTCGTCGCATTGGCGCTGACCCGTACGATGGAGCGATGACTACCGTTGTGGCGTTACAGCTGGCCAAAGCGAGCGGGCTTGATATGAAGCCGCTCGATTCTGTCGAGATCCTCGACGGTCACGGCATCACCGACGATCGCTACGAGAACGCACGGCATCGCCAGGTGACTGTTCAGTCGCTCGAGGAGATTGCGCTGGCTGAAGCTGAGGTCGGACGTCCACTCGATGCATCGCACACGCGCCGCAACATCACGCTTGCATCGGGATTGCTCGACCGCACCCCCGGCACCCGCATCACCATCGGCGATGTTGAACTCGAGGTTGTCCGCGATGCTGCGCCCTGCAAATTGCTCGAAGACAATCTGGGCCGCGACGCCAAACTCGCCCTCCACAAGCGTGCGGGTGTCTGCTATCGGACGATCAGCGGTGGCACCATCACCATCGGCGACAGTTTTTCTGAGCTTGGTGCACGCTAGGCGTGTACAAAACTCAGAAGAACGTCAGCCAATGGTTTCTCTGAGTTTGGTGCACGCTGGGGATGGGTGAGGCTCAGAAAAACGTTGGTTAGCGGACTTCGACGACGACCTTGCCCTTGGCGCGGCGGTCGGCGAGCTCCTTGATGGCCTCGGCGCCAGCCGACAGGGGGTAGCGGCTGGTGACGTGGGGCTTGATCTTGCCATCGGAGTACATCGCGAGGAGCTCAGCGACGTTGGCCTTGTGTGTCTCGGGGTCGACCATGGTGAATGCGCCCCAGAAGACGCCAACGATCTGGCAGGACTTCAGTAGCGCCAAGTTCAACGGGATCTTCGGGATACCGGCAGGGAAGCCGACGACGAGAAACCGGCCTTCCCAGTTGAGTGCCCGGATGGCGGGCTCGGCGAAGTCTCCGCCGACGGCGTCGTAGACGATGTCGACTCCGCCGCCACCTGCGGCCTTGATCTCGCCCGATAACGCTTTCTGCTGATCGCGATCAAGTGGGCCCCGTGGATACACGATGCCGCTGTCAGCTCCGTTGGCGATGCAAAGGTCGACCTTCTCCTGGCTTGAACACCCGGCGATAACGGTGAGCCCCATGGCCTTGCCGAGCTGAACTGCTGCCAGCCCAACTCCACCCGCAGCGCCAAGGATGAACAGCGTTTCGCCAGCCTGTGCGTCAGCGCGTTGTCGCAGCGCATGGTGGCTCGTGCCATAGGTCAGCAAGAACGACGCCGCTTCGTCGTAAGGCATATCGTCGGGCAGCGGAATGACTGACGCAGCGTTTACCGCGACCTGCTCGGCCATGCCGCCGTGCCCGGGCGCGGCGAGGACTCGGTCACCTACCGAGACGTTCGTGACGTTCTCGCCAACCGATGCGATCACACCGGACACCTCGGCCCCCGGAGCGAAGGGGCGTGGCGGCTTCACCTGGTAGAGGTCTTCGATGATGAGGACGTCAGGAAAGTTGACCGAGCTCGCATGCACATCGATGACGACCTCGTCGGCGCCGGCCACGGGTGCATCAACATCGGACAGAACGAGTGTGTCGGGACCGCCGACCTCGACGGAAAGGAGAGTCTTCATGGTCTCTTGATAGTCGATGTGGCTAGGGTCTGCCCATGTCCAACGGGTCAACATCTGTCGAGCGGCTGAAGGTACGGCTTGCCGAGGTGGCATCGCTGCCGGACGAGTCCGCGAGATCGTTGCCGGCGGAGTTCTACACTTCGCCAGAGTTTCACGAGTTGGAGCTCGCTCGATTACGTGGTCACTGGATGTGCGTTGGCCATGTTGGTGAGGTCCGAGAAGCTGGGGACTTCGTCGCGACCGAGCTTCTCGGCGAACAGCTGCTCATCGTTCGAGGTGCCGACGAAGAACTCCGCGTGCTCTCGAACGTGTGTCGTCATCGTGGTAATCAAGTCGCTGAAGGCGCGGGCAATTCGATGCGGATGCGGTGCGCCTATCACCACTGGACATACGACACCGGCGGAGCTTTGGTAGTCGCACCCCACATGGACGAACGGCCAACATTCGACAAGGCCGACTGCTCATTGCCCCAGTTCCGACACGAGGTCTGGAACGGTTGGCTGTTCGTCAACCTCGACGGTCAGGCGGCGGCGTTAGCGACGCAGCTCCAAGGGCTTGACGCAGTTGTGGCCAACTATCACCCCGCTGATCGCTACCTCGTGTTCCTCGAAGAGGTGGAGTGGCAGTGCAACTGGAAGGCGCTGTTCGAAAACTTCATGGAGGGTTACCACCTCAGCGCGCTGCACCCCGAGACGTTGCATCCAATCACGCCGACCCGTCTTTGTAAGAAGATGGTTTCAGGGGATGCGTGGACCGGATACCACGCGTATTACGACCCGGCGTATCCGCCTCGAGGCCCGTTCCATGAAGACCTCACCGAGGACGAGCGGAACAACTCGCCGATGTACGGCATATTTCCGAATCTCGTTGTCGGCATGGCTACCAATTTCACGCTCTTCATGATCCTTCGACCTCATGGCGTCGACAAGGTTCGAATCCGCTGGGGCGTGACCGGCTTACAGGACGCTCCGGAATCTCCTGCGGTGACCGAGTACGTCAACTTGTGTCGAGCGTTCAACGCAGAGGACGAAGCCAAGCTCGCCACGTTGCAAATCGCACTTCGTACGAAGAACTTCGATGGCGGGCCATTGGCGCCCGACGACTACGAAGGCCCGATCTGGGATTTCATCAAGTTTCTTCATCGAGCACTCGGGTAGGTGAACGGCCGGCACAACCAAAGGTCTTTCATGACCGCCGCATTTGTCCACGCCCTGAACTAGAACTACAGATTCGCGATTGGGGATTCGAATGAGTGATGAGAGTCGATGGTGGGATGGTACGCAGATGGCCGAGACTGTTGCGTCTGGGGAGGTCAGCGCCAGCGAGATGCTCGAGGCTGCGATTGAGCGCACCGAGGCCGGCGAACCGCAGCTCAATGCGATGTCGATGCGATGGTTTGATCATGCTCGTGAGGTAGCAACGTCCGAACTGTCGGGGCCGTTTTGCGGGGTTCCGTTTTTGTTGAAGGATCTGTGGATTCAGTACAGCGGCCAGGGCCGAACCGATGGGAACATAGCGTTGGCTCAGACGCCGCCGATCTCCACCGTCGACTCGGTCTTGACGCAACGACTAAAGGCCGCCGGACTGGTCACCTATGGGCGCACGACGAGCCCCGAGATGGGTTCGGTTCCGGTAACCGAGACGCGCGCACACGGCGAGACCCGCAACCCGTGGAACACCAACCTGAGCCCTGGTGGGTCGAGTGGTGGTGCAGCTGCCGCCGTTGCTGCGGGGTACTTGCCTATGGCCCACGCTTCAGACGGTGGTGGGTCGATTCGAATCCCCGCAGCCCTGTGTGGTCTGGTTGGCCTCAAGCCCTCGCAGGGCCGGATCAGCATGCAGGGCCATGGCATCGAGAATGGTCTCGGCGTCGATGGCTTCGTCACGCGCACGGTTCGCGACACCGCCCGGTTGCTCGACGCAGTGCACGGTCCGGGCATAGGCGACACGGTCATTGCGCCGGTGCCCACCCGGCCATACTCCGACGAACTCGACAACGGCCCTGCGCCACTCAAGATCGGCCTACTCGACACGCAGCCGCTCGGCGGGCCGCTAGACGACGATTGCGTTGCCGCAGTGCGCTCGGCGGCGAGCACCCTCGAAGAGCTCGGTCACCATGTCGAGGTGTCGCACCCCGCCTCGATGAACAACACTGACCTCACGTCGCGATTCATGGCGATGTGGTTCGCCGGGAGACGGCAAGGTTTGGCGAACATGGGACGGGCCATTGGTCGAGAGCTGATCGAAGCCGAGGTCGAACCGCACAACTGGATCATGGCCAGCCAGGCCGATGCCATGAGCGCAGCCGACTATGCCGACGCGTTAGCTGCGGTGGCCCAATATCGCCGAGAGACCCAGCAGTGGTGGGCTGACGGCTTTGACCTGTTGCTGACACCAACCCTTGCGGGCCCTGCGCCCCGTATCGGCGAGATGTTGGACCACGACGGCGAGCCAATGGCTGGAGTGATGAAGGCGATCGACCTCTGCCCGTACACCCCGCCGTTCAACACCACCGGACAGCCAGGAATCAGCTTGCCTCTGCATTGGAATGACGAGAATTTGCCTGTCGGAGTGCAGCTAGTGGCCGCATATGGGCGAGAAGA
Source organism: uncultured Acidimicrobiales bacterium (assembly GCA_938038785.1). GTDB lineage: Bacteria > Actinomycetota > Acidimicrobiia > Acidimicrobiales > SHLQ01 > SHLQ01. The sequence goes on from CALHTB010000011.1 coordinate 91,013, forward strand.
CCTGCTGATCTCAGTCGCTGCACAACTCGAACGTGCGATGCCCTGGGCTCACCGTCATCCGCAGCTGTAGCTGGTACCGAGCCCGGAATCGTGCTCGCCCGCTTGGCGAGTTACGCGCTGAATTGCATGACGCCATCGTCAATGGCGGCTCGGCGCAACGTCTTTCTCTCTTCGACATAGCGCTGCGTGTTGAGCCAAGGCTGACGATCGCCCTGCCGCGGCAGCATGGGCATCATCCGTTGCATGTAACCCGACGAGAAGTCGTCGATCCACGGCCGCTCGGGCATGTTGGCATCTTCAGGGCGTAGCCGAGGCGTGCATCGGGTCGCCCCGATCTTCGACATGTGGTTCAGTAACCGCGTCACGTACTGGCACGTGAGGTCGACCCGAAGCGTCCAGGAGGCGTTGATGTACCCGAACGTCGAAATGAGGTTGGGCACGTCGGAATAGCCGAGGCCGCGGTACGTCCACGTCTTGGAGAAATCGACCGGCTCGTCGTCGACAACGAAGTCCATCTCGCCGAGGGTCACCAGCTGCAGCCCGGTAGCGGTGACGATGATGTCGGCATCAAGTTCAGTGCCCGACGTCAAACGAATTCCCGTCGTGGTGAACGTATCGATGTGGTCGGTCACCACCGTCGCATCACCGGATTTGATGGCTGTGAACAGGTCGCCGTCGGGAACGAGGCAAAGGCGCTGATCCCATGGGTTGTAACTGGGAGTGAAGTGTGGGTCGATGTCGTAGTCGGAGCCCATCTCGTCCTTCACCATGCCCAACAGCCGCTCCTTCACCATGTCGGGATTGCTACGGGTCTGCCGATAGATCCCATCGGTGAACCGGACATTCTTGGTGCGGATCGCAGCATGGGCGACTCGTTCGGGCAGAAACTTGCGGATCCGTTGAGCGATTGGATCGACGCTTGGGCGCACGGCCATGTAGCTGGGGGAGCGCTGCAACATCGTCACGTGCTTGGCTTCGGGCGCCATCGCCGGAACGAGCGTGACCGCGGTTGCGCCCGAACCGATAACCACGACGTTCTTGTCCGCGTAGTCGAGGCTTTCGGGCCATTTCTGAGGATGCACGATTTGTCCCGCGAAGGAGTCGGCACCGGGAAAATCGGGCTCGTGCCCGCCCTTGTAGCTGTAGTAGCCCGAGCACATAAACAGGAACGAGCAGGTCCGAACCTCAGTGGACCCAGTGGCGGTATTCATCGCCGTCACCGTCCACCGCGATAGCTCGGTCGACCATTCCGCTCGCTCGGCTCGTCGGTTGAATCGGATTCTCTTGTCGATGCCATTCTCTTGTGCGGTTTCGCGCACGTAACTCAGGATCGAGGGGCCATCGGCGATGGCCTTCTCGGCCTTCCAAGGCTTGAAGCTGTAGCCAAGGGTGTACATGTCGCTATCGGATCGAATGCCCGGATAGCGGAACAAGTCCCATGTGCCGCCAAGGTCGGACCGGCCTTCGAGAATCGTGTAACTGCGATCGGGGCACTCAGTCTGCATGTAATAGCCCGCACCAATTCCCGAGATTCCTGCGCCGATGATAAGCACATCGGTGTGTGGGGGCAGATGATCCATCTCACAGATACTGTCAGACGACCCGCAAACGTGAAGACCTCTAGGAGTAGTGGGCTTCGGCGACGTCGGGGTGTGAGCGGAGGCGTGTACGCAGGTTGTTCTCACCGAACAAGGCGTGGATCTCGTCGTTGATCACTTGATGATGACCGCCTGGGGCGTCCATCGCGAGTTCGGGTGGGAGCGTGATGGGCTCGAACACCGTCTCGTATCTCGGGTTGAAGAAGAAGGCGATCGAGATCCGTTCGCCGTCTCCAGGGTGAGGGCTGATGACTCGGTGTGGTGTGGCTCGGAGGTAGCCGCTCGTCGACCGCTGGAGCATCTCACCCAAGTTCATGATGTAGGCGCCCGGCATGGGCGTGGCATCGACGAACCCTGACGCAGTTTGAACCTGCAGACCGGTTTGCTGCTGGGCGATGAAGGTGAGCACGCCGGTGTCGTGGTGAGTGCCAACTCCTTGATCTGCAGTTGGTTCTCTACGTGCCGGATAGCGGATCACCTTGATGTGCATGTCTGAAGTCGGGACGAAGCCGCCGTCGAAGCAGTTGATCGGCTGCCCGAGTCCCAGGGCGAGCGCGCGCAATGCGGTGACACCCAGTTCTTGCATCTGCTCGGCCCACGCCATGACGGTCGTCGACATTTCAGGCAGCGTTGCTGGCCACTGATTTGGCCCACGAAGAAGATGCCATTTGGGTGCCGTTGGGTCGGTCGGTGGCTCTTGCTCCCAACCGAGGTCAAGCTGGTCGCGCCAGTCGCTACGACCGTTTGTTCGCTCGTCGCCAAGCGTGGTGTACCCGCGGAAAGCTGCGCTGTTCTTGATCGCCAGCGCGGTTCGTTGCGCCTCGGGTAACGCAAAGAACTTTGCGGCCACGTCGAACAGCTCGGCATTGAGAAGTGGGTCGATGCCGTGACCGGTGATGTACGCGAAGCCGATCTCGTGACACGCCCGCAACAGCTCGGCTATGACCGGCTTGGCCGCGGTGCCTTGAGGGTCGGCACGAAACTCGGAAAGGTCGATCACCGGCAAGGACGTCATAACGGCAATCTAGGGTGATCCTGGCTCAACACGGTCACACATAGACTTGAATCTGAGCGTCAGTGAGGTCGCCTACATGGAACGCCTAAACGGGATCATCCAGAACTATGCGTGGGGTTCACACACCCTCATTGCTTCGCTTCGTGGCACACCAGCAAGCGATCTCCCCGAAGCGGAGATCTGGTTCGGCGCCCACCAGCAGGCTCCCTCCACGCTCGAAAGCGGCGGCACCCTCCTCGAGCGCATTGCCGCTGAGCCCGATGAACTCCTGGGGTCAGAAATTTCCCAACGGTATGGCCCAAAGCTTCCGTTTCTGGTCAAGATTCTGGCTGCAGATAGGCCGCTGAGCATCCAAGCGCACCCAACGATCGAGCAGGCCCGTCTGGGGTTTGAGCGAGAGGATGCCGCCGGGGTGGCCCGCGACGCCCCAAACCGGTCGTTTCGAGACGACAATCACAAGCCAGAGCTCGTCGCGGCGATCAGTCCCTTCGAGGCGCTCGTTGGTTTCGGCCAACGTGAGGATTCAGTTGCGTTGCTCCGAGCCCTTGGTGCTCCGAAGTGGATTCTCAATGTCCTCGACGTCGATGGTCCGGTTGCGGTCATGCAGCGCGTATTGGCCCCCGACACCGACGAGGACCAGCAGCTGGTTCTCGGGGCAGTGCGGGCACTAGTGGAGGGAGCAGCGTCGTGCGAAGACGCTGATTGGCTCGAAGGCGCTGACCTGATTGGGCGCCTCAACTCCATCTATCCCGACGACCCCGGAATCGTCATAGCGTCGCTTCTCAACCGACTCATCATCGAGCCTGACGAAGCGCTCTTTCTCGATGCCGGGAATTTGCATGCGTACGTTGGAGGCCTCGCGATCGAAGTCATGGCCAACAGCGACAATGTTGTGCGCGGTGGGCTCACCCCCAAACACGTAGACGTCGACACACTGATCGAGATCGTCCGATCCGAATCCCTGGAGCCGACGCTCGCACCGATGGATGGCAATACCTATTCCTCCGCTGCTCCCGAGTTTGCTCTAACGCGGATTGACCCGATCGCACCCGGCGAAGCCACCGGGCCTGCCATCGTCGTCGGCGTACGTGGAGCGACAACAGTGACGTCGGAATCCTCTATCGACATCGGCCCGACCGAAGCGGTTTGGCTCGCGTACGGCGAGAGCGCACGGGTGGCCACCGATGGTCTTGCCTTTTCAACCCAAGTCCGATCCACCATGGACGAGTCCTGATTTCACGTCGGTTCGGCGCCTGGAAGACGGATTGCCAGGAGAATGAGCATCGAGGACAGCGCTGCGGCGACCATATAGGCCACCCGCCATCCATCGTTGAAGGCCTTGCCGGCGCCATCGGTGGTGGCGAGGATGCCGAGTGGGATGTCGAACCCTCGAGATGCCATCACACCAGCCACGATCGCGGCGGCCAATGCCTGACTAACGACGGTTCCGAGGGTTCGGGTGACGTTGGTGAAGGCTCCGCCAACACCGAGGAACGTCGGCGGCGTAGCGCCGAGCATCGCTCCATTGTTCGGGACGTTCCACAGCGCTACCCCAATTCCTCCAAGGGCGGAACCGATTCCGATGAGCAAGAGCGACGTAGCGTCGGTGGCGAACGCGAAGCCGAGGCTCACGACGATTTGCAGTCCGAGCCCAATGAGCGTCGGGGTGCGCGGACCAATCTGGTCGTATAGGCGACCCGCAACCTGAGCTCCTGCGCCCAGACCGATGGCAGCGAGAGCGAGGATGACCCCTGCGGCTGTAGCGGTGACCTGGCGGAAGCTCAACAGGTACACGGGCAACAGGAATGCGGTTGTTGATGCAGCGAGGAAGCCGAGGCCTCGTAGCGCAACCGCGATGCGAAAGACCGGAACGCTAAACAAGCGCAGTTCGAGCAGCGGGTGTTCGGTGTGGAGCTCCCAGCGAATGAACAGCGCTAGCAGCACTGCTGCGAGCAACGCGCCACCGACAATGCCAGGTGAAACCCAGGGCAACGAGAATGGATTGCTGATGGTCACCACGAGAGCCACGACAGCGAGGGCCGACAACACGCTTCCCAAGGCATCGAAAGTCCGGTCACGGTCGATCTCGCGTAGTTGTTCGTTGGGGATGAGCGCGAACACCGCACTCAGCGAGAGCGCGCAGGGCGCGAGAAGAAGGAGAAAGATCGTGGGCCATGACAAGAACTCGAGGCCGAGCCCACCGAGCAGCGGGGCGCCAGCCGAACCAACTGCAACCGCTGCGGTTTGCGCGCCCATTGCCAGGCCACGCTCATGGTCGGGAAACACCGCGACAAGGATTCCGGTTGCAACGGACTGGACCAGTGCATTGCCGATGGCCATGACGATACGGGCCCCGATCAGCGCGGCGAAGGTAGGGCTCAGCCCGGTGAGCAAGGTGCCAATGGTAAAGATCACAACACCCAAGCTCATGACACGTTTGTCGCCGAGCACATCGGCAAGTCCACCGAGCGGTAGGAGCAGTGCCGCGATCAGCAGGGACTCAACGATCACGACCCACCCGACCGCACTGAGGGTCACCTCAAAGTCGCTTGCAATCCGAGGCAATGCAAGGAATGCGAATGCGGTGGCAAAGACGATTGTGACGTACGTGATGGCTATAGCGGTGAAGGCTCGCCATTTGGGGAGCTGCCAGGTAGCCGGTTGAGTCACGAACCGACGCTATAGCCCCATGGGGAACGCACCGGCACCAGGGTTTGAGCGTTTCGCGCATGTGTAACAGCAGCCGCTTAGGACCGCCGGACCCCCTGCACAACCCTTGGGATCTCGCCGCCATACATCGACCGGAGTGCCGCAGGTGCGTTGAAGCCATAACGCTCCAATGCCTGCTCCAAGTCCTCGACATCGCCAGGTGCTGTACAAAACCGCTTGAGGTAGGTCGCCAAAGACGAGGGCGATGGGCGGCTGTCAGTCGACGGGGCAGCTATTTCTACCCGGTGGAGCTGGGAGGCGAAGCCAATGTTCGGGAGTACCCGAACCCGCTTGTCCCTCACTCGCTGAAAGGCCTCTAGAAACGTAAGCCGCTCGGTGTGCATGAGCAGTGCTATAACCAGGCTGGCTGACCGGCTCACGCCCGCCTCGCAATGGACGTATAGCTTGGCGCCTGGATTGGCCAGCACAGTGCCAGCGTGCTCGACGAAAGTGTCGACGGGAAGTTGTTCGTCCATCCGGTCTTCGGTCTCAAGGAAGAGGTGATCGAACTCGGTACTCAAGAAGCTGAGCTCGGCTCGGTACCTACCTTGGATGCTGCTCACAATGTGGGTGATGTGGCGACGCCGTAGCTCATCGAGGGTTTGGCCATCGGGCTTTCCGCCGAGGTACAACGACGGTGTGATCTCGCTAATACCCCCAGAGTCAAGATCGTCCGGGAACACCCACTCGAGGTCGAACCACGCTCGTATTCGCCCCAGAAGGCCAGGCTTTGCCACGCTCGTCACTGTAACGAACGTCCAATGACAGCAATGAACAGCCCAACTCCAGAAGCTGTCGCCGCCAACATTTTTGGCCCCGCCGCCCGATGTTGAACGATGGTGTCAACGATGGGGTCTGACCCCATCGTTGACATCACCGATCCGTTGTATGAAAGACTGCAGCTACGCAACGAGAGCGAGACCCCCATGGATTCACAGCAAAACACCCACGCAACCACACGACTTTCAACGATTCCGCGGATACGCCGTCGGCCGACAGAGTGGGTTGGCGCACGGCCATCGAAGCGTCTCCATCTCGGCCTCGCGTTCATTTGGCTTGCGTTCTTGGCCTCGTTGCCCTCGGCTGACGCAGACAGCCCATTGGGGTTTGTCGACATGTTCGCCACGGCAATGGCATTCGTGACAACCGGCGGCATCTTCTCGGTAGTCGCTCTCGCCATCCAAAACCACAAGGCGACCGCGCCGGTATCGGTCATCTGCGGGCTCGGCGTCATCGTTGTTGCAGCAATGTGCGGGTTCGTTGGTCACCCGACGTCTACGTGGGGTCCCGATGCTGTTCTCGCTGCTGGAATTGTTGCGCTCAGCGCCGCAATGATGATGCGTCGCGAGTCAACGCCAGCGAGCTAATCCTCTAGCTGGGCTTCGGTGAGCTGAGCGATTCGCTTCGTCAGGTTGTCGATTCGGCGTTCAGCTCGGGCGACGGCACGAGAAGCTCGCTCAGCGGTGTCGGGGTCCTCGTTGTGGACCTCGAGACGTAGCAGGTCGAGGTTCTCTTCAGCATCGGTGAGTTTGCGCCTCGTGTCTTCGAGACGGCCGGCGGTTTCGGCTTTGTCGAAGACCCTCGACTCTGCGGTGCGTCGCGTCTGCGACGATGCAGATGGCCCATCGTCACCCGGAAGCAACGGGTCGTTGCTCGCCTCGCGGCGGGCGAGATACATGGGTGACATGATTTCGATGCCCGCCTGACCAAGCGTGTCGAGAATGGCACCGCGCAGCTTTGAACGGGTTGCGAGCAGCTTGCGTGGATCGCCCAAGAAGCCGGCGATTCGATAGTTCACCGAGTAGTCGCCAAGCTCGAGTACCTGGACGAAGGGTTCTTCGAGGCCGGCGGTCTCGGCCGCCGTAACAAAGAGGTCTTCGAGAATGTGGCGGGAAACGTCGTATCCAATGGACGCAGTGGCTGACACGATCGTGCCCGAAGCACGAACAACCCGGACGGGCTGGTTGACCATGATGGCGTTCGGCAAGGTGATGAGGTCACGATCTGCGGTTTGGATCTCGGTGTGGAAGAGATCGCGCTCGGTCACACGGCCCATGTGGTTCGCCACCTCAATGAAGTCACCGGGCTTAAAGCTGCTTACCGAACGCAGCATGAGTCCGGCCATTGCGTTGGCGATAATCGACTGTGACGAGATGGCCAAAGCGCCGGTGACGATGAGGCCAAAGACCGAGAACGCAAGGTCCGAGTCCGAGCCTTCCGGCAGCAAGAAGATGATGGCGAGCAAGCCGAGCAAGGCAAGGCCGATTGTGCCAAGTTGGCCTCGAAAGTGAACCTCGGCCTGATCGCCAACTTTGTTTCGAGTTAGGAACCATCGCAAGGCGATGATCGCAAGGATGGTGAGCGCAAGCGCCCCCAATGCAGGCAGCCAATCTGTCCACGGTGGAGAATCTTCGGTTACCAAATCCGCTTGTGCCAGCACCCTACGTGTTTAGTGGATAGAGCTTCACTCGGCTGTGCTTTCCCAACTACTGCTTCGACCCCAGCGCGAGGATTACGTCTCTGATAGCGCGAAGACTGTGCCCGGACAACATTGTCGTGCAGTGCGGGAGAGCAGCGGCCATCCCCCCGACCAACGGTTCGAACTCGTTCGCTGCCGCCCGCGGGTTGACCCACACGATCCGGTGGCTGAGCCGTTCGAGGCGTGCCATTGCTTTGCCCAGGTCCTCAGGCGGGTCGGTGTCCCACCCGTCGGATGCAATAAGTACGACGGCACCTCTCACGCTGGTCGACCAGGTTGGGTTCGCCATCAACGTGCAGATGCTCGTGGCGATCTTGGTGCCCGAGAATCGGTCGTCGACGAGTTCTGACGCTGCCCCAATGGCTTCTTGAACATCTTGGTGGCGCAAGGCTGGGGTCAGGCGAGTGAGCGAAGTAGAGAACGCCATTGTTTCGGCATCGACGTGGCGAGTAAGCGCGCGCATGACGTGCATGTACGGGCGCACGAACGTCTGCATCGAACCCGACACATCGGCGAGCATGACGACCTTGCGAGGACGACGAATCTTGCTGCGCCACACCAGATCGATCGGGTCGCCACCGGTGCGCCGCGCCGCAGCGAGCGTGGCGCGGCGATCGAGAGATGCGCCACGGCGAGCACGTCGGGTCCGTCGTGCGGGGCGAGTTGGCCATGAGATAACCGCGTCCTCGAGCCACGCCCCGATCTGGGTCAGCTCGACGTCGCTGAGTTGATCGAACGGCGTGTCCGCAAGGTGTGCCAGTTCCGAAGGCAAGAGTTCGGGTAGCGCAATGTTGTTGTCATCGTCAGCTTGGGCATCGTCGGGGGCAGCCGACGGCGCGCTCGTCCAGGGCACGCCGCCTGAACCGTCGGCAACTTGATTGCGCGCCGCCACCTTGACTTGGGCTTCGGAGGCCATTGCGGGAGGCTGATGCTTGTTTGCCTTGCGAGCATTTCGGCCAACATCGAGAGCTCCGCCCTCGAACACCACATCGAAGACGCGATCGAACAGTTCGAGCGAGCGGACGTCATGGACCAAGCTGACCCGGCACAGCCAATACAGCTCGGTGAGTGCGGTCGGCTGCACCGCGTCGAATGCATGCGCGAGTCGCTCGGCCGAATGGATCGACACCGGAAGACCGGCACGACGCAGTCGGTCAACAAATGCTGCCGAGAAGATCGCTCGGTCGATGCCGTCGAGAAGTACGGCGCTCACTTGGTGTTTGGGTTGCGACCAGGACTGCGACGTCTCCACCACGAGGTCACGGCCCATATCGCGCCTCCGCCTGCGAACATCGAATACTCGACGGCAATAAGGATCTCGTGATGGGCGAGGATCACTATGAGCCGCCCACCAGTGCATCGTGAACCTGGCCGAGGTCATCGGGCGTCTTGGCAAGCAGGCCGAGTGTGCGCTCTGCGGTCTGGTCGATCGTCGAGACACCGAGGACGGTCAGTGCGCTGACCCAGTCGATTGTTTCTGCGAGGCCCGGAGGCTTGTCGAGCCCGTCGCCACGCACTCGCCCAACAAAAGCAGTCGCAGCCTCGACGAGGTTGGCGTCGGCGTCTTCGACGTTACGCCGAACAATCTCGGCTGCCCGGGCCGTCTCGGGGTAGTCGATCCAGTGATAGAGGCAACGACGCTTCAGGGCATCGTGAAGCTCGCGACTGCGATTTGAGGTAAGCACCACGATGGGCTTCGTAGCTGCATGAATCGTTCCCAGCTCCGGAATGGTGACCGACTGTTCGCCCAAGAACTCAAAGAGCAGCGCTTCGAACTCGTCGTCGGCTCGGTCGACCTCGTCGATCAGCACAACCGGTGGGACCGGACCTTGATGGCGAACTGCGGCGAGCAACGGTCGTTCAACGAGGAAGTCAGAGGTAAACAGGTCGGAATCAGCGAGCGTGGCTCCGTCAGCTTCGGACAATCGGATCGATAACAGTTGCCTCGGATAATTCCACTCGTAGAGGGCCTCGTTGGCCGCAATACCCTCGTAGCACTGAAGTCGCAGGAGATCGGTGTTGAGAGCGGTGGCCATCGCCTTGGCTGCCGCGGTCTTTCCAACGCCCGGCTCACCTTCGAGGAGCAGCGGCTGGCCGAGCGCCTGTGCGAGGTATAACGCGGTGGCCAATCCCTCGTCGACGATGTAGGCCTCGCCATCGAGTGATGCTTGCAGCGCAGCGACCGAGTCGAACTGGCTCACAGGTTTGCCTCGTCATTGTTCTGAGCGAGGAGTGCTTCGTACTCTTCCCACGTGTCGACATCGAGCGGAGTGGGGCCCTCGATGGCCACCTTGGTCACGGGGTACCTGCCTGACTCGATCAGTTTCCACACCGCTTTGTCGCCATGGAGGTCGGCCAAGTCAGCGAAGGTCGCTCGGCCAAACCAGAACGGATGCCCGATGCCATCGTCGTACCTGCAAACGCCAATCGGCGCAGGAACCTCGCCCGAAACAGCGTCGAGAAGCTCGGTGATAGTGGCTGGGTCAATCTCGGGTTGGTCACCGAGCAGCAAGATAAAGCCGTCTGCGTCCGAATCGATCTGGCCGAGGGCGCTGACAATCGACGACGAGCATCCTTGGGTGTGATGCACGCTTTCCACCACATCAAAGCCGCTGAAATCGATGGTGTCGCGAACCTCGGGGCCGGCGCCACCAACGGTTGCCAAAAGCTGATCGAAGGGCGCCGAGCGGGCCACATCGAGTGAGACATCGAGCAGGCGGCGCCCCTTGTACTCCAACAACTGCTTTGGTTGTCCAAGCCGACGGGAGGATCCGGCAGCTAGCACGAGTGCAGCGACATTCATCGAAGAGTGAGCTCTTCGTTGTGGCGAGTGCGACAACCGACGTTGCAGTACCAATAGTCGTCGCCCTCGTGATGCAGATGCGGCGTGCCATCGCCAACCAACACGGTCATGCCACAAATCGGATCGATGGCCTCGACGGGCTTCCTTGGTGCCTGTGTCTTTGGAGCCTCAAGGCCATCGACCCGGATTGCGCGGGTCACTTCGGCAAGAACCGAAAGCGCCACTTCTTCTGCGGTGCGAGCACCGATATCTATGCCGACCGGCGAATGGATAATTGCTTTGGCCGATGGATCCAAGTTGAGCGATTCGACTACGGCCGGACCACGAACCGAGCTAGCAACGAGCCCGACGAACCCGACCTCGGCGGTAAGGGCGGCCCGGATCGAGTCTTCCTCGTGGCGACCGTGACTTGAAATGAGAACCGCAACCGAACCGACGGCGTTGGCCACATCGTTGGGCGTGTGCACGATCCGGTATCCGAGCTGAGCGCCAAATTGCGCGAGCGCCTCGGCGATAGGGGTGTTCCCAACTATCGACAGTTGTGGCGCCGGGAGCTTTGGTTCCAAGAACACTTCGATTGCCCCGCCCGACAAGCACGGGTTGACCACCGCCTCAGCACCTGGCCGGTCGGGAAACTCGGCACCTCCATCGGGAAGAACCCGAAGGAGTAACGCATCGCCAGACTCGAGCACGCCTAGTGCAGCTGCCTTTACTGACCCCTCGGCACACTGCCCGCCAACAAATCCTTCGACCGAGCCATCGGCTTGGATGATTGCCGCGTCTCCAGGCCGGGCCGATGTCGGCATCTCGGCTCGGACGACGGTGGCAAGCACAAACGGGACGCGCTCGTCGACGAGTTCGGCGACACGTGCACTGATACGTCGTGAGGCGGTCACGATGGAGTCCTTTGTCTACAAACAGGTCGCTGTCTGACATCTGGGGTCAGACCCCAGATGTCAGACAGTGTACGTAATGCCTAGATCGGCGGTGTCGCGTTGCCTTGCATTGCCTCCCACACCCGAGAGGGCGTAAGTGGCATATCTGCGTGGCGGACGCCGAATGGCTTTAGGGCATCCACGACTGCGTTGACGACAGCGGGTGGAGAGCCGACCGTGGCGGATTCGCCGATGCCCTTCGCACCGATCGGGTGATGTGGCGACGGCGTAACCGTGTGCCCCGTCTCCCAGTCGGGTGTCTCCAACGCGGTCGGGATGAGATAGTCCATGAGGGAACCGCCGAGGCAGTTGCCGTCCTCATCAAATGCGATCATCTCCATTAGCGCCATGCCAACACCGTCGGCCAAGCCGCCGTGGACCTGCCCTTCGATGATCAGCGGGTTGATCTGCGTGCCGCAATCGTCCACCGCAATGAAGCGACGAACCTTGACCTCGGCGGTGCCAGGGTCGATGTCGACGACACAGATGTAGGCGCCAAACGGGTAGGTCAGGTTGGACGGGTTGTAGCAGATCTGCGCCTCAAGACCGCCTTCGATACCTTCGGGCAGATCGCCTGCACCGTGGGCCTTCATGGCGATGTCTTGGATCGTGACCGACTTCGACGGGTCGCCCTTCACTTGGAAGGACCCTTTCTTCCACTCGAGGTCGGTGACCGACACTTCCAACATTCCCGAGGCGATGATCTGGGCCTTGTCAACAACCTTGCGGGCAACGAGCGCAGCTGCGGCGCCCGAAACCGGCGTTGACCGCGAGCCATAGGTTCCCAAGCCGAACGGGGTGTTGTCGGTGTCGCCATGAACCACGTCGATGTCCTCGGGCGGAATGCCCGTCTCCTCGGCGATGATCTGCGCAAACGTCGTCTCGTGGCCCTGCCCCTGGGTCTTGACCGACAAGCGAACCACCGCCTTGCCCGTCGGGTGGACCCGGAGCTCACAGCCGTCTGCCATTCCGAGGCCCAAAATGTCCATGTCTTTACGAGGACCAGCACCAACCGCTTCGGTAAAGAACGACAGACCAATGCCCATCAGCTCACCACGTTCACGCTTCTCGGCTTGCTCCTTGCGAAGCTCGTCGTAGCCGGCCATTTCCATGGCCAACCGCATGGTGGGCTCGTAGTCACCCGAGTCGTAGACCCACCCGGTCTTCGACTCGTACGGGAACTGCTCGGGTTGAATGAAGTTCTTGATGCGCAGTTCGGCCGGGTCCATGTCGAGCTCGTAGGCCAGACAGTCGACCAAACGCTCGACCATGTACACCGCTTCGGTAATGCGGAATGAGCACGCGTACGCAACACCTCCCGGTGCCTTGTTCGTGTAGACCGCCTCCATGTCCGAATAGGCAGCCTTGAGGTCGTAGCTGCCGGTGAAGACTCCGAAGAAGCCTGCCGGATACTTAACCGGCGCCGCGGTGCCGTTGAACGCTCCGTGGTCGGCGAGAACGTGGCCGCCGACGGCGAGAATTTTGCCGTCGCTCGTGGCGCAGATCTTGCCGTCCATGACGTAGTCGCGGGCAAAGCCGGTCGACACGAGGTTCTCGGTGCGGTCTTCCATCCACTTGACCGGGCGGCCAATGAGCAGAGACGCGACGATCGCGCACACGTAACCGGGGTAGATCGGCACCTTGTTACCGAAGCCGCCACCGATGTCGGGAGCGATCACACGGATCTTGTGCTCGGGCAGGCCAGCGACCAATGCGTACACCGTGCGGTGCGCGTGTGGAGCTTGGGTGGTGCTCCACAAGGTGAGCTTGCCCGACACGGGGTCGAGGTCGGCCACCGCGCCGCAGGTCTCCATCGGAGCTGGATGTACTCGTGGATAGATGATTTCTTGTTCGACCTTGACGTCGGCGCTTGCCCAAACAGCATCGAACTCAGCCTTGTCGCCTGCCTCCCAGTCGAATACGTGATTGTCTTCTTTCCCGTCGAGGTCGTCGCGGATGATGCCGGTGTCTGCGTCCATCGACTTACGCACATCGATGACCGGATCGAGGAAGTCGTACTCGACATCGATGAGCTCAAGTGCGTCACGAGCCGAGTACTTGTCTTCAGCTACGACGAACGCGACCTCTTGGTGCTGGAACCGAACCTTGTCGGTGGCGAGCACTGCCTGCACGTCGTTCGACAACGTGGGCATCCAGGCCAAGCCATGCTCGGCGAGATCGGCACCGGTCACCACAGCGACCACCTTCGGGTGGGCTTCAGCTGCGCTCTTGTCAATGTTCACGATCGTGCCGTGAGCAACGGGGGAACGCAGGATTGCCAGGTGCAACATGTTGGGTAGGACGACGTCGTCGACGAACTGTCCTTTGCCGCGAACAAGACGGGCGTCTTCCTTGCGGAGCATTTTGCCGAAACCCATTGGGTTGCCTTCAGGCGACAGGCCGTCACTTGCCTGTGGATCTTCGGTCACGGTCATGATGATGCTCCTACGGTTACGGCGTTCTCGGCGTTGGCTGCCCACTGGATCGAGCGGACGATCATCGAGTAGCCGGTGCAGCGACAGATCTGCCCGCTGATGGCCTCGCGAATCTCTTCTTCGCTCGGGTCAGGGTTCTTGTCGAGCAACGCTCGCGATGTCATAAGCATGCCGGGCGTGCAGAAGCCACACTGCAGTCCGTGCTCTTGGATGAAGCCTTGCTGGACGGGGTCGAGGACGCCGCCTTGCTCGAGGTCTTCGACGGTGCGAATGCGGTGGCCTTCGGCCATGGCGGCGAGCACGGTGCAACTCTTGACCGGCTCTTCGTCCATCCACACAACGCAGGTGCCGCAGTTGGAGGTGTCGCAACCCCAGTGGGTTCCGGTGAGGCCGAGGGAATCTCGGATGAAGTGCACGAGCAGGAGCCGCCCCTCGATCTCTTTGGTCTGGTCCACTCCGTTGACGTTGATCGTTACTTCCATATCAGGCCTCCTGACCCGTAGCTCGGGCTACGGCGGTGCGTAGCGATCGTTTTGTAAGTTCAGATGCGAGATGCTTCTTGTATTCAGCACTGCCACGCATGTCGGTGTCGGGGTCACAGTTCGCCGAACACACTGCCCCAACCTCGGCGTAGAGCTCTTCGGACGGTGTTGCCCCTTGCAGCAGGTCTCGGGCGGCATCGATGGTGGTGGTGTTGGGGCCAACAGCGGCGAGGCCAACCCGGCCGTCGGTAATGGTGTTGCCGTCCATCCAGACCGCAGCTCCAGCCGACACCACAGCCCAGTCGCCGGCGCGGCGCTCGACCTTGTTGTAGGCACTGCTGCCGTTCGGGCGAATGGGGATGCGAACCTCGGTGAGGATTTCGGCATCGCCAACAGCGGTCTCGTACGGGCCTTGGTGAAAGTCGTGCATCGACACGACCCGCTCGCCACCGGAGCCGCGAATCACACATACGGCATCGAGGGTCGAACACACCGCCGACAGATCCTCGGACGGGTCGGCTTGGCACAGTGAACCACCGATAGTTCCACGGTTCCGCACGACAGGGTCAGCAATGACCTTCTCGGCATCGCGGAACATCGGAAAGTGCGAGGCCAGCTCGTCGCTGTCGAGCAGATGCTGGTGGCGAGTCATCGCTCCGATATGGAGATGGTCGCCCTCGACACGGATGTAGCCGAGCTCGTCGGCCAGGTCGTTGATGTCGATGATGTACTCGGGGTTGGCCAGTCGAAGGCGCATCATCGGGATGAGGCTGTGCCCTCCGGCAACCAAGCGAGCTTCGGAACCAAGTCGCTCGAGCAATCCAATTGCATGCTCGACGCTTTCGGCGCGCTCGTATTCGAACGGTGCGGGTACTTGCATAGTGAGACCCCTTTGTGCAGGTGTGGCGTACGCCACATTTGCCTGTGCTTCCACCGATCGTCAATTGGACTTAAGAGAAGGCTTAAGTACGGTCCGTTTCGACAGGGCTCGAAGCGCTGCAGTAGCTTCAACCCCGTGACTTAAGCACTTCCTTAAGGAGCTAGCTATGACACCAACGCAATTGCGTTGCTTCGCCACCGTGGTCCGTAACGGGTCGGTGCGCGGAGCGGCACAAGAGCTTGGCGTCACCGAGGCCGCGGTTTCAGGAAACGTTGGTTCGCTTCGCAAGGAACTCGACGACCCGTTGTTCTCCCGGTCGCGACAAGGCCTCGTGTTCACGCCCGGCGGTTTGCGCCTCGCACATCGGGCAGTGGAACTCTTGGGTCTGCAAGAGCAGACCAAGCGCGAAGTCCACGACGCTCACGATGGTCGCCGGTTGCTTCGGATCGCAGCGACAAGTCTGTTCGCCGAGTACGCCGCTCCGGGTCTGATCGAACTGTTCTCGCTTCGAGCAGACGATCTTGAGGTTGAGCTGTTGGTCGAGTCCTCCAGTCGCTTCCCCGAGCTCCTGATGTCTCACGGTGTCGACGTTGCGATTGGACCAAAGTCGAGTGGGCAGGCGCCCTACGGCATCGTCAGCAACGAGTTTCTTCGTTACGACGTCATTGCGGTTGTCTCTCCCGGTCTGCAGTTCGAAAGCCTTGACGAGTTGACGTGGTTTCTTGGGCCGTCAGCGGTCGAACCACTCGGCGTGTCCCAGTACATCCTGGAACGGGCCAATGCGCCCGAGGACAACCAGCGAATCTTCACCAACCACGCGGCCGCCGTCGTCGAAGCCCGCAACGGAAACGGGATTGCACTCGTGCCGAAGTTCGCAGTGGCAGCATCGCTGAAGGACGGTTCGCTGGTTGCGGTAGATCTGCCGTCGTGCACCGCTACGGGTACGTGGACCGCAGCGACATTGCCTGCGGACCGTTCAACCCAGGTGGCACTCGAGCTTGCTCGCTTTGTGGGAACCCCGCGGGCAATTCAGGCAATGCTGACCGGCTCCGGTAGTGGAATTGGCCGATTCAAGCCCCGGGTGCACATCACGCTGTGGAGCTAACGAAAAAGGGCGAGCTATGACCGAGGTACCACAACTACTCACTGGACGGACTGCCCTCATCACCGGCGCGGCTCAAGGGCTCGGAGCCTCGATGGCCGAGGTCTTTGCCGCGGCCGGAGCGAACGTGGTCGTCGCGGACATCGACCAACAGGCAGCCGAGGCAACCGCTGCCAAACTTCCCTCCGCACTCGGGTTGGCTTGCGATGTCACTTCCGAGCAAGACGTTCGCTCTGCAGTTTCCACGGCCATCGAGGCGTATGGCTCGCTCGATGTGCTGGTGAACAATGCCGGCTTCACCCGAGATGCGAGCTTGCGCAACCTATCGTTTGACGACTTCAAAGCGGTTCTCGACGTGCACCTTCACGGCGCTTGGCTTGGCGTTCGCGCTGCCGCTGACGTCATGCGCGAACAGAAGTCGGGCTCGATCATCAACGTGTCGTCGATGTCGGGAAAGCAGGGAAACCCCGGGCAAACAAACTACAGCGCCGCCAAAGCCGGGGTCATCGGCATGACCAAAGCAGCTGCCAAAGAGCTCGGCCGCCACAACGTGCGGGTCAACGCTATTCAACCCGGCCTTATCGACACGGCAATGATCCGGACCATGAAACCCGAAGTGCTCGAATCGCGCATTGCCGAGATACCCCTAGGCCGCCTTGGCCAACCTGATGACGTCGCCAACACGGCCCTGTTCCTCGCCTCAGATATGTCGGCCTACCTCACCGGCATAACCATTGAAATCTCCGGCGGCCGCGGCATGTAAGTACGAATCTGTGGAGTCTGATGTTCGATATTCGGGCATCAGACTCCACAGATCTGTAGTTAGGCGTTGTTCATGGTGCGCCAGACGCGTTGTGGTGTTACCGGGATTTCGATGTGGGTGATGCCGAGGTGTGAGAGGGCATCGACGACCGCGTTTTGCACGGCTGGGGTAGCGCCGATGGTGCCCGACTCGCCAATGCCCTTTGCTCCGATCGGGTTTCGATCGGTTGGTGTTTCGAGCGCTACCCGTTCGAAGCTGGGGAACTCGGTCGCTGCCGGAAGGGCATAGTCCATGAAGTTGCCGGTGAGTGGGTTGCCGTCTTCGTCGTAGCTGAACGTCTCCATGAGGGCATGGCCAATGCCGCTGCTGACTCCGCCGTGCACCTGGCCTTCGACGATGGTTGGGTTGACGATGACGCCTGCGTCGTCGCACGAGATATGTCGGATTGGCGTGACTTCGCCGGTCTCTCGGTCGACCTCGACCACCGAGAGATGAGCTCCAAAGGGGAAGGTGGCGGCTGGTGGCTGGAAGTCCGTCTCGGCAATGAAGATTGACGCTTCAGCTTCCTCTTCGGCGCGCTCGGCGATTTGCCCCCACCCGACAGACTTGGCGGGAGTTCCGGCAACGGCGAACTGGCCAGTCCCGGTGTCGAGCACGATGTCGGCTGGGTTGGCCTCGAGGATGTTGGCCGCGATCTCCTTGGCCTGATCGACGAGGAGCTCGGATGCTTGGTAGATGGCGCTTCCGCCGACCTGAAGCGAACGAGAGCCTCCGGTTCCGCCGCCTCGCTTCACCTCATCGGTGTCGCCATGGCGAACCTCGATATTGTCGATCGAAATGCCGGTCACTTCCGAGGCAACCTGAGCGAACGCCGTGTGGTGGCCTTGTCCGTGGGCAGACGAACCGGTGAGGGCAATGGCGGTGCCATCGGGCTTCACCTGCATACTGCCAAATTCACCAGCGCCCATCGGGTTGGCAATCTCCACATACACGCACCATCCGAGCCCAAGCAACGGTGCGCTCGGGTCGCCGCGACGGCGAGCTTGTTCAGCTCGCAGCCCGGTGTAGTCGGCAGCGTCCATAACCAGGTCGAGCGCCTTGGCATACTCGCCCGAATCCATGCTTGCACCGGTGGGAGTCGTGACAGGAAAGTCGTCAGGTGCCCAGAAGTTCTTCCGACGAAGCTCGGCGGGGTCCATGCTGATCTCGGCGGCGAACACGTCGATGATGCGTTCGAGGGCAATGGTTGCCTCCGGGCGGCCAGCGCCGCGGTAGGCACCGATCGGTGTCGTGTTCGTTACGAACGATTCGGCGGAGAACGAGACCTTCGGAATGTCGTAGTTGCCCGAGGCCACCATCATCGAAAGGAACGGCAAGATCGCTCCGATGATTGGGTAAGCGCCAGCGTCTTGCACCATGTGGCAGTGGTAAGCCTGAATCGTGCCGTCTCGGGTGCCGCCAAGCTTGACCTGGTTTTCGAGTGAGCGAGCGTGGGCGAGGTTGAGCATGCTTTCCGAACGAGTTTCGTTCCAGCGCATGGGGCGATCGAGCGTGCGTGCGAGCTCGGCGACAACAAAGTCCTCGGGGTACTGCCCGTTCTTGGCTCCGAAGCCTCCGCCCACGTCAGGAGTAATGACGTGGACTTGCTCGGGGTCGACGCCAAGCCCGCTCGCCAGGCCGTCTCGGGCACCATGGGGAAACTGGGTACAAGACAATTGGGTTAGCCGCTGAACGCCGTCTACCTCGGTCCATTCCGAAACGACGGCTCGAGGTTCGATCGGCGCCCCGCTGAGGCGTGGGTTCCCGAAGGTCAGCTCAACGGTCACCTCACAATCGGCGAAGATGTCTTCGTCGACTTTGGATGGCATCTCGAAACACATGTTGGTTCCGACATCGGGCCAGAGCAAGGTGTCGTTCGAGCGGGCATCGGAAAGCGAGATGACTGGTTCGAGGGGGTCGTAGTCAACGAACACCATCTCCGCGGCGTCGACGCCTTGGGTTGGCGTTTCGCTGACGATGGCGACGATCGGTTCGCCAACAAATCGAACCCGGTCCTTCGCCAGCCAGGTGCGGGTCATCTCTTGATTGAGAAAACCCTGCGGAGGCACTTGGCCGGTGAGGTTCAGCGACTCAGCGGTGTGAACTGCGATGACGCCAGGCATGGTTGTGGCCTCGTCGATATCGATTTCGGTGAGGAGCGCGTGCGCCATTGTCGACCGAACGAACGTCACGTGGGCGGCGTTTGTTGGGCCACGGTCGGCGACGTAGATTCCGCCCACCGTGAGCAAGTCTGGGTCTTCTTTGCGGATGACTCGATTGCCGATCATGCTCATAGCTGAGGCTCCCTTGTCGAGCGGTGAAGGGTCCAAGCTACCTGAGCCGTTAACCTTCTGTTGGGGGCAGATGTGAGAGCGGCCAGCTAGTCGGCGTCGATTACTCCGGCGAGTTCGAGCAGACGGAACGGCGGAAGGTGCTGCTCCAATATGTCGGTTCCGAGGGCATCAGCAACGGCGTTGTTTAATGCCGCGGGAGCGCCGATCATGCCGCCCTCGCCAACACCTCGGGCATCGTTCTGACCGTCGGTGAGGGTTTCCATATGCTCGATCTCGACGTCGGGGATCTCCATTGCCGTAGGGATCAAGTAGTCCATGTAGGTGCCCGACATCAGCTGGGCGTTGTCGTCGTAGAAGTGCTTCTCGTAGAACACCGCTCCAACACCTTGGGCCACGCCGCCGCGGACCTGCCCGTCGACCACGCCAGGGTTGATGATCGGACCACAGTCCTCGACCACGAGGTACCGCGGGATTTCCACTTGACCCGTCTCAAGGTCGATGTCGACCCAGGCGACGTGCGTAGCAACTGACCAACCACCATTGCCCACGCCTTCGTACTGCATCTGCTCGCTGAACACCGGGCCGCTTGTCGTGCCGGTCTCGGCAGATACTTTGGCGGCGACCTCGCGATAGGTGAGGCCCTTCGAAGGCACTCCAGCAACATGGATGTTGCCGTCGACGATCTCGATGTCGTCGATCGACGCTTCGAGCATGTCAGCGGCGATCGCCACGACTTGGGTTCGGAGCTCACGGGCCGTTTCACGCATCACGCCAGCTCCGAGCGGACCGCCTCGACTGCCTCCAGTTCCAATCAGCGAGAAGTGGGTGCGGTCGGTGTTTCCCCAGACGATGTCGATGTCTTCCATAGCAACACCAAACTCATCGGCGGCCACCTGCTTGTAGGTCGTTTGATGGCTTTGTCCGTGCGGGCTCTGCGACGTGAACATGGTGATCATGCCATCGGCGTCGATCTCGGCGCGGCCCTCCTCGTACAGCAGCACATCGCTGCCAGGCTCGACAGAAGCAAAGAAGTTTGGCGGGCCTGGTGCTGCTTCGTGGTAGCTGCAGATGCCAATACCCAAGCGGTGGCCACGGGCCACCGCTTCAGCTTTGTCCTTGGCGAGCTGGTCGAAGTCGATTAGCTCGATAGCTCGGTCGAGCGTCTTGGCCACCGACATTGTTTCGTCGAGGTCGGGCCCGGTGATCATTGGCATTGGAAATTGGTGCTCACGGATGACGTTCTTCTGGCGCAGTTCGAACGGCGACATGCCAAGCTCGCTGGCAACGATGTCGAGCATGCGCTCGCGCATCCAGGTTTCGTTGGCCCAGGGACCGCGGTAAGGAACGACCCGCCCCTTGTTTGTCGCAACCGTCTTCGCCCGAAGCCGGAAGGCTTCGAAGTTGTAGGGGCCCGGCATATACACCTTCCACAACCGGGGGATGAGCGCCGGAGGAATCGGGAACGCGGGGTACGCGCCCTGGTCGACAAACCCTTCGACATCCATCCCTCGGAGCGTGCCGTCGTCATCGACGGCGATCCGGACGGTGAAGCGTTCTTCGCGAGCCTGGCCTCCATCGAGCAGGTTCTCGACCCGATCCTCAATCCACTGCACAGAGCGGCCCATCTCGGCGGCCGCCGCGGCGATAGCGATGTCCTCTCTTGCCACCGAACCCTTCGAACCGAAGGCGCCGCCGATGTCTCCGGCCTTGACCGTCGGGTAGTTCTTCGCCCCCAAAAGTCCCGAGACCATGCGCATGTTGTTGCGAAGCGTTGCTGGCTCTCGACGGACCTGCTGGATGAGACCCTTGGGATTTTGTTGCTTTAACTTCGCCCTATTCTTTTGCTGGAAGCTCTTTGCTGCCGAGAAGAAGGCGCTTCGACGCTTCGAGTTTCGAAGGAACGATCCGAAGTTGTGGGCGCCACCGGTGTTCACGAGCATGGCGGCGATTGCCCACTTCAGGAAGTGCGGCGCCTGAGACGTGTTGTGCAGCTCGAGATGTCCGGTCTTGGGGTCGACAAGAGCCAGCGCGCCGCGTGTCTCCATTGGCTGGTTGGTCTGGCGTGGGCAGTTCAGGGTGCGGGTGATTACCCGGTCAGCTTTGGCGAAGACGCGGTCGACGTTGCCGAACTCGTCGGAGAAGTCTCCCAGTACATTGCCATCGGCTCGTTCCCACAGCTGCGGTTTGCCGGGGGCCATAGCAGCATCGATCGAGCCGATCGCGTCGAGCTCCTCGTAGTCGACATCGATCAACTCGAGGGCGTCCTCGGCGATGTAACGCGATGTCGCGAGCACAAGGGCGACCGGGTCGCCGATGTGGCGGACTCGGTGTTCGCTCAGGCATGTATAGAGCGGGGTGTAGAGGCCAGCGAGGGTAAAGAACGGCGGAGTGGGGTTCGTTCGAGCGTTGAGCTCGGCGGCGGTGAAGACTCGCACAACCCCCGGTAGCGCTGCGGCCTGACGCACGTCGATCGAGTTGATGTTGGCGTGGGCAAATGGGCTGCGCAGGAACGCTGCGTGAAGGACGCCCTCGGGGTTGATGTCGGCGATGAACTGGCCTTCGCCGATGAGGAAGCGCTCGTCTTCCACTCGCTTGACCGATTGGCCCACAAAGCCAAGCCCCGACGTCTGGCGATCGTTGTCGAAGCTCACTGTTCACCCCGCATCAGAGTCACAGCGGTCTCGACCCCATCGATGATCGACTGGTATCCGGTGCACCGACACAGGTTGCCGCTGAGTTCCTCACGGATCTCTTCTTTGGTGGGCGTTGGGTTATCTCGAAGCAGCGCCACGGTGCTCATGAGAAACCCCGGCGAGCAAAATGCGCACTGGAAGCTCATAGCTTCGTACATCCCTTGTTGAACCGGGTGCATCGCGCCGTCGGCTGCAGCCAAACCTTCGATAGTGGTGATTTCAGTGCCGTCGGCCTGCACCGCAAGCATGAGGCACGATCGTGCTGGTTCACCATCGAGCAAGATCGTGCACGCACCGCACACGCCGTGTTCGCAACCGAGGTGGGTTCCGGTGAGCCCGACGTCATCACGAATGATGTCGGCGAGCGAGTGTCGTGGGTTGACCTCGAGGGTGTGCTCGGCGTTGTTGATCGTCAGCGAGATCGAAATTGTCTCGCCGATCTTTGCCGAGATGGACGGAAGGGTCATGTGGTAACTCCAACGCGGCTCGTTGCCTCAGCGAGGCCTCGCTTGGTGAGGACGCCAGCGATGTGACGGCGATATTGGGCGGTGGCGTGAATGTCGCTGCTGGGGTCGAGTGCTTCGGTGACAATCGCTGCTGCCGCCGCGAATGCCTCAGGTGTCGGAGCGCGCCCGACCAGCGCTTCCTCGGCGGCGGTGACTCGTTCGGGCTTGCTCGATACGCCGAAGAACGACAGCGCGGCCGAGGCGATGACTCCGGCGGGAGCATCGACCTGGCACGCCAGCCCGACCATCGCGTAGTCACCGTGGCGCCGGCTGATTTCTACCAACGAGCTCCCCATGGTTGGCCGCACCGACGGGAAGTGGACGGCCGTCAACAACTCGTGTGGCTCGAGAATCGTCGTGAAGAACCCATCGAAGAAGTCGGCTGCAGCGACCTCGCGGACTCCCGTTGACGAGGCGACATGCATCGTTGCATCGGTGGCAAGGCAGACCGCTGGCATTTCGGCGGCAGCGTCAGCGTGAGCGATGCTCCCAACGACCGTACCTCTGCTTCGAATGGCGCGGTGGCCGACGTGAGGCATCGCGGCGGCGACCAGTGGCGCATGTTCGGCCACGACGGCAGATGTCTCAGCCTCGACATGGCGGACCATCGCGCCGATGGTGACGCCAGTAGCTGTCACCGAAATCGGCTTCAGATCATCGATCGTTCCGATATCGACGATGTGTTCGGGACGGCCAAGTCGAAGCGCCATTACTGGTAGAAGGCTTTGACCTCCGGCGAGCACTTTGCTGTCATCGCCGTGTTCGGCGAGCAGTGCTAGCGCCTCAGCAAGGGTGGCTGGCCGGTGGTAGTTGAAAGGCGGGTTTTTCACAGGTCCTCATCAGGTGGCGTGCGAACGCATTGAGGAACCTAGCTGGTGGTGTTTATCGGGCAATAAGCCAGATGATGATGATTCCGAGAATCAAGGCGGCGATTGCCACGGGGATAAAGCGCTTGAAGACGGCGCCGCCCGCTACATCGAGCAGGTCAAGAACTTCCTCGTCATCATCGTCGGACCCGCCGGTGACCTTGGAGGCCATGGCTCCGGCCGCGCCAGCGGCGCCAGCCATCGCGGCGCCTGCTCCTGCAACGGCTGCGCCGCCCTTGTCGGCCACCGCGCTGGCTGCTCCGGATGCGGCGTCTTTCGCGCCCCCGGCGGCGTCGCTTGCGGCGGCTGACATCGAGTCGGCAGTGTCTTCGCCAACAGTCGCGCCAGCATGGCTGGCGGCGCCGGTATCGGCCGATGCTTCAGCACTTGCGGCTGCTATGCCGTCGATGGTTTCGGGTTCACCAATCTTGGCCTCGAGACAATCGGCGAACTGGCCGAGCAGCTTTGTCGAAACGTCTTGCATGACGCCGCGGCCGAACTGAGCGACTTTGCCCGAGACCTTGAGGTCGGTGTCGATATCGACCCGTGTCTGGTTGCCCTCGGCGGTCATTTGTGCGGTGATCAACGCTTGCGCGTTGCCCGCTCCGCGGACATCACGCCCCTTCCCATCGATGACCGCCTTGTAGTTGGCGTCGTCCTTCTCGACGAACTTTGCAGTCCCTTTGTACTCAGAGGTGACCGGCCCGACCTTTACTTTGATGCCGCCCGAGTACTCGTCATCGGTGTGGTCGGTGAGCTTGGCACCGGGAAGACACGGTGCAATCTCGGGGATGTTTGTGAGCAACTCCCAGGCCTGCTCGATAGGCGCATCGACGGTGAACGAGTTCTCGATTTTCATGGTGAAATCCCTCTGTGGTACGAAGCCACCATTCCAAGGCGGACGCGCTGCCGTCAAAGCGACTTAAGTGACGACTTAAGTTCCTAGTTCGCCAGCGAGCTAAGCCAACCGCAGGACGGTGATCGACAGCGGTGGCAGCGTGAGCCAAATCGACTGCTCGTAGCCGTTGTGGTGATTGTCGGTGCTCTCGAATGACTTCGGCTGCTCGTAGCCCGAACCGCCGAACGCCGGGTCGTCGCTACAAAGCACCACCTCCCAGTTGCCTGCCACCGGCACCCCCGTCATGACCGAGTCTCGTGGAACGGGTGTGGCGTTCATGGCGACGATGGCCATGTCACCTGCGCCGTCCTCGCGCAAGAACGTGATGATGCTGCGGTCCTTGTCGTTGGCGTCGATCCAGCGGAAGCCGTCGGCTTCGGTGTCCTTCGCGTGCAGGGCTGGGATTTCCCGGTAGGCCTTGTTGAGTGCGATGACCCACTGGAGGACGCCTTCGTGGGCGTCGTTGCCTGTGAGATCCCACGGGAGGCTGTCGTCGTGGTTCCACTCGGTCCACGGCGCGATCTCGGTTCCCATGAACACAAGCTTCTTGCCAGGCGTGCCGTACTGCCATCCGAGAAGGAGCCGAAGGTTCGCAAACTTCTGCCAGTCGTCGCCGGGCATCTTGTTGAGAAGCGAACCCTTCCCGTGAACGACCTCGTCGTGGCTGAGCGGCAGCATGAAGTTCTCGCTAAAGCCGTACATGGCACGGAAGGTGAGCTTGTTGTGGTGGTACTTCCGGTTGACCGGGTCCTCGCTGAAATACTCGAGCGTGTCGTTCATCCACCCCATGTCCCACTTGAAGCCAAAGCCCAGACCACCCTCGGTCGTCGGCCGAGTCACCCCGGGCCATGCGGTCGACTCTTCAGCGATCATCATCACGTCCGGGAACGTGGCATACATCTCGTGATTTAGCTGCTGCAGGAACGAGATGGCTTCCAAGTTTTCTCGGCCGCCAAACTGATTCGGTATCCAGTCGTCGCCGCGGCTGTAGTCGCGGTACAGCATCGACGCGACCGCATCGACGCGGATGCCGTCGATGTGGAACGCTTCGAGCCAGAAACGAGCACTCGACAACAGGAAGCTACGCACCTCGTGCCGGCCGTAGTTGAATATCGAGCTCTTCCAATCGGGGTGGAAACCTTCCCGTGGGTCGGCGTGCTCGTACAGCGAGGTTCCGTCGAACGCATTGAGTGCGAAGGCGTCGGTTGGGAAGTGGCTTGGTACCCAGTCGAGGATGACCCCGATGTTTGCGTTGTGGAACGCATCGATGAGATCCATGAGTTCGGTCGGGCCGCCATAACGCGAGGTCGCAGCGAAGTATCCGGTGGTCTGGTAGCCCCACGACGCATACAGCGGATGTTCGGTGATTGGTAGCAGCTCGACGTGGGTGAACCCCATGGCGGTGACATGGTCGACGAGCGCGCTGATGTGCTCGGTGTAGGTGAGTGGACGGTTGTCGACGGTGCGCCGCCACGAACCGAGGTGCACTTCATAGACCGAGATCGGCGCGTTCCATCGGTTGTGCTCGGCGCGGTTGGCCATCCAGGCCGCGTCGGTCCAGTCGTGGGTGAGGTCGGCGAGTACCGACGCCGTGTTTGGCGCGACCTCGGCCTCGAAGGCCATCGGGTCGGCCTTCTCGACGACCGTTCCATACGACGACTCGATGCGGTACTTGTATTTCGCTCCTTCGGTCATCCCCGGAATGAAGGTGTCCCAAACGCCGCTGGCTCCGACTGGGCGGAGCGGTTCGCCGGGATGGGTCCAATCATTGAAGTCGCCAACCACGCTTACCGCTCGGGCATTTGGTGCCCATACCGAGAAGCGGGCTCCACCTACACCGTCGACGTGGGCCAGCCTTCCGCCTAATCCGTCCCACAGTCGTGTGTGGTCGCCAGCGTTGAAAAGGAACTGGTCGTCGGCGCTGAACCACGTTCCAGGATCAGGAATGTTGGGGTTGGTCATGTGTGGTCGACGTTACGACACCCGGACAGGAGTTTCGCCGATGAGGTCATCGCCAGTGCCACCGCGGACAAAGTCGATGCTCTGGGGATCGACGATGGTGTCGTTCGCCCTGCCGCCGCCCACGGTGTCTCCGCCCGGTCCGCCGGTGAGGATGTCGGTACCGGCTTCGCCAAAGACCTCATCGTTTCCGCGGCCGCCGGTCATCGTGTCTGGGCCATCCCCGCCACGGAGTACATCGTTGCCTCGACCGCCAAAGGCAATGTCGCCGCCGGCGCCACCCGACATAGTGTCTGCGCCTCGTCCACCAGCGACAACATCGCTGCCGAATCCGCCGCGAAGAACGTCATTGCCCGCTTCGCCGAGCAGCGTGTCGTCGTCGCCGTTGCCGTCGATGATGTCGTCACCCGACCCGCCGTACAGGCGGTCGTTGCCGGCCGATCCGAAGAGCACATCATCGCCGGGCCCTCCGAAGATGATGTCGTCGCCACCGAAACCGGTGATTCGGTCGTTGCCGCCGCGACCACAGATGACATCGTCGCCCGCGGTGCCTCGTAACGTGTCGTCGCCCGTGGTGCCGACGATGGTGCACACGACAATTCGGTCGCCCTCGCAGACATTCCCGATGCCATCAGCGTCGGCGTCGAACTGGTTTACCTGACTGACCGCCGGGCAGTTGTCGATGAGGTCGGGAAAGCCGTCGCCGTCAGCGTCGCCGCGAGGGCCGTCGAGGTGGTCGGCGTCGCAATGGTCGGGCAGGCCGTCCAGGTCAACATCGCTCAACGTCGTCGTCGCCGTGTTCGGGCATGGGTCGATTCCGTCGGCAAGGCCATCGCCGTCGTCATCGGAGTCGCATTCGCCAGACACGCCATCGCCGTCGACGTCGGTGGGGAACGGATCAAACGCGTTGCAGTTGTCGTTGTGGCCGTCTCCATCAGCGGTGACTCGGACCAGGATCGAGGATTGAACGAGTTCGCGGCTGGTCTCGACCGAGACGATGAGTTCGTGTTCACCGGTGCCGAGCAGGCCGGGATCGACGGTGGTGTCCTGGCCGGCGGCAACAATGACGCCGTCCAATCGCCAGGTCACGGTTGCGTTAGTGGGTCGCGCTACTTCGATATCGGCGGTGAGCCGAGCAGGTGTTCCAAGCACCGCGTCGATCGTGCGCGCAGTTACGCCCAATATCTGTGGGGTTTCGGCTGGCGCAGGAAGGGCTGCGGCAAGCTCGTCGGCATCGGCCCACTCAATAGTTGCACCCGCATTCGTGGTGATGGCTTCGAACTCGCGCGCCTGTTCGGTGTCGTTGGCAATGATCGTGATTTGCGCGTCGGTTGCGGTCACGGTGTTGCGGAACTCGACGATCTCGTCTTCCGATGCGGGGGCGGCAAACCCATTTACTGCTCGGACGATGATGCGTCGATCGCTCACCGTTGGGGTGAAGAGCTCGGCACCAGCGGCGATTGAGTTGGAGAGATCACTCAGGCTCGAAACGCCGTCACTCGTCGTCAGGGTTCCGATGGCCGCTGCGAGTTCATCGCCAGACGTGGCGTATGTCGACACCATTTCTTGCAGCTGGACAGCAGACCGCGGTTCGATTGCGGTGATCACTTCACCATCGTCGGCGACAACCTCATCAGCCGCTGGAGCAGCCTCGGGTTCAATCGGCTCGACGGGCAACTCGATAGCGGGCAACTCGATAACGGTGCTGTCGTTTGCCACCGGGGGTGTCGGAGCTTCGGTCGTTGTGGTTGGCGCCACGGTCGTCGTGGTGGTCGTCGTCGTGGTGGTCGTCGTGGTGGTGGTCGGTGGTGGTGGCCGATTGCTGGTCACGACGGGAACGAGCGCCACCGACGGGCTCATGTTGCCGAGCCGGTGGGTCTCGAACCAAAAGTTGGCAGATGACTGCAACGCCACGTGCGACGCTGCATCTTCGGTTGTCGTGCCGAGTACCAAAACAATTTCGGCAGGTGTGCTGGGAGGTGCGGCCACTGGAGTTCCAACCGGCATCAACACGGAAATGAGCTCAGCTAGGGCATCGGCACCGGCTGTTGTAGGAGTGGCCGGGTAGAGAGGGTCGCTGGTTAGCCACGAACGTGCGTCGTCCATACGGTGCGCCTCGAACGCATCGTCGGTCTCCACGAGGACGACCGGCAGGCTGGAGACCGATTCGACGACCGCTTCTCGCAGCGCCCGAGCGGTGTCGAAGACCGCACGCACCTGTGCGTTTCCATCCGTTGTTGGTTCGCAGCACCGTGAACCCAGCGAAAGACGTGCCTCTGATACCGGCAGTGGGGGAGCGATAAGCACAATGTTCGCGTCCGGAGCTGCCCGGTGGATCTGTTGAAGCAACGACCGCCAGGAGAAGAACGAGTTGGCAGCTGTCGCCCGGGCGATGCTCGCCTCGGACTGGCAGGTAGTAGCCGAACGAGTCTCGCGATGCAGGCAACGAGCAGCGAGGGCGGTCCAGTCAAACTCGAGCCCGATGCCTCCGACGACCACAACATCGGTGTCAGCATCGACCTCGGGAACCTGCTCCTGACCGATGCTCAGCAAGGTCGCCCCGACGCATGACTCGTTTTGCACCAATACGACGGTGTCGGGCGAACCTGCAGCGGCACGTTCTACCGGGCCGTTCAGTGACATGGCGCAGCGGTCGGTTTGTAGAGGTGCAATCGAGGGCGCCGCGAGGAATCCATCACCCAGGACGGCCACCTTGGCTGACGGCAAAATCGTTGATTCGACGGGAGTTATTGGTGGAGTCTCGTCACCGTTTTGGCCGAATGCGGTATCGCCGGACAGCAGTGTTGCTGTAAGAAGCAGCGGAATGAGCGCGCCAACGGCGCGCCGCGAAATCGCACGGCGAGGAGACATAGGCGAAATGCTACGCGCCGTGGTGGTCAGATTCGGGGAGGGCAGTGCCTAAGGTTCGCCGGTCACCTGTCGATTGAGAGGTATGTCATCGGTACCAGCTCCGGCCGCCCAGTATCCCTCGGCGCCATCAACAATTCATGAGCTTGGCGTTCCCGCCAGTCTCATTGAGGACATCATTCTCCAGCGTCTCGTCATTGACGGTCGCTCGTCAGTGACCCGCATGGCTGCGGCGACTGCGCTCTCCGTTGGCATCGTCGATGCCACCGTGGACGGTCTTCGTCAGCGTTTGCTCCTCGAGATTCAAGGCATGGACGGGCGCGACTATATTCTCGCACCGACCGAAAAGGGCAAGGTCGAGGCTGCCAGCCGTGCGGCGGCGATGGCATACGCTGGTTCGGCTCCCGTAGCGCTCGACGACTACACCCGTGTGGTCGAAGCGCAGAAGGGCCGCTCGCCAATCACGGCAGCAACTCTCAACGAAGCCTTTAGCGACCTCATCATCGAACCCGGTTTCTTCGATGAGCTCGGACCCGCGCTTGTGTCAAAGGGAGCGGTGTTCCTTTATGGTCCTCCCGGAACGGGCAAGACCTCGCTCGCAGAGCGCATGATCAAGATGTACAAAGACCCGGTGTTGATTCCACGTGCGGTCGAGTTCGACCGTTCGATCATCACCGTGTTCGATCCGTCGATTCACGAGCCGGTAACTCCTCAGCCCGAAGGAATGGATGGCCGCTGGGTTCTGTGCCTGCGTCCATGTGTGATTGTTGGTGGTGAGCTCACCGCAACGCAGCTCGATCTCAAGCGAGACGACTCGACCGGCGTTTACCGCGCTCCACTCCAGATGAAGGCCAACAACGGCATCTTTGTTATCGATGACTTCGGCCGTCAGAAGATGACCCCCGAAGCCCTCCTCAACCGTTGGATTGTCCCGCTCTCACGCCAGGTTGACTTCTTGACGCTCGCCCATGGTGCGGCGTTCACGATTCCGTTTGACGCCAAGGTTGTCTTCTCGACCAACATGCGTCCCGATCAGCTTGGCGATGACGCGTTCGCTCGTCGTATTCCGAACAAGGTGTTTGTGGGTGCTATCGACGCTCCTGCCTTCGACCAGATCCTCGCTGCCGTATGCAAGGGCATGGGCATTGGCTGCAATCAAGAGGCTGCCGATTACCTCAAGGCCCTCATCAAAGAACAGACTGGCACGGATCTGCGTCCCTACTATCCGGCCGACTTCGCGAAGACCCTGCTGGCAATCTGTGAGTACGAAGGCCGACCAAAGGTCCTCGATCGAAACGCGATCGACCGAGTTGCCAACATCTACTTCACCAAGAACGACGATGCCGGATCCTGGGAAACCCAGGCAATGGTTGCTGCGTAATTTCCCGGAGCTTCGCTCCTCCAGGGCTCAAATCCGTACGCCACTCGCTGCGCTCCCGGCTCCCTCGATTTCGCGCCTGCTGCGCCGGAGGCGGCGTCCAGTCGTTCGTCCCTCACTCCTTCCGGTGCTGGCGAGTCCTTTGTGCGTATACAGGATCTCGCGTTGACGGGGGTCTGCTCCGCTGTCGCTGGTTAGGTACCAGGCTCCTAATCGCCAAAAGGAACGTGGCACCTTTTTGCCAAAAAAGAGGGGATAGCGCCAAAACCACCCTGACCCCTTTTCGCAAAAGGGGTCAGGGCACTTGAACGAGAGTGAGACGGAACCGATGGGTGCCATCCAACAACGGCGTCAGCTGCTTGCAGACGCCCCGACCCGGCAATCCGGCCTTGGTGATGCAGTATGACGGTCGTGCTGAGCAGAACGACCGGTGGCGCAGTCCATGATTGAGACCGACCGACTTCTTGTCCGGCCGCCCGTCGAGGACGATCGGGCTCGCTTCGTCGAGTTGTTCACCGATGAGGCGTTCACGGTCTGGTCGGGCGGAGTGCATGACGTTGCCTCAGCCAACGAACGCTTTGATGGCATGTTGGTGCTCGCCGATGCCGTGCCATACGCCAAGCAGCCCGTGATCGAGAAAGACACGGGAACGATCGTCGGGTACAGCGGTGTGGGCACCGTGGTGTTCGAGGGTCTTGATCGGCTCGAGTGGGGATGGCGGTTCGTCCCCGCTGTCCGAGGGAAGGGCTATGCGACGGAAGCAACAAAGGCGTTGCTCGACCTCGCCGACTCACAAGGCAACGGCGAGATGCTGTGCATCATCGCCACTGGAAATAACCCATCGATGCGGGTGGCCGAGAAGGCTGGCTTTCACAAGTGGCGCACCCACGTATGGGACGAGGCGCCAGGACAAGACACCCAGCTGCTTCTCCGGTCGATTGGTGCTGGTGGCGAGCCGATGCTGGCTCCCAACCCCAACGGCTAGAGCTGCAACGAGAGGCGAGGCTCGGGAACGCTCACGCCGAGGACGTCCTCTTTGCTCGTTAGGTACCAGGTTCCTAATCGTAAAAAGGAACGTGGCACCTTTTTGCCCAAAGGTGCCACGTTCGTTTTCATCTGTTGGTCGTTGAATACCGGGGGAAAGCGTGCAGATCTGCACGGGTTTTGCTGGTATTCGAAGCCAGGTGCCTCAAAACCACCCTGACCCCTTTTCGTAAAAAGGGGTCGGGCACAAAGTGGGAGCAGGGCACAGGGGTGGAGCGTCGGCTGTCGGGTTCCCCTGGTCCGTCGCTTATACGCATAGACGAATGCTTGCCGCGTGCGGGAGTGAGGGACGAACGACCAGGCGCCGCCTCAGGCGCAGCAGCCGAGCACCCAAAGCGAAGCGACGGTGCGACCGCTGGAGGGGCGAAGCCCGGGAAACAAGCGCTCACGGCCTCCGGCCGTCCGCAGAGCACACCGAGCGAAGCGAATGTGCGATTGCCGGGAGCGAGGAACGAGCGGGAAACTCAGTTCCGGGGAAACTACGCGACCCGTACGACAATCGTGTGGTAGCCCTCGGCTCCGTCTGGGGCTGGAGCTACCGGGTTTGGTGATTGGGTGAAGCCGTCTTTGTCGGTTGCTCGTACCCGGATCAGCCAGTCTCCGGGTTCGGCATCCCATTCGTGACGCCACTGCACCCACGTCTCGTCGGACTCGACGTTGGCGAGCTCGACTTCGGTCCAGGTTGTTTCGTCGTTGAGTGACTCGTCGGGGTCTTGGCCGACGTAGACCTCGACCTTTTCGATGCCAATCGTTGGTGACCAGGCAACGCCTCCAATGGTGGTGTTGCCGGTGGCGAATTGGGTGCGGTTCTGGGGAAGGTCGATGCGAGACATTGTCTTGACCGGGCCTTCCTTGCCCCAACCCAGTGGGATCCAGTGGCCGTCAACGCCTTCCCAATCGGTGATCGAAATCTCTTCAACCCATTTCGTTGCTGACACATAGCCGTACAACCCGGCAATGACGAGACGGGCGGGGAAGCCGTGGATAATCGGCAGGGGTTCGCCGTTCATCTTGAGGGCGAGCATTGCAGTTCGGCCGTCAAAGGCGAGCGGAAGCGGGAAGCCGCAGGTGAAGCCGTCGACCGACCGGCTGAAGAACTGATGTTGGTTGTTCGTGGGATCTTGAACCCCAGCTTCTTCGAGGAGTTCCGAGAGTGGGATGCCCTCCCAGAGGGCGTTGCCGACGAGGTCGCCGCCAATGGGGTTTGACACACATGACAGCGTGACTTCCCGGGTGACCATCGGCCGGGCGAGAAGTTCGTCGTAGGTGTAGGTGACCGGGTTGTCGACATACTCGCCGTTGATAGTGAGCGTCCAGGTCGATGGGTCTACCTGAGGCTTCGTGAGTGCGGTGTCGATGAGATAGAAGTCGTCTCGCGGGCTGATCGGCACGATGTGCGGGGTCAGTCCGGGGATGTTGTCGAAGGTACCCACGGGAAGTGCTTGCGGCGCAGGTGCGGCGGTGGTCGATGCTGAAGTTGCGCCGGGGACGGTGGATGCCGGTGTGGTGGTTCCTCCGGCGAGCAGCTCGTCTCGTGCCCGTTCGGCTGCGCTAGTGCGTCCGATTTGGCTGGCGGCTGTGAGCGCTACCGCTCCGGCGGCGGCGCCACCGAAAGCAAGTACATGACGGCGATCGGCGGTTTGGCTGAGGGGAGCTCCCGGAGTGGCGATTGGCTCGCCATCAGCGATCGGTTGCGACGCAGCTCCTTTGATGAGGTACAACGCCACGCTTGCTCCAACCAACGCGCATACCAGCGCAACAAGCCAGGAGGCAGGTGCGTTGGTCAGTGCGTCACGGCCGGTGACGAACGCACCGAAAAGCCCAAAGATGCCGAAGCCGTAGGGAATCGCCTTGGGGTTCGACAGGTGGCGAATGCCAAGCGAACCGCCGGTTGCAATTGCTCCGACAACGATGCCGATTATCAGCAGTGGCTTTTGCCACGTGCCGATGTTGTTGATGCTCGTGGCGATGAGGTTGCCCGGTGTGATGTCGATCAGAAAGTTGCCAACACCGATTACGAGTGATTCGAGAGCGTTGCTAAATCGTGCGATGAATTCGCCGAGGCTGAGCGCGATTGCTGCGCCGCCGGCGCCCGCCATCCAGCCGCGAACGTTCGACGCAGGTGTAGCGGTGGCAGTAAGGGTGAGGTCTGGGACCGTCATCGCAGGGTCGTCGATGTCGCTCATATACGTAAGTGTGCCAGCCGCGACCATGACTACAGTGGCATCCCGTGGATCGTTCCGAACTTCTTCACTTTGGCTGGGACGCCGAGTGGGCTGCCAAATTTGATGCGCTCGACCTATCTGGCGTGCCCGGGCGGATCAGTCGGGTGGAGCGCGGCGAGAGCGACGTTCGCACCGAACGTGGGCCAGTGCGGGCAATGTCTGACTCGCAGCGATCTCAATCTACTCACGCGCCGGTAACCGGTGATTGGGTCGCGGTGTCTGAGACCGAAGAGGTCTGGACGATCGATGCCATCCTTGACCGTCGCACCGAGTTGGTCCGTCGCGACCCCGGTGAGCGCGAGGAACAGCAGCCGCTGTCGGCCAACATCGATGTCGTCTTTCTTGTCCACGGATTTGATCGGCCATTTCGAGCAGGAAAGCTCGAACGCTTCCTCGTGTTGGCGTGGAACGCTGGAGCTACGCCTGTGGTCGTTTTGACCAAAGCCGATCTGTCGGAGGGAGTCGACGACCAGAACGAGCTGGTCGGCATCGTCGGTGCGGTCGCCCCCGGTGTCGAGGTGGTGGTCACCAGCATCGAAACGCGAGCCGGGCTCGACCGCGTCCACGAGATCTTGCAGCCACATCGGTCGGGCACGCTGCTCGGCGAATCGGGTGCTGGAAAGAGCTCACTCGTCAATGCCCTGCTCGAAACGGAGATGCAGGAGACTCAGCCCGTTCGTTCTGGCGATGCCAAAGGTCGGCACACGACGATTACTCGGGACATGTTGGTGATCCCTACCGGCGGAGTGCTCATCGACACTCCGGGTATTCGAGCGGTTGGGCTTTGGGACGCTGAGGACGCGCTCCAGCGTGTTTTCACCGACATAACCGAGACCGCACTCGAGTGTCGGTTTAACGATTGCGCCCACGGAGCCGAGCCCAAATGCGCTGTGGCCGCCGCTGTTGAGTCCGGAGAAATCGACCCGCGCCGCCTCGACCGGTACCGAGAGATGGCAGCCGAACTCGCCGAAATCGAGGAACGCCTACTCGAGCGGGAACGGGCAAACAAGGGTGGAAAACCGAATCGTGGTAGCCGGGGCAACAAGCGACGCGGACGCTAATTCTGGGGCGAGATTTCTGTTGAAATTCCGGGCTGTATAGGGCGAAAGGGCCATATCGGAACCGTGGTGTCGCACCTATTCTCGGAGGTGTGAACCAGACCACACGCATCCGCCTGCTCCTCATCCTTCTCGCCATTGCTTCGGCGTTTCTCGTCTTCACGATCTTTCGTGATGGCGACGTCGAACCAGCCCTTGAGCCACTTGGGTTCAGCGACTTCATAGCTCAGGTCGACAACGGTGAGGTCGACGAGGTCGAGTTCACGAACGGGTCGGCGCGAATCACCGTCACCTTGACCAACGGTGACGAGTTCTCGACACTTCTTCCGCCGCTGTACGCCCCTGAAGTAGCTGGGCAGCTCATCGAAGCAACCCCGCCAATCACCATCACGACCGCGCCCGCCCCAGACTCAGGAATCGACTGGATACGCCTTCTTGAGGTTCTGGCCCCGCTGTTGGTCTTGGTGGCATTGGTCTGGTTCATTCTCTCTCGCATGCGTGGCGGAAAGAAGGAAGGCAAGAACTTCACCGACCGCACCAAATCGGGCGACGACAACTCGGTCACGTTCGACGATGTTGCGGGCGCAAAGGAAGCAGTCGTCGAGCTCGGCGAAATTCGAGACTTCCTCAAAGACCCAACCCGATTCACCGAGATTGGCGCAAAGATCCCCAAGGGCGTTTTGCTCTACGGGCCTCCAGGAACGGGCAAGACGCTTCTCGCCCGTGCGGTCGCCGGCGAAGCTGGCGTTCCGTTCTACACCCTGTCGGGATCTGACTTCGTCGAAGTGTACGCAGGCGTGGGCGCCAGCCGTGTCCGCAAACTGTTTGACGACGCTCGTGAGAACGCTCCGGCGATTATCTTTGTCGACGAGATCGATGCGGTAGGTCGCCACCGTGGCGGGTCCGCAACATCAGGGAACGAAGAGCGCGAACAGACACTTAACCAGTTGCTCGTCGAGATGGATGGCTTCGACACCGAGACCGGCGTGATCTTCATCGCCGCGACGAACCGACCCGACATCCTCGACTCGGCGCTCTTGCGCCCCGGCCGATTCGACCGGCAGGTCGCAGTTGAAACGCCCGACGTTGACGGACGCCGCCAGATTCTTGCGGTTCACTCGAAGGGCAAGCGGCTCGGACCCGATGCCGATATCGACACCATCGCCCGCCGTACGCCTGGCTTCACCGGCGCTGATCTTGCCAACCTCCTCAACGAGGCGGCGTTGCTCGCCGCTCGCCGCAACCAGACGTTCATTGGCGACAAGGAAATCGACGACGCACTGGACCGCGTGATCGCTGGCCCCGAGAAGGGGGCGAACACGCTGTCCGATCGTGAGAAGTACATCATTGCGTACCACGAAGCGGGCCACGCCATTGTTGGACATGTGCTGCCGAACGCCGACCCGATCCATAAGGTGTCGATCATCGCTCGTGGAAAGGCGCTTGGCTTTACGTTGGCCCTGCCCGAGAAGGACAAGATTCTCCGTAGCCGCTCCGAGTTGAATGACGAGATGGCCATGCTGCTTGGCGGACGAATTGCCGAGGAGATCATCTTTGGTGACCCGACCACCGGTGCACACAATGACATCGAGCGCGTGACCAAACTCGCTCGGTCGATGGTCACCCAGTACGGGATGAGCCCAGAGCTCGGTCTTCAGAAGTTCGGCTCGTCCATTGGTGAGTCGTATGCGTCGGGCGCGCCTATGTCCGAAGACCTTGCCAAGAAGATCGATCAAGAGATTCGAACGATGATCGCCGCTGCTGGTGAAGAGGCTCGTGAGATCCTCACCTTGCATCGTCCAGTGCTTGATCAAATGGCCGAGGCGCTCATCGAGCGTGAGACGCTGAACAAGGAACAGCTCGACGAGATCTTCACTAAGATCGGGCCGGTTGCTAATGCCGACACCATCGATCTTCGGACTACTCCGAGCCACAAATAGTTCGAATTTCGAACCTTTTCCTACGGAAATGGCGTAGGTCGCATGGGTCATTCGATTTCTTGGACTTTTTGCCGAAGGAATACGTATGGCAAAAGGTGGCCCAACTCGGGGCGCAGAGACACGCGCGAGCGAGGATTCGCGCTGGCGTGACCGCACGGGACTCGCGCGCGCCCTTCAGGCTGCCATCATGGTGCTGCCGGTGGTGTTGTCGTTCATCTTCACCTATGCGATGGGAAAGAAGTTCCCGCCATCGTCGATTGGCGTAAACCGCTGGGTGTGGGTGGCCATGGTGTTCGTCACGGCGAACATACTGCTCTACCTCTTGGTAAGTCTGAGTCGCCGACTCATGCCGCTAGCCGCATTGATGAAGTTGAGCCTGGTCTTTCCCGACCAGGCTCCGTCACGTTCTCGCGTGGCACTGCGGCGGTCCAACTCGGCCAAGATGCTCCGCGAGATCGAAGCCGCCCGATTGAAGGGGGACGGCAGTGACGCCGCCATGCATTCGGACTACTTGGTGCAACTGCTCAAAGACGTCAACAACCACGATCGGTTGACCCGCGGTCACTCCGAACGGGTTCGGGCCTACTCAGAACTCCTCGGCGAGGAGCTCGGTTTGCCCCAACGCGAGATGGAGAAGCTCCGATGGGGTGCCCTGCTCCACGACATCGGCAAGCTTGAGGTGCCCGCCGAGATCCTGAGCAAGAAGGGCCGTCCGACCGACGAGGAATGGAACCTCCTCAAAACCCATCCGGCCGAGTCCGACGCCTACCTCGCGCCGCTCGCGGACTGGCTCGGCGATTGGATGTTGGCCGCGTCTCAGCACCACTGTCGCTACGACGGCACCGGATACCCGACCGATCTCGCCGGCGACGAAATCTCGCTCGCGGGCCGAATCGTCGCCGTCGCCGATGCGTACGACGTGATGACGAGCGCCAGAAGCTACAAGGCCGCGCTCGACGCTGACGTTGCTCGTCGGGAGCTGACCGCATGTGCCGGTACGCAGTTTGATCCAAAGATCGTGTCGGCGTTCCTGCGAGTTGGCATTGGCGACCTGCGTGCAATCGCCGGCCCCTGGGGATGGTTCGCGAACCTGACTGGATCGATGCAGCTGCCAGCGCCGTTGGTCACCGGTGTCGCGACCGCGGCCTCGTCGGCCGTGGCGGCCACTGTTGGCATTGTCGCGTCGAGTGGTCTTTCTGTGCCCGACCCAATCGCCTATGTTGACGCTGCTCCAATCGTCGAAGCCGACATTGTACGGCTCGATGAAGATTCATCGATTGTGATCGACGTGCTCGGAAACGATGCCGATCCGGAAGGTTTTCCCCTCTCAGTGAGCTCGGTGAGCGAACCAGCTCATGGCACGGTCGTCATCGACAATGGCGTGGTTGTCTACGTGCCGGCCGGCAACTTTGCCGGGAGCGACTCATTCTCATACGTGGCAACCGACCCAGGCGGACTGACGTCGACCGGTACGGTCGACGTCTTCGTGGAAGCGGTGAACGACGCACCCACAACGCAGCCTGCTTCGGGCAGCATTAGCGAGCTGGCTGGCGCTGGCGCCGATGTTGCGCAGGTGCTCGGATCGGATGTGGATGGCGACGAGTTGGCGTTCTCGATCATCGGTGGTGACAGCATTGCCGCCTTCGTGATTGGTCAAGACGGTGTTGTTCGAACCACTCGATCATTGGGGCCGAGCGATGTTGGTTCGCATCTCCTTGAGGTGATGGTGACCGACGGCGAGCTGCAGACGACGGTCGTGGTGGAGATTGCGGTGACCGCCGACCTGCCTGCAGTGGCTCCGACGACCACTACTACGACTGTGGCTCCGACTACCACTACGACCGTTGCTCCCACGACTGTGGCTCCGACTACCACTACGTCCGTTGCTCCCACGACTGTGGCTCCCTCTACCACTACGTCCGTTGCTCCCACGACTGTGGCTCCGACTACCACCACCGTGGCGATCAACATGCCACCGGTTGCTGGCGACGATGTGTTGGTTACCGACGAGGATGTTGTTGCGTCGGTTGACGTGTCGCTGAATGATTCTGATGTTGATGGTGATGTGCTCACGTACGTCGTGCCCGCGACGACGGCGCAGGGTGGCACGTTGACCAATGTCGATGGTGTCGTGACGTATACCCCGGCGCCTGATTTCAACGGCACGGACAGTTTCTCGTACACGGTGACCGATGGGAGCTCGGCGCCGGTGTCGGCGACGGTTGCGATCACCGTGAGTCAGGTGAATGATGCTCCGGTTGCTGGCGATGATGTGCTTGGCACCAATGAGGATGTTGCTGGGTCGCTTGATGTGAGTCTCGACGATTCTGATGTCGATGGAGATGTGTTGACGTATACGGTTCCAGCGACGACGGCGCAAGGTGGTACGTTGACCAATGTTGACGGTGTCGTGACGTATACCCCTGCGCCTGATTTCAACGGTACGGACAGTTTCTCCTACACGGTGACCGATGGGAGCTCGCCTCCGGTTTCTGCAGCGGTGAGCGTCGTCGTCT
Organism: uncultured Acidimicrobiales bacterium; assembly: GCA_938038785.1. Taxonomy (GTDB): domain Bacteria; phylum Actinomycetota; class Acidimicrobiia; order Acidimicrobiales; family SHLQ01; genus SHLQ01. The sequence goes on from CALHTB010000011.1 coordinate 130,498, forward strand.
TTGCAGTGAATGACGTTCCGGTTGCTGGCGATGACTCGCTGGTTACGAGCGAAGACCTCGCGGGAACTGTCGACGTGTCGGCGAATGATTCTGATGTCGATGGCGACACGCTCACCTACGTCGTGCCAGCAACGACGGCGCAGGGTGGCACGCTGACACACACCGCTGGCATTGTTGAGTACACCCCTCCAGCCAACTATGTAGGCACAGACGGTTTCACCTACACCGTGACCGATGGGAACTCGGCGCCGGTGTCGGCGACGGTTGCGATCACGGTGGATCCAGTGAATGATGTCCCAATCGCCGGTGATGATGTCATCGTGACGAACGAGGACTCGGCGGCGACACTCGACCTGGGGGCGAACGATTCCGATCCTGATCTCGATCCGCTCACCTGGTCGATTCCGACCACGACTGCGCAAGGAGGCACCGTAACCACCGTTGGTAGCTCCGTCACGTACACACCAGCTCCTGAATACAGCGGCGCTGACAGCTTCACCTACACCGTCACCGATGGAAACTCGGCTCCGGTTTCGGCGGCGGTGACCATCACGGTCAATCCGGTCGATGACCCACCGTCGGCTCTCAACGACACCGGCGTGACCCTCGAGAACACGCCAACAACGATCGATATTGGCGCCAATGACAGCGACCAGGAAGGCGCGGCACTGACGTGGACGGTGCCGGCAACGACCGCACAGGGTGGCACGCTGACCGAAGCTGGCGGAGTCGTTACCTACACCCCAGCAAATGGCTTTACCGGAAACGATTCATTCGCCTATTCGGTTACCGACTCGACTACCGCGCCGGTTACGGCCACGGTCTCCATCACGGTCGGCCCCCTCACCGACGACGGAGATGCAATTGCTGCTGCGAGCGACAACTGCCCAACGGTTTACAACCCTCTGCAGATCGACACCGATGGCGATGGACTTGGGGACGCCTGTGATTCGACCCCGACAGCACCAGCATCGGGAACGTTTACCAATACGGGTCAGCAACTTGAGCAAGGCCCGCCGGACAATCACCGGACGGCCATCGTTGCTGACTTTGATGGTGATGGCATCGATGATGTCGTCATCGGAACCCTCGGGTCGTTTGATCAGCTCTATGTGAACGACGGCACCGGTGGACTGACCGCCTCAAACCAACCGCTGGGGGAGCTCGACACCGAGCACATCACCGCTGGAGACTTCGATGGTGATGGCGATCTCGACCTCATGCTGAGCGTCACAGGCTCGCAGTTCGCCATCGTGCTCAATGACGGTACTGGTGGCTTTGGCTCGCCGACCAACTTCGGTCCGCAAGCTGCCGGTGTTGGCACGGTCGTTGGCGACTTCGACCTCGACGGAGATCTCGATGTTGTACTGACCGGAAGCGGCTCGGCGAATATGCTCTACGTCAACGACGGGACCGGCACGTTCACGAATGCCAACGTCTGGCTTGGCAACAACGCTCACGAGGTTGCCGCCGGCGACATAGACGGTGATGGTGACCTCGACGTTGTCTTCGCCGGCACAGGCACCACCGCGGTATGGACCAACAACGGCGACGGCACGTTTGCTCCGGCCGGAACCTTCGGACCGGGCAGCGTTGATATTGCGTTGGGCGACGTCGACACAGATGGCGACCTCGACGTCGCCATTGCAGGCACAACGGACTCCACCATCTGGCTCAACAATGGCACTGGGTCGTTCACCAACGGCGGCCAGTTGCTTGGAGTTGGGGGCACCACCGCCGTCGAGTTTGGCGATATCGATGGCGACGGTGACGTTGATCTTGCGATTGCTGACGCTGCGGCTCCGGTAGCGCTGTACACCAACGATGGCACAGGTAACTTCACGCAGTCATCACAGGTCGCTGGCACGACTGGAGCAACCGACGTGACCCTCGCCGACCTGGACGGAAATGCCAGCCTGGATCTCGTGGCGACCATCGAGGGCGGCTACACCCAAATTGCGCTCAACGGCTAGCCGTTCCACCAAGTTGGGAGGTGGGCTTGACCAGCTGTCAGCTCCAGGTGATGCAGGCAACGGTGAGGGTGCTGCAGTAGAAGACACTTCGTCCCGGACCGGGGGAGAGAAACATGCCGTTGGCGATTCTGCTTCCGGTGCTGACCCGGTCGAGTAATTCCCCGGTCGTGAGGTCCACCACGATGACATCGTCGGTGCCCGCATCGGTGAAGTCGTTGATCACCAGTTCGCGTGACTCGGGGTAGACGACCGGCTGCATGCTGGGTCGTACGCCGGGCATGGTCCATGCGACGTCGAGATCGTCGCCTCCGGTCGACACGCCGGCCAGGCCCCCGTTGACCGAGTCCCACGCAATGGTGATGTGGTGCTCGGGTACATGAACCGGAGGAGCGATGATTCCCCCACCTGGCGTGCCGAATGGGGCGATCGAACGAAGCTCGCCACTGACGATGTTTGCTTCGATGAGTCGCTGCGGTCCGTCCCAAGGCGCGGGCTGACGCCAACTCAACGCTCGCCCCGGAGGATCATCCCACCGGCCATTAGGTTCGGTGGTGTGGATCATCCGTACCGAGGTGATGTCGCCGCAATCCATTACCCACGATGAGTCGCCTGCGAGGCAGGAGTCCCAGGCCAAACCGTGGTCACCGCGTGGTTGGCGATAGGTCGGTGCCCAATCGTCGAGCGTCAGGTCGTCGCGATCAACGCGAAGGCGGAACAGATGCTCGGTTCCCGGGACGTAGACGAATTCGCCGTCGTCGGTTAGGTCGCCAGCGATTCGCCCCATCGAACCTTCGGGCATGACGAGCGGGTCGCCGATGAGTTCGAGCGTGTCGGGGTCGAGGCGGGTGATCGTGGTCCCGCCCTGGCCTTCGAGGCGAAGGTCCTTGGTGATCAGCGACCCATCGGCCAGGGCGAGGAGGCCGTTGTGAGAACGGCTGACGGGGAGCTCGCGTTCGACGATGATTGAGAGGTCATCGGAGTGGAGGCGGTGAAGGTAGTTGCCGTTGACCGACATGATCGACCCGTTGGCGTGAGCCAGGATCGCTCCGCACCAGACATGGTCGCCGCACGGCAGCTGTGGGCTCGATGCCAGAACCTCGAGCGTTGTTGGATCAACTCGCTCGACCCACCCGTACGGCGGTGGACCGCTGAACGCGGGCATGGTGCCGCCGACGTACCACTGCCCTGGGTCTCGTTTGATCGCCATGACATGCCACTTGTCATCGTGGCGAGATACGACCGACGCCGTGCCCGACGCAGCATCGAGCCTGCCGGTGGCTGCCTTCTGACGTCTGTTGCCACCGCACTCGACAGGCCAAGGTGAGGGCCAATATCCCGGATGCGGAGATTCGCGATCGAGCAGGGTCATGGCGTGAGCGTATTCGACCCCGCTGGACCGCGTGAATCTGTGATGATGTGGGGATGGACCTCGACGCCCACCAGCTCGCTGAACTTCATTCATTCGAAGAGGCAATGTGGAGGTCTGAGACCCGCGGTGATCGAGCCTGGATGGATTCGATGATCTCGCCGACCTTTACCGAGCACGGGGCATCGGGTCGAACGTGGGACCGCCAGGCCATTCTCGACATGGAGATCCCCGACCACATCGCTGTCGCGTTTCCATTGCATGAGTTCGCCGTCCGGTCACTTGGTGAAGACGCAGTTCTCGTTACGTACGTGTGCGTCAGCGCGCAGAACACATCGAAGCGATCGTCCATCTGGCGCCGCGACGGCACGAGGTGGCTGATGGAGTTTCACCAAGGCACCAACGTGCCACCGGACTAGCCGCGCATGGCCTCAGCGACGTGGTCGATGCAGTGGGTGAGCGCTTCGATGTCGCTTGGGTCGATACCGGGCATCATCGAGATGCGCATCTGGTTACGGCCCAGCTTTCGGTAGCCGCCCGTGTCGAGGATGCCGTTGGCCCGCAGAACAGCTACCACCGTGTCGGCGTCGATCGAGTCGTCGAGGTCGATCGTGGCGTTGACGCGGCTGCGGTTGGCATCGTTCTGGACAAATGGGGTGGCGTAGTCGCTGGCGTCGGCCCAGCCGTACATGATGTCGGCTGACTGCTCGGATCGGCCAGCGGCGAAGTTGAGGCCGCCATTCTCGTTGACCCATTCGGTGTACTTGAGAGCCAGGTAGATCGTGGCCAATGCCGGGGTGTTGTAGGTCTGGTCCTTCAACGAGTTGGTCATCGCAGTCTTCAGGTTCAGGATCTCAGGTACCCAACGGTCGGTGGCGTCGATCTTGTCGATGCGTTCCATGGCTGCTGGGGAGCACAGCGCAATCCACAGGCCGCCATCTGAGCTGAAGCACTTCTGCGGAGCGAAGTAGTAGACGTCGCTGTTCGCGGCGTCGAAGCGCAGACCGCCAGCAGCAGAGGTGGCATCGACGAGGGTCAGGCCCTCGCCGCCTTCAGGGCGCACGACCGGGAACATCGTGCCCGTGGACGTTTCGTTGTGGGTGTAGCAGTAGGCGTCAACGTCGGGGTTCGCCACCATGTCGGGAGCGGTGCCTGGCTCGCTTTCGATGATGTGCTGCTCGCCCAGGTGCGGCGCCAGCGTGGCCGCCTTTGCGAACTTGCTGGCAAACTCACCCGACACCAAGAACTGTGCGCTGTTCTCGATAAGGCCAAACGTGGCCGCATCCCAAAACAGCGTTGCTCCACCGTTGCCCATGAGGACTTGGTAGCCGTCGGGCGCATCGAACATTTCGAGCAGGCCGTTGCGAAGTGCCGCGACGACGAGCTTGACGGTGTCTTGGCGATGGCTAGTTCCGAGGAAATCGTCGGCCTCTGCAGCGAGGGCAGCGACAGCTTCGGAGCGCACCTTCGATGGTCCCGAGCCGAAGCGGCCGTCGACCGGGCGCATCGAGTCTGGAATCGTGATGTCTGGGATTGATGTCATACCCGATAGTTTCGCAGTTGGACTTGGCGAATTCGCGCCTTGTCACAAACAAAACTTTCATGGAGTTTCGATGGGTGCTCGCATCTCGGACCGAATCGGTGCAATTCAGGAGTCAGCAACGCTGGCCATCACCGCGAAGGCCAAGGCGCTGAAGGCGGCCGGCGAACCGGTCATTGGTTTTGGCGCTGGCGAACCAGATTTCCCAACCCCGCAGCACATCGTTGACGCCGCGGTCGCGGCATGCACCGATCCGGCCAACCACAAGTACACCCCGTCGAGCGGCAACGCGGATCTTCGTGCTGCCATTGCAGCCAAGACCATCCGCGATTCGGGCTTCCAGTGCGAGGCGGCAAACGTGCTGGTCACCAACGGTGGCAAGCAGGCCGTTGCGAGCTCGTTCGCCACGATCCTCGACCCCGGCGATGAGGTCATCGTGCCAACGCCGTTCTGGACCACGTACCCCGAGGCCATCGCCCTCACCGGCGCCAGCCACGTTCCGGTACTCACGACGGTTGAACAGGGTTTCCGCGCATCGGTCGACCAGCTCGAAGCCGCCCGCACCGACAGGACCAAGGCTGTTCTGTTTGTGTCTCCGTCGAACCCGACCGGTTCGATGTACAGCCGCGATGAGATCGAAGCGATTGGCCGCTGGGCTGTCGAGCACGACCTGTGGGTCATCACCGACGAGATCTACGAGCACCTGGTCTACGGAGACAATGAGCATCACTCGATGCCAGTTGTTGTTCCCGAGCTCGCCGACAAGTGCATCATCTTGAACGGTGTGGCCAAGACCTACGCCATGACCGGTTGGCGTGTTGGATGGATGGTCGCACCCGCCGACGTCATCAAAGCCGCCACCAACTTGCAGAGCCACTACACAAGCAACGTCAACAACGTGGCTCAACGCGCCGCACTTGCCGCTGTTGCGGGCCCGCTCGACGCGGTTGCCGAAATGCGCGAGGCGTTCGACCGTCGCCGCAAGAACATGTTTGCGATGTTGTCAGCCGTTGACGGAATCGAAATCGGCGAACCTCAGGGTGCGTTCTACGCCTACCCGAGCTTTGAGAACATCCTCGGCCGCAACATCGGTGGCCACCAGATCGACTCGAC
>CALHTB010000012.1 GCA_938038785.1 uncultured Acidimicrobiales bacterium
TCGCGCTTTGCGCGTCAACGCGATCTGCTGGTTGCTATGGGAGATTCGGTCGCGGCCGGTTTCGGCCGTGATCGCAGCGACTTCTCCGGGTCTGACGAGTGCTTCCGAAGCGAGGGTGACGCCTACGGAGCTCTCGTAGCCGCACAGCTCATCGAGGCGGGCGCACTGAGCGTCGATGCCGACACGATGATCGTGGCTTGCGCTGGTGCCAGTGCAGCGTCGCTTCGCGGTGTCCAGGTGCAACCGACCGATGAAAACGGCGATCGGTTTGGTGATCTGGGCTCACAGCTGGACTTGGCCGTAGAGGCAAACCCGACGATCATCACGCTGACGATCGGGACGACCGACGTGTCGTTGTTCGATGCTCAACGGCTCATCGAGCCAGGTGCTGACGGCGACCCCGACGCTGCTCGCAATGTCTTCTTGGTCGACCATGGTCTGAATGCGCTCGACCAGAACCTTCGCCTTGCGCTCGATACCTTGGTCGAGTCCACCGACGCGCACATTGCGATCACGACCTTGTACGACCCCACGGCCACAAGTCCCTTTGGCGTCGAAAGCTGCGAAGCGGCATGCTTCGTCACCTTCATGGAACGCCTCGTTGAGGACATCAACACCGTGATCGTCGAGGCGGCTGCTGACCAGCCTCCGGGTCGGGTCAGCGTGGCCCGACTCGATGGCGAGGCGGACATCTGGGAAGCATCCAACGGATTCGGACCCGATGTGCTTCGCGATCTTGGTCCGCTCGAAAACATCGTCGACGTTTTCACCGGTGGCTCATCGGCGACATGTGCACGAACGGGAGCACCAGACGTAGCTCTGATCTCCACACTCGACTGCGTTCACCCGAATGAGCAGGGTCATCGAGAGATTGCCAGAATCGTCGCGTCTGTACTGCTCGAACTGTAATTTCGCCGCCATCCACCAAGTCGACCGATCGGTGGTCCTATTGTCACCTTCATGTCCACCGACCCAATTGCCACCGCTAGCTCGGATCTCACCCGATCGCGTGCTGCGATGAGCAGCATTCCCACGGTGTTGTCGTGCAACATTTGTGAGGTCACTTGGCGCGACCTTCCTGATGCTCCGTGCTGGTTCTGCGGCGAGGCCGGACATGTTGCTAACCCAGAGCGCCTTGTTCTCGACTAACTGTTCTCGATTAACTGTTCTCGACTACTGCAGCTCCCAATGCCGATTGCTTCGGCGCCAACTAAAGGACTCACTATGAGCACTCCATGCCCACCAGCTGACGGATCCGCCGAACGGCAGACCGAGTTCGCGGCTGCACCCGAAATGTGTATTGATCCATCCAAGACATACACCGCAGTGCTCGACACGTCGCTTGGTTCGATCACGATCGCGCTCGACGCAGCTGCAGCGCCAATGACGGTCAACAACTTCGTGGTTCTCGCCCGATACCGCTACTACGAGGGCATCATCTTCCACCGCATCATCAGCGGCTTCATGTGCCAGGGCGGCGACCCAACCGGCACCGGCCGTGGTGGACCCGGGTACCGCTTCAACGATGAACTGCCTGCGCCGAACACGTACAAGATCGGATCGGTAGCCATGGCCAACGCTGGCCCAAACACCAACGGAAGTCAGTTCTTCCTGGTCAGCGGCGCAAACGGTGTCGGCCTTCCGCCGTCGTACTCACTGTTCGGTCAGATCACCGAAGGTCTCGATGTGCTCGAGACTATGCAAAACGTCCCGGTCGATCGCAGCGACCGCCCCCATGACGATGTCGTGATCAACTCGGTAACTATCACCGAGTCCTAACGGCCAGAAAAACTCACGCAGCTTCCTCGGTTGGGGCGAAGCCTGAGCTGTTGTTTGGGCTTGCCCATGCGCCCGCTTCGGCTTCGCGAACCATGGTCGCTACTGCGACGTCTCGGTTCGGGAACGCGAGACCGATTCGTGACTCGATAGAGGCGCTGTTAAGGCTCGTAATCAAACGTCCGGCAAGTGCCTTGGCTGCTTCGGACGAGTTGATTCCTGGTGCGCACAGCAGGAATCGGCCTTCGACGTCGCTAGCGAGTAGATCGTTTGGTCGAAGCACCGACAAGAGTTGCCGTGCGGCTTGTGTGCGCTGAGCCTCGCTGTCCTCACCCGTGGGTTCAAGGAGGATGACTGCCGAGACGAACGAACGCTCGTTTGCGGTGAGCTCTTCGAACCGCTCGAACACGGCGTCGTGCTCGGGGAGACCGGTTGCGGGGTCAACCTCCCAGCGGTGCATAGAGGATTCATCGACCATGACAACACCAACAGCGCTGTCGTAGTCGCCGTCGTCGTTCGTCACTGCCTGCGCACGAATCTGAAACGAGCTCTCGCTGCCCTGTACCGAGAAAATTGCAGGCTGGTGCATTGCATCGGGGTCGCCGAAGATCTGATCCCAGAATGTGTCGAGCAGTGTCCGGTCGCCGTCGTCGATGTTCAGTCGCCAATCGTCTCCAGGAATGCAGCGCATGATTTGAACGAACGCAGCGTTCGCTTCGATGATTTCGCCCGTGTTCGTCGCGTGAAAGGCCGCTGTGGTCATCACACTTGTAAGGGCCGCCAGTGGTTGCATGGTTCCTACTCCTCGTCGATAACGGCAGCGTCTGCGCCGTCTTGACTGGGTTGGTTGGTTGAATCTTCGATTAGCTCTTGTCCTTCGGGCACAACGAGGCGATGTCTCATTCTGTTGTCACACACCGTTTTGCCCTTCGTTGGTTCCACGTCAGGGTCGCGCTCGTACCGGTTGTCGATAGCGAGCAGTGCGTCAGAAGAAATGGTGCGCTGGTCGATCCGAACACTGTTGACCTTGCCGGTACTGGTTACCAAGATCTCGGAGACAGCTTCCGCGTTGGAGGCATCATTGGTCGAAGCGATGTTGGTTTCGGGGTCGTAGCTAATGAAGAATCTCGCAGGGTCGTCGGAGCCGCCGAATGCAGCCAGATTGCGTGCGGTCGCGATCGTTGCGGTCGCAACGGTTAGTCCAGCTGCCGTCTTATCGACCATTGCCAATCGCCGCTGGCCCGTCCGGCTGCGAATAACTGCTGCGTCGGCGTTTGGAGGTGCGGTGACCGTGACAACGTTGTGGGTGCTTGCGATGACGCCGTTGCTTGTGGCGAGGAGTTCGTTTGCTGTCTCGGCGTCGCAGGAGTAGAAGAGGACGGTCACGAACATCGACGCATATTGACCTTGAACCTCGTTTGCTTGCCACTGACGCTCGGGCTTGGCAGTGGTTGTCGTCGTGGTAGCGGTCGTGGTGCTTGTACTTGCGAAGGCGATCGAGTCGGGTCGCGGTGCTTCTCTGGTGAGCGTGTTGTAGCCGAACCAGCCGGTGAACAGCAGCAGGACCGCCAACAAGATGTACGTCTTCTTCCCAGCCTCGCGATCCATCGCGGCTTGAGGTACGACGCCAGCTCGGGTGCCAAGGAGTGGAATCTCAGATGACTGAGTAGCGCGCGGAATCGAGGTGACGACCGTTTCGGCGAACAATCCATCGTCGTCCTGATCGAGGTCACCATCGTCTCCCGCTAGCGGCACTTCCTCGGTTAGTCCGAGGGCATCGGACAGACGCTGATCTTGAAGATTGCCCTTGCGCGTCCGGCGTCGTTTCTTGGTTGGCTCGCCAGTGAGTAGTTCGTCGCGGTCAAATTCCTCAAGAGGCGCGGGTTCGGTCGAGGCTTCCGGTTCTGGCTCGCTTGCTTCAGCTCCGGGGATACGCAGGAGTTGACCGTTGCAGCGCACGCAAAAGGACGCGTCGGGTTCATTCTGTGCTCCACACAGATAACAATCAGAGTTTGAAGACGCGCTCATTGCCTAGATCTATCGGCCATCAGCGTTGACAAATAAGCCGTATGACCTGCCTCTGATTAGGAGTGGTCTGGGCCCGCTAGGGGGTGTATCGGGCCGCCTCGTCGCGTGCCTTCTTTTCGGCTCGCCACTTGTCGGCGACTGCCCGTGCCTCTTGTTCAAGCGGGATGTCGAGATACGCCTGACGATGGTTGCGTGTTCGTCGCAAATTGCGGAAGTACGCGCCAAAGTACGCTGCGAGGAAGCGAGGAGCGCCCATCTCGGCGAATTGGCGAACGTGCACGAGCTCGTGGGCGAGCAGGGTCGACCCTGAGTGTTCGATGTGGTCGTCTCGGAGAAACACAAAACGTCCGATGGTCATACCGTCGGCGGCCGGTGGCAAGAGGTTTGTGCGAATAAGTCGAACTCGGTCGAGGATCCCGTTGGAGATGTGATGAAAGGTCTCAAGTTCGTTCGCGGCGAGACGGCGGCGGCGGGGAGGCCTGTTCGACTTTGGCTGGCGCATGGCGTTCCGTTCAGCAACGAGTGTGGGTGCTCCACAGGCTAGTAAATCGACGGCGCAGTGCGTCAGCTGCGCCGATAAATGACACCGATGTACTTTGCCCAGGGTGATTGGTAGGCTTCGTTTATGTCACGGCTGTGTGCAAAACCCACTTGTTCCGACGGGGCGGAGCGTTGGTTCGACGTCAGCGCAGCGCAGTGTCAGGTTGTCGAACGCCCGGGCCCTACTCCGTCATCCATCGCACTTTGCGGAGCGCACGCGGCCCGCTTTTCCGCGCCGAGTGGTTGGGAGCGAATCGAACTTGCACCCGACGTCGCCCAACCCGTGTCTGAAACCGGTGCCGGTACGCCCCGCGAAACCGTCGCCGAACCTCCCGAGTCTGTTCAGGTAACCGAGGCCGAAGATACCGACATCGATGATGCCGAGCTCGACGATGAGGTCGCTGAAACAGCGGCTATTCCGAACCCCTCACCTCGCCGTCAGCACACCCGAGACGCCCCGTGGTTCCTTGCGAACGCTGACGATGCATCCGACGACGCTGACATCGGATCGAGCCACAGTGCAGCAGATTCGGGTGCTGGTGTGCCCAGTACCGGATCTCTGTTGCATCGTGCCTTTCACGGCCCAGACCGTGAGGTCGACAACGCTCGTGCACTCGAAGCTGAGCGCGAAAGCAGCGGACGCCGCGAGTCCCGTACCAAGAGCACCGCAGTAGATCCTGACGACGATGGCGACGTTGCGACGGTCGGTGACCTCGCCAGTCGCCGCAATGCTCGAACTCCTGCTGCCAGCTATGACGTGGAACTGCCGTTTCCTCCACTCGACGCTGAGCCGCACGTCGCTGTGTCCTAACGTCATTTCCGAATATGTTCCGGCGAAAAAACGAGTCGGCCCCCGAAAAGGCGGCTGTACAGCTTCCCAATGCGGCCCCCTCAGCTGGGCCGCCGCGCGGGCGACGTCGCACACGACGAGTCGACAAGATGCGCACGGGCATTGTGCTCGGAGTGTTGGGCGGGTTGGCTGCAGCCGCACTGTTCGCGCTCCCGGTGTCGGAGAGCATTCGCTCGAGCACCATCGACTTCCTCTTGCCTGGCGACCAGAGTGACGAGGACGATGTTGAGGCCGTTGAAGGTCCGTTTGCGGCCCCTGCCGAAAAGGTCCCTGAACCGGAGATCGATTTCGATACGTCTGTGTTTGTTGATCCGCGAATGGTCAACATGGCGCCGCCACAAAAGATCGATGGCCTTCTGACATTTCGAGGTTCCCCAACACGCTCGTACTACGGCCGTGGCCCGGTGCCCGAGTCTCCTGAAGTCGCCTGGCGCTACCCGAAGGAGGGTGGTCTCTGCCGTTCATCGAGTGTTGGCGGTGTCACCCGCGGTTGGTGCGGCACGGGGTGGACTGGGCAGCCAACGCTGTTCCGTCTCGATGGCCGGTTGTGGTCGATCTTCGGTGCTCTCGATGGTGCAGTGCACTTTCTAGACGCGGAGAGTGGCGAGCCACTTATCGAGAAGTTCCAAACGAACGACATCATCAAGGGGTCGGTAACGGTAGATCCCGACGGCTTCCCTCTCGTCTACTCGGGGTCGCGAGACAACTTCTATCGGGTCATTTCGTTCGACCAAGGTGAGCCGGTCGAGCTTTGGAAGCTCGACTCAGAGTCGGTCGGTCCACGTAAGTGGAACAACGACTGGGACGGCGCTGGCTTGGTGCTCGACGATTGGCTCTTCATCGGCGGCGAGAACAGCCGAATCCACGTCATCAAGCTGAACCGAGCGTGGACTGATGAGGGTTTCGTTAGCGTCGACCCCGAGCTGGTCTTCAGCGCTCCCGGGTGGGATGACGAGCTCCTTCGTGCGGTCGGGGACAACGTATCGATCGAGAATTCGGTAGCGGTCAGTGGTGACACGTTGTACTTCGCGAACTCAGGCGGGTTGGTGCAAGGCTGGGACCTCACAGCCCTGCGAGAAGGCGGCGAACCAACCCGCACCTTCCGCTATTGGGTTGGAGACGATGTCGATGCGTCGATCGTCATCGACGAGGAAGGCATGTTGTATGTGGCCGCCGAGTTCGAACGCGGAAATGCCCGCTCGAGAGAACTTGGTCAGCTGATCAAGCTCGACCCGAGCAAAGAAGGCGAGGATTCCCTGGTGTGGTCGATTCAAGAGAACCAAGGCCTGAACACCGGCATTTGGGGAACCCCAGCCCTTCACGACGGTGCGGTGATATTCGCAAGCCAAGGTGGCATGTTTCGAGCGGTTGACCGCGAAACTGGCGAGGATTTGTGGCTGATCGACGACCTACGCTTTCACCTCTGGCAATCTCCTGTCGTCGTTGACGACGTACTGATTATGGGCGACTGCTTCGGAACGTTGCGCGGCTATGACGTGACCGACGTCCGCGAAGAACCTGACGAGCTATGGGCACTCCGCTTGGACGATGCATGCATCGAGTCCACACCTGCGGTGTGGGAAGGAACCATCGTCGTTGGCACCCGCAGCGGCGGAGTCTACGGAATTCGCGACCGCTCGAACTAGCGGGAACACTTCTCCAAGATGTGCGCGCCGAACGGCACTATTTGCCGCCGAGCGCGCACATTTTGGAGGGGAGCCAGAGGTCAGGTCCGGTGCCAGACAGTGCCGTTGGCGGTGTCTTCGAGGGTGATGCCCATGGCGGTGAGTTCGTCGCGGATCCGATCAGCTTCGCCGTAGTCCTTCGATGCCTTGGCTTCGTTGCGTGCCGTCACCATCGATTCGATCTGATCTGCATCGTCGTCGTCGGCGGAATCGCCAACCGCGACGTCGAGACCGAACACATTGGCCAGTTCGATCGCCGTTAGGGCGAGCGCCTGTGCCTGGTCGGCTTCGTCCCCGCCGTCGAGCGCGCCGTTTGCCCGACGCACGGTTTCAAACACGACAGCCATGCCCTCTGGCGTACCGAAGTCATGGTCCATGGCTTCACGAAAGCGCGTGAATGTCTCGGCATCGCGCTCGGTGCTGGTGATGTCGACGCCGTTGTTGGTTGCTTTGCGCACCATGGCGTCGAGGCGCTTCACGCCTTCGCGTGCCTGAGCCATTACGTCATCGTTGATCTCGAGCGTCTTGCGGTAGTGCGTTTGCAAGAGCATGAGCCGCAGAGCTCGAGCGTTGAGTGGGTCCTGCGCGAGCACATCTTTGATCGTGTCGAAGTTGCCGAGCGACTTCGACATCTTCTCGCCACCGATGTTCAACATTGCATTGTGGAGCCAGTAGCGCGAGAACGAGCGTCCCGCAGCAATGGCTTCGGCGCGTTCATTGGTGTGGTGTGGAAACACCAAGTCGTTGCCTCCGCCATGAAGGTCAAAGTCATCACCCAAGATGTCGAGCGCCATCGCGGCACACTCGATATGCCAGCCCGGGCGACCGGCGCCCCAAGGTGAATCCCATGTTGGTTCACCGGGCTTTGCGGCCTTCCAGAGTGCGAAGTCGAGAGGGTCTTCCTTGTTGTCGTCGACCTCAACTCGCGCGCCGGCGCCTTCGGCGAGCTCATCTGGCGTTCGGTGGACGAGGTCACCGTAGCCCTCAACCTGACGGACACGCAGGTAGACGCCCGAGTCGTTGGCATAGGCCGAGCCGTTGTCGACGAGCGTGGTGATGAACTCGATCATCTCTGCGACATAGTCGGTGGCATGGGGGCGAACGTTGGGTGGAAGGATGTTGAGCGCGTCCATCGCTTCGATGTACACCTTTTCCCAATACTGCGCGACTTCGGTTTCGGTCTTTCCTTCATCGAGTGCTCGGTTGATGATGTTGTCGTCGATGTCGGTGATGTTGGCGACGTGAACGACGTCAAAGCCAATCCACTCGAGGTACCGACGCATGATGTCGTAGGTCATTGCCTGGCGGGCATGGCCGAGGTGAGGGTGGCTGTAGACGGTAGGTCCGCAGGCGTACAGCGAGACTTCGCCCTCTTTGCGGGGCACGAAGTCGACGAGGGCGTCTTGGAGTGTGTCGTAGATCTTCATGGTGATCTCTTGTGTTGTGGTTACGAGTCGAAGGTGAGCCCGACGAGCTCGGCCGCTTCGCGCAGCCCCGCTCCGGAGTCGGGGTGGTCGCCGTTACCGTCTGCGATTGCACGAGCTAAGTCATCAAGTGCTTGGCGAGCGGTGGGGGCGTCGAGGTCGTCATCAAGTGCGGCTCTGATCGCGTTGAGCGTTGGCGCCGGATCGGGACCCGTGCCCATCTCAATCGCTGCCACGATGCGGTTGTAGCGCTCCTGGCCGTCGTCGATGTCACCATCGAACCACTCCCAATCGTCGCGGTAGTGGTGACCCATAAGGGCAAGGCGAACTGCCTGAGGTGCGTGGGTCTTTACGAGTTCACTGACAAAGACGAGGTTGCCAAGGGATTTCGACATCTTGGTGCCCTGGTAGGCGACCATGCCGCAGTGCATCCAGTGCCGGGCGAACGTCTGGCCGTAGCCAAGCTCGGACTGCACCCGTTCACATTCGTGATGCGGGAAGATCAGGTCGGTGCCCCCGCCGTGGAGGTCGAGCGGTTCGCCGAACTCGGCCCAACTCATCGCGCTGCACTCGATGTGCCACCCGGGGCGTCCGGGGCCAAACGGCGAGTCCCACGTCGGTTCGTCGTCGGCCGATGGCTGCCACAAGATGAAGTCCAGCGGGTTGCGCTGGCGTAGATCGGTCGGCGTTCCGCCGCGTTCGGCTGCCAACGCAAGCATCGTGTCTTCGGCATAGCCGGACAAGCGCCCAAACTCTGGTGCCGTGGCGACGTCGAACCACGTGATGCCATCTTTGGTATAGGTATGACCCTTGTCGGCGAGATGTTGCACGAGCTCGATGATCGGCTCGATCGATTCGGTGGCGCGTGGCTCGGCAATGGGGGGGCGGGTATTCAGCGCGGTCATGTCGCCGTGGAAACGCTCCATCTCGCGGGCGGCGAGCTCGAGGAAGTCGATGCCGAGCTCTCGCGCCTTTGGCAGGATCGAGTCGTCTACGTCGGTGACGTTTCGCACCATCTGTACCTCGTGGCCGAGGTCTTCGAGTCGACGAATGAGGAGATCGTAGGTGAGGTAGGTGTTGGCATGGCCGAGGTGTGTGGAGTCATACGGAGTGATCCCGCACACGTACATGCGAACGACCGGTCCAGGCTCGAAAGGGACGACCATCGACTGGGACGTATCGAAGATTTTCAGCACCTCAAAAGGGTACCGGCACTAGCCCGTGGTCAGGTCACAACTACGGAGTGGTCACGACACAGGAGGCAGTTCCGTCGTTGGCGAACTCAAACTCCCCGAGCAGCGGCTTTTCAGGGGAGTTCTGGCCAAAGTCTGGAATGCCCGAAATGATCACATCGATGTCGTCAGCATTTGCGCCCTGTTCGACCATTTGCTGGCGGTATGCCTCGTCGAGCGCAGCGGAGGTTTGATCGTAGGCCGCCTGCATACACGAACTGCCACCGATAACGGTTTGGGCAAAGGCAAAGGCTGCAGGCGTGAGCTCGTCGTCTTCGTTGGTCCACGGAAAGATCTCGACGAGTTGGTTCACAACCCCTCGGTCAGTGGTTACCGAGTCCATTGTCTTGACGGCATCGACCCGAGGGCGCACAAATTCGATCGCATCCGCGTCGATGATGACGCCAATCGTGCCATCTGCCCGCTCGACGATCTCTACGCCGTCGGCGGCGACACACGTGTCCACATCTCCAATCGCTCGCATCTTGATCGTGTCGGTGCTCACGGTTGCTCCGCCGACTGTTGTGCGTTGGGTGCCAACGATCGGCACCTCGGCTTCGATTCGAGCTCGACAGTCGAGGGCAATTGGCGTGATGTCGATGATTCGTGCAGGCCCTTCTTCGATATCAACAGCGACAGCAGATTCCTGTTCAATCACGTTCTCCCACGGCCAGTTGATATCGAGCCAGCCAAACGAAACAAACGCGATGAGAAGAATGAGCGCCAAGACAAAGACACCAAGCACGGTGGCGAAGGCAACTGACGCGTTCTTCATGGGCGCAGTGTAGCCAACCGACTTCGTAGCGTATTCGCCGCCGGTGGCTCAGACATATCTTCAGAATATTCTGGTGACCCTAAAAGTGGGGTATCGCCGGCACTTGCAGAACGAACAACCGTTGAATTCAGTGGACTCGCACTGTTGCCATCTGATAATTTGCAAGTACATGCACCGAAAACGAATCAGAATCCCGCGACTTTCTTTGTTACCGGTGCGTCATTTAGGTGTCTGACACCGGGCCGGTACCCGCCACCAGCCCGGTGTTGGATTAGATCGCTGAGTGTGCCTCCGGGCCCACTTGACGCAGGGTTGCTAAATCCCCCCTTGGCAACCCGAGCACTTGACCCCGAGTTGGTATCCCGCCACCAACTCGGGGTCAGGCATTTTTGGAGCGACGTGCTTTCGCTCAGAGTCTGCTCAGCCGCCACACAGAGACGACGTCTGTCTCATCAGAGGACTGTCTCATCAGAGGACGTTGCCGATGAGATCTCGTAGGACGTTGACCTGTTGGGGGGTCGGGGTTCCGGCGATCTGGGAGGACGAAGGGTCGTTGACCGCCCAGTAGGCAAACGCTTCGGCAAAGTCCCCCGCGCCCGTCTGGAAGTCGCTGGCGTACGCGTCGGGCCACCATTGTGCGTCGATGCCGCGGGCGTCTTTCCAGCGGTTCCGGTCGCCGTCATCGAAGTGCGTTACGTCGATTGCATGGCCGAGTTCATGGGCCAGGATTCCGGCGAGTGACTGTGGGGTGTCGTCGGGACGCACGAACATCTCAATCGTCTTGTCGTACGGGTACGTAAGTCCCCGAAAGCCAGCATCTGGTCCGGTGTAGACGATCGTCCATCCGGGAAGGGCTTGTTCCCAGTCGAACGGAAGGAGTGATTCGGCCTGCGCCCCCACTGCGGCCGGTGTGGCGACGGTCTGAGCAACTGCGGCCGGGGCCTGACCCTCAGCGATAGTCGGGCGTGGGGCGTCCGGGCGGGTTGGCCGCGACGACGTGGATTCCGACGTCGAAGATGACGATGTGGTGTCGCTGCTCGCCGGTATCGACGAGGTCGACTGCGACACATTGGTCGTCCCCGGCAAAATCAGGCCCGCTACAGGACTTGGCCGGAGCGACCTGTCGGGCTCGGGTTCTGGCTCGGCGGTCGGCGCCGGTGCAGCGCCCGAGTCCGACGCGAGCATGACGAGTGTTCCAACCGAGACCGCACCAACGAGCGCACCAGCCGATGGCACCCACAGGCGTTTGCGAAACCAGGTGATGAGGCCAGTAACGGTGTCCCGTTCCTCGGCCATCGCCCGGAGGAGCTGCTCCTCGATGAGTTCTTCGCGCTCAGCCAGCGACGCGGCGAGGATCGCAACGTCTTCGTCGCGCAGCGGGACCTTGGCGCCAGCATCGCTGTTGCGCAGAATGTACACAAGAGAGAGGTAGCGCTCGAGGACGTGCTCGTGCGCTGCTGAATCGAGACGGACGGCCTTGCCAGCCGCCGACATTTTGTTGTCGGTGAGGTCGATGGTGAGCTCGGCGCGCTGGGGGACGATCGGGCCGCAGTCGATCTCGTAGAGGCCGGTGACTTGCGAGACGAGGTGTTCGTCGAGGTGCCGGTGGCCCGACTCAAGATCGCTTAGTTCGCCGACCGTAAAGTCGCTTCGAGCCGCGAAGTCTTCGAGGTCGGCTCCTTGACGTAGGCGCGCCTCAGCGAGGAGTTGCCCGAGTCGGTTGGCTGGAACTACTGAGGATGTACCGGTACCCACGTGTCCATGGTCGGCGATTACAGCTAAAAACGTGAGGGCCGTTCGTACCCTTTGGCGTCTTTGTTTGAACTCTTAAGCGCACTTCGTAACCCGGAGTGCGCGGTGTTAGCCCCCGCTAATTGCCTGCAGCACGTTTCGAGATGACGCCCACGTCGCTGGCAGGAACGCTGCAAGCAATCCGAGGAACGATGAGATGAGCACCATCACGATGATCGGTACCCATGGAATGGCGATCTGGCTGATGATTTCACCCGGGATCGCCGTGAGGATGAGGGCACCAAAGCCGACGCCCAGGATTGCGCCAAGGATCGCACCCACGGCACAGATGATCGCTCCTTCCCACAGCACGATCGTGAAGACCTGTCGACGGGTAGAGCCGACCGCTCGGAGCAGTCCGATCTCGCGGATCCGTTCAAAGACACTGAGTGCCACCGTGGCGAGGATGCCGACGAGAGCTACCAGGATGGTGAGGGTGAGCAAGATCGTGATGATGCGGGTGATGAAGTTGATCTGATCACTGAACGATTGGCGAAACTCTGCTGACGATTGGAAGGCGAGGTTTGGGTAGTCGAGGCCGATCTCGTCGAATGCCGCGTCAGCAGCTTCGACCGATACTCCGTCGGCGCGTTTAGCAGCTACCCAGTCGCTCGTCTGTTGCGGCGAGAGCTCGCTAAAGCGGTCGAAGGTGACAAGAACGCCTGCGGCTACCTGGGCTTCTTCGAAGATCGCGATGATGTCGAGGTCGGCTGGGGAGCCATCGGAGAGGTACACCGTGATGGTGTCGCCGATGCCGAGGCCGAGATCTTCGGCGACGGTGTCGCGAAGCGCCGTAGTGTCGTTGGTCATGTCTGTGAGCTGGCCGTCGGTGACCGACAGGTTGAATAGCCCCTCGATTTGGTCGTACTCGAAGGCAGCGAGGTCGCTGTCGTAGCCGATCTCCTGGCCCGTCGTGGTAAACGAAATCTCTCCATTGTCGGATGGTTCGCGGACGACGGGCTTGTTCGCCAGATTGACGCCCCAGTACTTGACCGCGGTGACGTTTCCGAACGCGTCGTCTTGTGCGATCAGCTCGACGACCTCACTGGGGATGTCGGCTTGGTCGCTCGTCACCAGGTAGTCACCTTGCACCGAGGTGTTGAGAATGCGATCAAACTCTGCGGTGAACGACGCCCCCAAGACGAAGACCATCGAGACGGCGGTGAGGCCGATCATCAACACCGACGCGATGGTTCCGGTTCGACGGGGGTTTCGGGCCGCGTTGTCCTTCGCAAGTCGGCCAGGAGTTTTGAGAATGGCTTGAAGTGGAGTGCCGAGAGCGTTGCTGAGAGGACCGGCCACCAATGGGCTGAGCAGCAGAATGCCGATGACGGTCGTCGCTGCACCACTGCCGAGCGGGACGAGCACTCCGGTCACGGTGTCAGCTCCACCGAACAGCCCGATCGACATGAGGCCGATACCGATGCAGGTGACTACGGCGCCGAGGATGTAGCGAACATTCGAACGTTCCTTCTTGTCTGATGAACCGGTGATCGCGGTGATTGGTGAGACCCGCGAGGCGATGATCGCCGGGAAGATCGCAGCGAGCATTGTGACACCGATCCCGACCAGAAAGGCCAGGAAGATCGTGAGCGGCTTGATCACCAGTGAGAACGATGGGATGCCGAGTCCTGCCGCGTTGAGTGCTGCACGAATCGCGAGCGTAATGAGCGCACCGGCGGCGATTCCAAGGATCGACGAGAGCAGGCCGATGATGAACGACTCGGCCAGCACAGATCGCAAGATCTGACCTGGAGTAGCGCCAATGGCGCGCATAAGGCCGATCTCCCTCGTCCGTTGCTGGATCGAGATGGCGAAGATGATGATGATAATGATGATCGAGACGAACAGGGATAGCAGCGCGAAGCCCAACAGGATGCCGCCGATGATGTCGAACACCTGGTTGAACTCTGCGGTTGTGTCGGCGATGAGCTCTTCCTGGCTTTGCACGAGAACCCGGGGAAAGTCGGAGTTGTTGTTCAACGCTGATTCGATGGATGTGATGAGCTCGGGAACGGGCACGCTGCCGTCGGAAACAACTGCGATTGCGTCGTACCGATCGCCGTATTCGAGGTAGTCCTGAAGCGTGTCGATCGTCATGGACATGTAGGTCGGGCCTTCAATGAATCCGTTGAAGGTGTAGGTGCCAACGAGCGTCGCCTGTTGACGCCCTGACGGCGTGATGAAGTCATAGACGTCGCCGACAACGAAGCCGTGCTCTACGAGGCTCGATGGGTCGGTAACCCATTCGTCTGGGCCAGCGGGAGCGCGGCCCTCCACGATGGACAGGACGTCAGATTCGTCCGACCAGCTAAAGGCCAGCTGTGGAGGCCCCTGCAAGGTGATCGTTGTTCCATCGGCCTTGATTGGCTGGATGCGGTTCTCTTGCCCCTCGCCAGTGATCGAGAGCTCGGCTCGGTCGATGCCCTCGATGCCGTCGAGCAGAGCGAGATCGGCTTCTACGATCGGATCGGACTCAGGGTCAAAGGCGGAGACGCCGACATCGACGCCTTGGACGACTTCTTCCGCGAGGTTGGCAAACACGTCCTTGAGGCCATCGCGCAAGATGAACGATGAGCACACAAAGCCAACGCCAACGACGATCAGCAATGTCGTGAGGAACAGCCGGATCTTCCCAGCTGCCAGGTTCTTTAGAGCAAGCTTGAGCATGCCCTAGCCGTTCGTTGCGGCGCGCAGGCGTTCGAGGATGAGATCCGTAGTGGGGTTCTCGAGCTCGCTGACGATCTTTCCGTCTGCCAAGAACAACACTCGGTCGGCGTATGCGGCTGCCACGGGGTCGTGGGTCACCATGACGATCGTCTGGCCAAATTCGTCGACGGCACGGCGCATAAAGCTGAGGATTTCGGCGCCGGTCTGGCTGTCGAGGTTTCCGGTTGGTTCATCGGCGAAGATCACGTCTGGACGTGATGCCAACGCCCGAGCGACGGCGACGCGCTGCTGCTGGCCGCCGGAGAGCTCATTTGGCTTGTGGCTCAGGCGATCGGCCAGGCCGACCGCAGTCACGACCTCGTTCAGTAGTTCCTTGTCGGGCGAATTCTTGCCGAGGTCGAGCGGAAGGGTGATGTTCTCGATGGCGGTGAGCGTTGGGATGAGGTTGAAGGCCTGGAAAACGAACCCGATCTTGGTGCGGCGCAGAAGGGTGAGCTCTTTCTCGCTGAGCTCGCCCAGGTTGGTTTCGCCCACCATGACGTGACCGCTGGTCAACCGGTCAAGGCCGGCAAGGCAGTGCATGAGGGTGGACTTGCCTGAACCCGATGGCCCCATGATTGCGGTGAACTGGCCTTGATGGAATGACACTGTGACACCGTCGAGCGCCCGAACCTCGGTGTCGCCTGATCCGTAGATCTTCGAGGCTTCAATCGTTCCCGCCGCAGCCAACTGGATGCCCTGTGCGCTCATGTTTTCTCCTGCCGTTGTCCGTGTTCCATCATTGCACCGCCAACCGCGAAAGCAAGAAAGGGTCGCCACGTTCTGCGAACCGATCTGTAACCGTCCGTCCAGGTTCGGTACAGTCAGAAACGTGTTCGACTGGGCGTTTGATCTGTTTCATACCATCGAGGAGACAATTCTCGAGTTGTCACAGAACCCTTGGTTTCTCGCCTTGCTGTTCGTCATTGCGCTGCTGGATTCGATCGTGCCGATCGTTCCCTCCGAGTTCAGCGTTATCGCCGGTGGTGTGGCCGCTGGTGCTGGTGAACTAATCGACGACCAACGCACCCTGTCCATCGTGCTCGTTATTGTCCTCGGGGCCTTGGGTGCCTATGCAGGTGACTCGCTCGCTTACTGGATTGGTCAACGCAGCGACAAGGCATTGAAGAACCTGTTCTTCCGGGGCGAGAAGGGCGAGCAACGGCTCTTCGCCACCGGTGAACAAATTCGTAAACGCGGCGGCCTCCTGCTCATCACCGCCCGATTCATCCCCGGCGGTAGAACCGCAATGACGTTCTCATGTGGGCTAACGGGTCAGCCGTTTCTCTCGTGGTTCACGCGGTGGGACCTCTTGGCCACCACCCTGTGGGCAAGTTACGCCGGCCTGCTCGGCTTCTATTTCTCGAGCACGATCGAGAACCCGAGCACCGCACTGTGGTTGGCCTTTGGCTTCGCCCTTAGCGTCACGGTTTCCATCGAGGTCATCCGATGGTTGATCGACCGCAGGCGCGGTGGATCAGACTCTGTTCTGGAGGCATGAGTTGCCGAGCGGAGAGTCTGCATTGCCGTCGGTGCGCGATGTCATCTTGTCCCGACTCGATTCGGGTTCAATGCCTGGTCAACGCGACGACGGACATCGAGTAGTTCTCGCAGTCGAGGGTGGCGGGATGAGAGGTGCTGTGTCCTCGGGGATGTTGCTGGCACTCGAACAGCTCGGGATGCGAAACAGCTTCGACACCGTTGTGGGAACGTCGGCGGGAGCGATCGCTGGAGCCTTCTTCGTCACGGGCCAGGGCACGTCGGGCTCGGTGCTTTACTACACGGTGCTCAATAGCGAACGGTTCGTTAACCGTCGTCGATTGCTTCGCGACGGGGCGATCATGGACCTCGACTATCTGATCGATGATGCGCTCGACCGCCACGGGTTCAACTGGGACGATCTCCTCGAAAGCGACATTCCGCTATGGGCCACCGTCACGCCAGCTGACGAGGACAACCCGAAGCGGCTGTTTCAGGTAGGCAAGACCGAAGCGCATGCCCGGCGGGTGCTCGCCGCGACTGCGTGCCTGCCCGTCATTGCCGGCCCGTCTCGATTCGTCGATGACAAGGCATACGTCGACGGGGGCATGCTCGAAGGTGTGCCATGGGTGTCGGCGTTGACCTTTGACGCCACCCACGTTCTCGTTATCCGGAGTCGAGGTTTTAACAAGAACCAAGAGGTCGAGCCGCTCAACAAGCTCGAGCGGGCCACCGTTCCTCGGTTGGTGAAACGCATTCACAACGAGTACGTGTCTGAGGTGGTCAAGCTCTCTTCGCTGCGCTTTTGGAACAACACCGAAGCGTTGCGGGTCGTGTTGGAGGGCCGGGCTGAACCGCTCGGAACAAATGGACGCGACGTGCAGATCGACGCCGTTATCCCGCCTCCGGAAACCGACTTGCCCGACCGACTAGAAGTCGACACGCACGTGTTGATGGATGCACTGACCGCTGGCGCGCAATCGATGGTCGACTATCTGAATCTCGAAGGTTTCTCGGTGGAGCAGCGCGTGGTTGTCACACATCCCCGCGCTCCCGTTGGCAGGGTGCGAACCAGCGCGCTCGCGCCAATTGTCAGCAGTCGACGAGGTTCGAGTCGATAAGCGTTTCGTCCGCTATCCGACGGACGAGTGTGGTTGAGATGAACTCGAGCCGTTCTCCGGTGGCCCGGTCGACCGCCCTACGCCCCGAGGTGGTTTGTTCGCAGGTGAGGTCGGCGACCAGTAGACGGCGGCCGGTGCCAAAGTTGATGACGCTCCGCGGTCGATTGTTGTCGATGGTGAAGATGGTCGAGGATCCGTCTTCGTAACGAACAACTGCGTCATGGCTGCCGTCAGCGTCGACGTCTTGCCAACGTAGATCGCCCGGAGCGTCGATGATTTCGATGTCGAAGCCGAGCTCGGAGCACACCGCAACCCAGTGCATCGACCGTTCGTCACCGACAGTCGTAGTGATCGTGCGGGCGACCTGTCCGTCGTGCTTCGGCGCGCCTTGGCCACACACCGACGGTCCCGACGGCGTGGGCAATGCAGCATCGATCGAGCGCCATGCGAGGTCGAGGATTTCGGGACCTGCCGATACCCGACTGCCCACCGAATAGCGGACGCCGTCTTCGATCCAAATGATGAATCCGTTGTTGCACCCCTCGCCACACGAAGAGTCCATAAGCACCCCGCTGAGGCCGTTTGGAAGAGGAACTGGCGTGCCGCCAGTGAGTTCGGGCGAAAGCTGGGCACTGCGGCGGGCGGTGAAGGTCGAGACTCGACATGTCGAGCTGCCGTCGCAGTTCTCGTCGCGGTCGAGGTGGATGACATAGCCGTTCGGATCGATGGCGCTGATGACGGGCACCCAGCTCGTGGCCTCGTCGTCGAGCTCTTCCGGCAAGCGAACAGAGATTGTGAGGACGTCCGTGAGTTCGGCACGTGTCGAGTCAAAAATTGGATCGAGTTGGGGCTGGGTAGGTCGTGGCGCGGGTACCTCGGTTTCTGGTGGAGCGGTTTCGGGAGGAGTGGAGGTTGTTGGTGCGGTAGTCGGAACGGCGTCGGGGTTTGTGGACACAACATCGAGTACTTCGACCGCAGGCGCCTCGACCGTCGGTGCGTCATCGGCTTGGGCCAATGCGGCGGGCGGGTTCGTCGCACGGGATTGACGTCCCGGGTTTCGCATCGAGATGGCGATGAAGAAGGCTGCGAAAAATACGATGCTGAGCATGCACGCAACTGCGAGCAGGCGAAGAAGGGCAGCTCGCACACGCATGCGTCCAACGGTACGAGTTCGAACTAAAAACGTCTGTGGGGAGCTCCCCCTACCGAATAGCCGGAGCTTCGCCTCGGCGGGAGAACAGCAGCGCAGTGGCGAGGGCGGCGAGGACGGTCGCGCCTAGTAGTGCGGCGGTCATGCCCGTCGCTCGAGCAATGGTGGTGAGCACGATCGGCATGATCATGCCCGGGTAGGCGAGCAGGAAGAACGTCGAGTTGAGCGCACCTCGAGTTTCGTCGTCGGCGATTTCACCAAGGAACGACAGCGCTCCGCCCGTCAGCAATCCCGATGCGCCGCCGAGACAGATAGCGGCGGGCATCACGAGCTGCCAGGTGCCGGTTGCAAACGCCAGGGCTCCGAGGGTGTAGCCGATCGTGCCCGTCACCATCCCGATCGTGAGCGCTCGTGCCGGGCCAACTCGCGGCAGAATCGGTCGGGCGATCAGTCCGGCCCACGCGGTCAGCAGTGCCGATATCGCGGCGACAACGACTGCAGAACCGTCGATCGCATCGCTCACGATCACAGGAAACAGCGCAAACGACGTCGACGGAAAACTGAAAACCCACACCGACGCTGGGGCGATTACACGGCTGAAGAACCGTCGGCCGTCAGCCGGCACACCAAGCTGAAAGCGAATTGGCTTCGCAGCTAGCAGCGCGGTTTCCGGCACCAGAAGGAGTGGCGGAACCACCACCAGAGCGGCGATCGCATGGATCAAGAACGGGGTGACCAAAGGGGAGAGCCCAAGTTGTTCAAACACAGCCGTCACCGGCGGGCCCATTCCGAATCCGGCGAACGACAAAATCGTCGAGATGAGGGCGGCCTGCTGCTCTCGCCCGGGCCCAAGCAGTTCTTGCATCCACGCGGCACCGATCGCAAGCATGGCTCCGGTTGCCGCGCCAAGAAGGAACCGTCCGAGCAATAAATAGCCGAGAGCATCGCTTCCAAGGATCATCACGAGCGAGCCAACTGCGGAAACGACGAGACACGGGATGGCGGTTGTGCGGCGCCCAAACCGATCGGACAGCTGGCCGGCGAACGGCAGGACGCTGAGAATGCCGACCACATACACGGTGAAGATCGCCATCGTCGCGGAGTTACCGAGGTCGAGGCGCTCTCGGTAAGACACGAGCAAAGGCGTGGAAACGTTTGTTCCGTATGAGACGAGAAAGACGCCTAACCCAAGAATGTGAGGAAATCGCCTCGGGTTCACTCCCATCGAGTGCGCGTCGCCTCGGCGCTGGTGGGCGTGTCTGACATATGGCGCCCCCGACAGGATTCGAACCTGTGCACACGGTTTAGGAAACCGATGCTCTATCCCCTGAGCTACGGGGGCCACACAAATCGAGCTCGCACCTTGCGTGCTCGGCCTTCCAAGATAGCGGTCGCTCAACCTAAGTGAACTGTGGAGTCTGATCATGGCGACACAATGATCAGACTCTTCTAGATTGCCAGGCCTAGGGTTTGGGTGTGACCGCCTCCCCGACCATCGAAGATCAGCTCGCCGCCGTCGACGCGACGCTTGACGCGACGCTGATGGGAACCACGAAGTGGAACGAGTCGCGCATACCGGTCCTTCGGGGAACGTTTGCCCGGCTGTTAAAGCAGGTCACGCTTCCCACCTCGGAGACTTCATCAAAGCCAATCCTTGAGATTGGTTCAGACGGCCAGCTCGCAAGCGCCAAGGTGCTGTGCGAACTGAGCGGGCTCGGTGTCACGGCTTCGAACTTGGTCGTCAAAGGCCTACAGAGCCGTGTTGGCGAGTACCCGATCACGGTGAGGCAGAATGACATCGGGGCGCTCGACTTTCCCGACAGCAGTTTTTCGATGGTGTACGGGAGGGCCGTCCTCGAACACATCAGCGACATGGACGACTTCTTGCTCGAATGCGACCGAGTACTCGAGACCGGGGGAGTGCTGTACCTCGATGGAGGCCCGCTCTTCTATAGCCCGCGTGGTCATCACATGGCCGTGAAGGGCCCGTCGGGCACGCACTACGGTTTCGCCGGCATGCCAGATCTTCTCCCGAACTGGTGCCAGCTCGAGTCAAACGAGGACGAACTGTTCGAGCACCTCACCACCGTCAAAGACATCGACGAGGCCGACGCTCGTGCGGTGGCGCACTACGTGTTCAACTCACCCGAGCAGAACCGCATGTCAGCAACCATGGTCAAAGACGCATTTGCCCGCAGCCCATTCGCACACCTCGAACACGAGCCCACGTTCATGAAAAAGGCAGTGCCCTCGGCAGAACTCGTCGAGAAGTATGGCGAGTTCGACCTCACTTGCAATGGCCTGGCCTTCTTCGGAAACTCTGGCCCCGAAGCCGCCGCTGCTGCAGCTGCTGTGCCATCGAACAGCAACGCCGCAGCTGAGCAATCACACAGCAATGCCGGCGCTGCGGGACCGAGCGACACCGCCACACCGACGACGGACCCTACGCCCCGCCCACTCTGGCGCCGCGCCGCCAGCAAGGCCAAACGCACCCTCACACGCTGAGGTACCACGCTCCTTTCCCCAGAAAGGAACCTGGCACCTTTTTGGATTTAGGTACCAGGTTCGCTTTTGTCGGACCGTTGTAAACATGCGGCTTGTTCGCCGTACCACGCTCCTTTCCCCATAAAGGAACCTGGCACCTTTTTGGGTTTAGGTACCAGGTTCGCTTTTGAGTTTGGGCGATCCATGCCGATACAGCTTTGGTGACTGAGCTTGGCTGTGGTGTAGTGGACCAATGACGGGAGCAGCATTCTTCGACCTCGATCGAACCTTGTTGCCGCACGCGTCCGGCACGATCTTCGGCAAGCATCTCGAAGCTGAGGGCCTGACCACGGGTGCCACGAAGGTTCCTGGTGCTGGGCTTATGGTCAGCATCTACGACTTGTTCGGTGAGACGCGGGTCAACATGCAGATCGCCCAGCTGGCGGTCAAGGCCGCGAAGGGGTGGTCGGTCGAGGCGACGAAGCGAGCGGCAAAGGCATCGGTGCCAGACCTTCTCGACGCAATCCCCGGGTACGCCAAGCTCTTGATCGAAGAGCTGCGCGCCGACGGCAAAAAGTTGGTCATCGCCAGCACAAGTCCTTCGGTGTTGATGCAGCCGTTGGCTGACGCCCTTGGCTTCGATGCGGTCATCGGCACCGAGTGGGCCGATGACGGCGAGCACTTCATCGGGCAAACCGATGGTGAGTTCGTCTGGGGTCCAAAGAAGCGCGACGCCATCGTTGCATGGGCCGGGGCAAACGGCATTTCGCTTGCGGAAAGCCATGCCTATACCGACAGCTACTACGACAGCCCGATGCTCACAGCAGTGGGCACGGCGATTGCCGTCAACCCTGATGCTCGTCTGGCAACGGTGGCTGCGCTGCATGGCTGGGAGATCCGCAACTTCGACGCACCCCCGGGCGTGCTCAAGTTTCTCGGCCGAGAGATGCAGCAATGGATTAAGCCGTTCCAGCGTCCCGAGTTCGCCCCGATGGCCGACTGGAAGTTCTCGGGTCTCGAGAA
>CALHTB010000013.1 GCA_938038785.1 uncultured Acidimicrobiales bacterium
GCTGTCGGCCACCCCGTGGTGATCAACCCCGATCGTGCCCTCGCCAAGGTCGCGGCCGACCGCGAGTGGGAAGTCCGCACGTTCTCGAACAAGCTCTCGCTGTCAAAGCGGGTTGGCGACCATGCCCGAACCGGTGCGATCGTGGCTGGCGCGGGCGCGCTTGCCGGCGGTGCCAGCTGGTACCTCCGCAGCAAACGTCGCACGAGCTAGCTGTCAGCCGACGACGTCAACCAACGATTCGGAACACGCCACCGGTGCGGCTGAGAACGTAGAGCGTGCCGTCGTTGCCTAGACCGAAGCTCGACAGTTCGCTGATGTTCGATACGTCGATCTGCTCGGGGCTTGCGCTGTCATCGACGCGATAACCAAACACCTCGCCGCTGCAGAAGTCGCCATAGACATAGGTGCCGTAGAGCTCGGGAATGGCTGTTCCCCGGTACACCTCTCCCCCGGTAATCGAGCACCGCCCGCCATGGGCATAGGTGATAACCGGCGCCACGTGGTCGTCGGGGATCGTGCCGCTGCGATACGTCTCGAGCCCTTCAGTCTCGTTCCAACCGAGGTTCGCCCCGTTGCCCCCACCATCAGCGGCGCGCAACACGGTGACCTCTTCGAACCGGTCTTGGCCAACGTCGGCGATCCAAAGATCGCCGGTGATCGAATCGAACCCGAAGCGCCAAGCGTTTCGAATGCCCCACACGAACACCTCCGGTGCATCGCCGTCGACGAACGGATTGTCGGGAGGAATGCGGTACCCCTCATCGGTGTCGACATCGATCCGCAGCACCGCACCGTGCGGTGTGTTCGGGTTCTGGCCGTGATCCCCCGGGTCACCGCCACCACCGCCATCTCCCATCCCGATATAGAGGTAGCCGTCGGGCCCAAAGGCAAGCCCGCCACCGTTGTGGTTGCCGCGTGGTTGGTTGATCTGCAGCAGGATCTCTCGCGTTGCGGTGTCTGCCGCATTGCCAGACATCGTGTATCGGGCCACGTTCGTATTCCCATTGCCATCGGTGAAGTTCACGTAGAGCCGTTCACCGTCGGGCGAGAACGCAAGTCCGAGCAGACCCTGTTCGTTTCCGAGGGTCACCGTGCCGCGAATGTCCAGCGTGGTGTCAGCGCCATCGGCAGTGCCGTCGGGAAGACGCACGATCCGGCCGGCCTGTTCGATCACGAAGATGTCGTTGGTGTTGGGTCGCGGGGCCAGGCCAATGGGGCTGCTGAGCGTGGCTACTAGCTCGAGGTCGAGCGGCACTTGGTCAACGGGCGTCGACGAAATTTCGGGTGCAGCCGTAGTAGTCGTCGTTGTGGTTGTTGTCGTTGTTGTCTCTGCGGCGGCGGTAGTTGTAGTGGAGGTCGTCGTCGAGTCGATGATCTCACCGTCATCGGCCTCGGCTGTTGTCTCGGCTTCGGTCGTTGGCTCTGCGGCGGCATCGGTCGTGGTTACCTCCGGCAGCACCGGCGTGAGCTCACCATCAACTACCGGTGTGGGTTCGCCTTGGGCAGCCGTCGGCGCGTCGCCACCGCATCCGGCCAGCCCAAGCGCGACACTCAACGCAAGACCAAACCTCAAAGATGCTTGTCGAACGTTCATGTCCCCACACTGACGAATCCGTGCGCACTTGCCCACCCTGTAGGTGGTGAATTGCACAAATATTTACGAAATCGGACGCTCGACCACAAAGCATGCGGTGGTTGTGGTGCTTCCACCGATGTTGAGCGTTGCCACCTTCTCGGCACCGTCAACTTGATAGGCGCCTGCTTCGTTGGCCACCTGCTTGGTGGCATCGAGCAGCATTCGAGCTCCGGTTGCTCCAACAGGATGTCCACCGCCGATCAAGCCTCCACTCGGGTTCACCGGCATGCGGCCGTCACGCTCTAGCGAACCGTCCTCGACCGCCTTCCAACTCTCTCCCGGTGCGGTGATGCCGAAGTGATCAATCGCCAGGTACTCCGACGGTGTCATGCAGTCGTGTGTCTCGATTGCGTCAAGGCCGTCGACGTCGGTCCCGGCCCGTCCCAGCGCATCGGTGATGGCCGTACGTACCTGCGGCATGACGAAAGTCGAGTCACTGTTGCGATCGAGCTTTTGACGCAAGCCAAGGCCTACGGTCGTGTGGCCCCATCCAGAAATCGACGACTTCGGAACCCGCCCGCGACCGGCAAGCCAGCGATCCGACACCAAGATCAGCCCGACTGCACCATCGGTTATCTGGGTGACATCGTTGCGGCGAAGACGTCCGGCCACCACGGGGTTCACCTCGTCGTCGTCGGTGCACGTCTCGGCCGAGAGCGCCCAACCGCGGGTTTGCGCGTTTGGATTGTCCTTGGCGTTGCGAAGGTTCAGCTCGCCAATGGCTCGAAGGTGCACATCGTCGAGGCCGTAGCGACGGTCGTACTCGTCGGCGAGATGGTTGAAGGTCTCGGGCCAAATGTAGGTAGCGCCCTCGGTATCGGGCCCAACCCAGGCCGCGGCTTCCTGAACAGCTGCGGCTTCTCCTCCGGGCATGGTCTTCTCTTGCTCGACCCCCAGCACAAGTACACAGTCGTACCGACCGCTCTCGATCTCGGCCATTGCCGAAAGGGTGGCCATCGACGACGAAGCACACGCCGCCTCGTGGCGCATGGCTGGCACGCCCCACAACTCGGGAAGCACCGTTGCAGGCATTGCCCCGAGGTGGCCCTGCCCGGTGTAGAGCTGGCCGAACGCGTTGCCTACGTGGATGGTCTCGATGTCGGCCAGGTCGATCTGAGCCGCAGCAACCGTCAACCGGACGGTGTCCTCCACGAGCGATTCGACCGACCCGCCAGACTTCGCCAAATTCGCAGCAAAGTCAGATTGGTGCCCGCCAAGAATGTTCACCGATGTACTCATGCGTCCCCCTGCCATCGAGGTACCACGAACCTTTCACGCAAAAGGAACCTGGCACCTTTTTGGTGAATGGTACCAGGTACCTCGGGAGAGAATCGTTGCAAAATCAACGTTGGCCTCAGGTACCAGGTACCAAACGGGGAAAACGAACCTGGCACCTTTTTGACGAAAGGTGCCAGGTACCTCTACACGGTGCGCCAGGGTTTGGCGGTGGCTACGGCGAGAGCTCGGAGCTCGGCTACCCGGTCGCTTACCTCGCCCGCTATAACACCGGCACGGTCTTCGATGCTGGCGTCTGATGCAGGGCGCCAAATCGCCCGGCCGCCCGTGAAACCCGAGCATCCGTTGCGGAATGCCACCTCGAGTTGCGCCTTGTAGGCCTCGTAGGTGACGCCCGACGAGAGCAATACCCACGGTTGACGGCACGCCGCATCGACGGCGGCACACGCATCGTCCCAACCATCGGGGTTTGTGGGGTCGCCAGGGAACTCGAGCTTCAACACATCGATCGGCAGCGGTGAGAGCTCTTCGACGGTTTGCAGCACGATGCCAGGTCGGTCGGCGTCAGCCATGCCGAAGGCAACCGGCTCTACGAGCAGCGCAAGGTCGAGCTCGGCACAGATCACCGCGGTGTCCTCCACCACTTGGCGTTGCTGTGCTGCATGCTCGGTGCGTTCGGGCGAGTACGGCAACAGCAGCTTGGCCGCCCCGGCTCCGTGTCGCTTCACATCGGCGGCGTTCCAGTCGGGCATCATCTGCGTTGGGCCAGCCCACGGATCTTGCATGTAGCCCTGTGCCTCGAGAGCGGCCATGAAACCCTGGCTACCAACAATGGCCCCGCTCTCGATTGCCTGCGGAAGGCTGTACTCAGGCTCGAGCATCACCCCACTCGCCTGAGGGCCAACGCCGCTGATCAAGGCCAACTTGAACTCGGTGATCTCCGCGTTGGTCGCAGCGCCAGGCAACACCGCCTTGAGCGAATCGCGGTGGTCAATGGCGAGGATCGCAAACACGCCTTCGTCGGTGGTGAGGGTGTCGATGCCGCGCATCTTTCCCGGTGTCATTGCTGTCATCGTGTCCTAGTCGTCGGTGGGCTTGTCGCCCGAAACTTTGTATGGGTCATCGCCGGCAACGTCGGCACCAGGTGGAAGTCCTCCCGGGTTGCCGAGGTTCGGGGTTTGCATGACGGGCTGTTTCCACGCTCCCGCATCGTCGTTCTCCCACGCATCATGAATCCACGTGTGGCCGGCATCGAAGCACGGAGGTGTTGTCCGTTCCTTGTCGACAAGCTCGCCTGCCAGGTAGTTCAGGAAGAACATGTTCGAACTCGGACATGACACCGTCGAGTGGTAGCCCTTCGGCACAAGAGCGGTGTCGCCGTCGTGCATCACCAAGGTCTCGTCGAAGTCGCCGTCGGGGGTCCAGTTGCGGTGCATGATGAAGCCGTTGCCCGGGTCCATTCGGAAGTAGTAGGTCTCTTCGAGATACGGCGAGCCGTCCTCGCCATCGTGGCGGTGAGGCGCCCAGCCAGCCCACATACCCCGTGGCACGTACACCTCGTACAGGATGAGCCGCTCGGCATCGATCGGCGGAGCAAGAACGTGGTTGACCTGGCGGTGCGACGCACCGCCGCCACGAACTTCGCTCTTCATCTCTTCGGGGACGATCAACCGAGTGGGGTAGAGCCCCTCAGCAGGAGCAGAGCCAATAGCGAACTCGAACTCGCCATCAGCAGCGGTGATCTCGATCTCGTCGCCAGGAGTCACGTAGACGATGCTCGGCATCTGCTCGAACACACTGGTCCGGCCAACCTCGAAGGTGTGATCACCCGCTTTAACGACACCGTTTCCGGTAAGCGGCACGATTGCCGTCTCCTGGTCGGGCCGGTGATCGGTGTGGCTGGTTCCCGCGGCCAGGTTCACCACCGAGAAACTCAGGAATCTCCATCCCGCCGATTCCGGCGTGACATCAAGACGCACCCCGTCACCACCCGAATTTTGGACAAGGCTGTTAGAGGCTGCCCGTCGATCGCTGTTGATGTTCATGAATTCTCCCAAGGGAAGTGTCGAGGTACTGGTTCGAAAGGTGCAGCGGGGCCTTGGCCCGGCATGGTCTGGTCGAAGTCGATAGAAGCGCCCGACATCAGGCCCGACTCATCACTGAGCATGAAGCAGATTCCGCGGGCGACTTCCTGAGGCTTGAGCAGCCGGCCATGTGGCTGCACCTTCTCGGCCTCTTCGAGCCAGTTGTCGGGGGCGTCGTGGAACTTCTTCTGCACGCCATCTTCGGCGGGGGTGTCCATCCAGCCCGGGTTAATCAGGTTGACCCTGATTTGTTCCATGCGAAGCGAGTAGCCAGCGTGGCGCACCATTGCTTCAAGGCCATGCTTGGCCACGACGTACGGGAACAGCTCGCCAATGCCACCGTGATGGGCGATCGAGCCGACGAGCGCCATCGACCCGTGGACACCTTCGCGCTCCATGATCGTGGCGAGCCCGGTGATGAGTAGACCTGGCGCTTTCACGTTGACAGCGAGCATCTCGTCCCACATGTCGCCGGTGGTGTTCCACACCGTGCCGCGCCATGTGGCAGCCGCGCACATGGCTGCTGCGTGGACCGTTCCGTACTTCTCATCGACGGTCGACACGACGAGCTCGGCGCCTTCGGTTGTGGCCATATCGGCGGAGAGAAAGCTGACCGAACAGCCGTCACCGTCGAGGCGCGCGGCCGAGGCGTCACCCTTGGCCTGATCGCGCCCGACGAGCAAAATCGCCCCAGCCCCTCGGGCCTTTAACAGCTCGGCCACGGCATAGCCAAGGCCTTGCGACCCGCCAGTGACGACACAGGTCTTGCCCGCGAACGACCCGAACGAATACGGGTCAGAAGTGATCGATTGGTCGATGCTCATGCAGTGATCTCCGATGTCTTGACGGGGCGGCCTTCTCGATGGCTCTTCAGTGCAGCAATGCCAGCGACGAGTGGGGCTCGGCCGTCTTCGATACCGAGCAGCATGTTGCCTGTTGAGAGACCTTCAGCGAACGCAACCCACTCGTTGGTAAAGCTCTCGGTGTAGCGCTCGATGAAGAAGTATGGGATGGGTTCGAGCTGCGTGCCTGTAGCGGTGTGCAGCTCGGTCGAGTGCGGGCGAGGGTTCTCCGAGATCGCCATACCCAACGAACCGAACGCCTCAACTCGCTGGTCGTACCCGTAAACCGCTTGACGGCTGTTGTCGATGTAGGTGAGGGTGCCATTCTCGTGCGTGAGTAGAAGCATGGCCGTGTCGATGTCACCTGCTTGGCCGATAGCCGGATCGATGCGGTTGGCGCCCTTTGCAAAGACCTCGACGATCTCGCTACCGGTGACAAACCGGGCCATGTCGAAGTCGTGGATCGTCATGTCGTTGAACATGCCGCCCGATACCTCGATGTACTCGATCGGCGGCGGGGCCGGGTCGCGACTGGTGATCTTGACCATGTGCAGCTCGCCCAGAGCGCCGCTTGCGGCGGCCTGCTGCACCGCAGCATGGGCCGGGTCGAAGCGCCGGTTGAATCCGATCTGGATCGGGACGCGAGCAGTGTTGATCGCGGCGGCGGCCCGGTCGACTTCAGCAAGGTTCAGCGACACGGGCTTCTCGAGAAAGATCGACTTGCCCGCTTCGGCCGCAGCAACGGCGAGGTCTACGTGTGTGTCGGTGCTGGTACAGATCGCAACAGCATCAACATCGCTCGACATAATCTCGTCGACGGTCTCGGCTCGATCACACCCGATCGCGTCGGCCACCGCCTGTGCGCTCTCCGAGTGGATGTCGTAGACAGCCACGACGTCGAGACCATCGACGTGTTGGGTGATGATGTCTGCGTGCATCTTGCCGATGCGCCCGAGACCAAAGATGGCGATTGACGTCATGAAGGTTCTCCTACCTGAGCGGCGTATTGCTCTCGGAATCGTTCGATGAGGGTGCGCACGGGTGTTGCGGTTCGGCCGAGGATTCGATCCGTCCGAGGCGTCGTGAGCGAGGTGTCGTACGGGACCGGCGCGGCGAGCATCGAGGCCGGGTCGGGTGGCCCGAAATCGAGCAGGTCAGCGTCGAGGTCAAAGACGTCGCAGGTGAGCTCAGCGAGATCGCGGCGAGTAACGGCGTCAGCGCCACAGCAATGGAAGACGCCCGTGCCGTGTTTCTCGCCGATCGCAAGCATGATCTCGCCGCATTCGAGGGCAAGCGATGGCGTCGCCACCATGTTGATGTCGTCGGCTTCCCACACCGTGAACGGTTCGTTGGCCGAAAGCGAATCGACGATGCTGGCCACGAAGTAGCCAAACCCTCGGTCTTGGGCACGAGGAGTGGAGGGCCGAGCCAGGTGCTGTCCGTTGACACCGCTCACACGAGCGACCGCTCCCCCGGCTTCGAGCGCAACCATTTCTGACGCAAGTTTCAGCGTGCCGTACAGGTTGATGGGGTTCGGGGGTGTGAGTTCGTCGGCGCCGCCTTGCGTGCCGTCGAATACCCAGTCGGTCGAGACGAGCACGTAGCTGGCATCGACCCCTTCGATCGCTGCCTGGGCGGTGTGGCGCGTTGCGTTCACGTAGGCATTCCATGACGCCTGGCGGTCGGCATACATCCGGTCCCAGTCGTTCATGATTGCGCAGTGGACGACAAGGTCCGGGTCGAAGCTGTCGATGCTGGCTCGGACGTCAGCGCCGTTGGTCATGTCGACCTTCGACACGGCGTAAGCGGCATCAGGTGGCGGGACGAAGGTGTGCGCAGTCGTCAGCACATCGTGGCCACCGTCGACTGCGGCACGCACGATGTTCGACCCGACAAAGCCGCCGCCACCACTGATCCACACCCTCATGCGTCGCCCCCGCCATTTGTGACAATTGGGGTCAGACCCCGGAGGTCAGTTTCGATGCGGGCGTTGCGCACGCGAACGGGGTAGGTGGTGAGCGGCGTTAGGACTGGGCGGCGGGTTCCTTCACCGGTTCGCAAGTCGAAGCGCCCGTTGTGCTTTGGGCATTCGATCTCACAGCCGAGGACGGTTCCGTTCGTGAGGTCGGCGTCACCGTGAGTACACGTGCGGTCGACGAGTGCGAAGTCACCTTGTTCGGTGCACGCCAACAACAACGCGGCGCCGTTGATGTCGATGGCCTGCAGTCCACCCGGAGCGAGATCGGCTGGGCCGAGATCAACCCAACCATCGGCGTTCGGCTCT
This sequence comes from uncultured Acidimicrobiales bacterium, assembly GCA_938038785.1. Lineage (GTDB taxonomy): Bacteria > Actinomycetota > Acidimicrobiia > Acidimicrobiales > SHLQ01 > SHLQ01. Next base: position 8,083 of record CALHTB010000013.1, read on the forward strand.
CCGGCCCACTCAAAGCCTTGAACGATCGGACCTCGCCGTCCGGGCACATCGGGGATGTGTCGAGGCAGCTCCCACGACGGATCCTTGGCCTGCTCACGAAAGGCGTGGATGATCTCCTTGTAGGCGGCGATTGTGCCTGGCATCGGCTCCGGCAGCTGATCGCGAATTTCGGCGTGAAGCTGCGGAAGGTTGTAGTACGGCACCGCGGGGAACATGTGGTGCTCGACGTGGTAGTTCATGTTCAGATACAGAAACCGAAAGATCGGGTTCATCAACACGGTCCGCGTCGAGTACCGGTGGTCGAGTTGATCCTCTCGCAGACCCGCATGTTGGGTGACGCCAAAGAACAGCACCAGCCACGCTCCATAGAACGTGGGCCCCCCGATGAGCAATAGCGGGTAGACCGAGCGGCTCAGAATCGCCCACACCACCGTGGCCAGCCAGATCGCCACATAGATGCGCGCTTCGGTGAAGACACGATGACGCTCGCTTTCGGGCACGAGCACGTCGATGTTGTCGTCAGACTTGCCCAACGCATGCTTGACGGTGGTGCGCATCATCGAGGTGCCACCCTCGATGTGGGTGAACATCCAAGCCAGCTTTGCGATCGACGGCGGGCGAGGAAAGACGATCTCGGCATCTCGTCCGACGATGATCGTGTCGGTGTGATGGCGGAAGTGAGACCAGCGCCAGTAGGTCGCCTCACGTGCGAGCATGAAGCTCGCTGGGTAGTACACCAAGTCGTTCAACCACTGCGTTCGAAACGCCGTGCCGTGCCCGCACTCGTGCCAGCGAGCGTCCGTTGAACCACCGACCAACATGCCGTACGCGAAGAAGCCGGGGACTGCCCACCAACTGCCTCGCTGACTCCATGCAAAGACCCCCGACGCCACGATGAGGGCTACCCAGATGGCCAAGTCGATTCCCGGCCGGGAGTTTTGACGAACGCTCAGCTCGCGCAGCCGCACCGGGTCGATGTCAGCCTGGAACCATTGCGCGTTTGCCAGCCCGCGCTCCTCGGCCCGCGAAGACTCGACGCCGGTAAGGCTGTAGTCACGGCGGGCCACGGACGTCATGGCAGGTACAACTCGGGAGTCTCAAACGACGCAACCTCGACCGACCCACCATTGGCGATCGATGTCAGCGCGGCCTCGGCCACTAGCTGTGCAGCGAGGCCGTCCACCGCCGATGGTCCAATTGCTGCCGGCGCATCGAGCGACTCGACCCACTGCCGATCTTGAATGCGGTATGCGTCTGCGAACCAGCCGAACCAATCATCACCGATCGGGGTGCGGTAGTCGCCGTCGATACGAAGGCGGGGCCGCTGCGGGGCGCTGGTCATGGCCATCCCGTTTAGGCCGGTCACTTCGACCTCGACGTCGTAGGCATAGCTGTCATCACTGAACTCAACCGTGGCGGTGGCGCCGGATTCGAGCCGCAGGACGAGCAGAACGTGCATGAGTCCTCCTGGACGCGGAACGGCGCGAGCGTCGACGTCGACGACCTTGCCCCCAAGCCAGTGCACCGTATGAATGTCGTGGATCAACGACTGTACGAGGACTGTGGCAGGCGGTCGGGCTTCGGCGTTGGTATTGCGGTGTGTGCACCGCAAATAGTGGAGCTCACCAAGGGCCGGAAGTTGCTCGGCCAACATCGAGTGCGCGGGATCGACCTCCCGCATGAACCCAACCTGCACCCGTCGAGAGCCAAGCTCAAGCTCCTTGTCGATGACCGCCCGAGCGCCATCGAGATCATGGCTCAGTGGCTTCTCACACAGGACTCGACTTCCTGCATCGAGCGCCAGAAGCGTCAGGTCGGCATGGGTGTCATCGGGGGATGCAATTACCACGCCATCCCATCCAGCAGCGGCGCAACCCTCGACGTCTACGGTGATGTCAACCCCGTTGGCTTTGTGCGCGTCGAGATCTGGGTGCGGAAACGGGTCGGCGATCGCGGCAAGCTCGACACCGGGAAGAGCGGCGAGCGTGTCGGCGTGGAACCGGCCCATGCCACCGGCCCCGATGACAGCCAGCTTCTTCATCTCATTCCCCAAAACTGCGAAGCAAACAGGGTCATGTGATTCGCTGCGCCTTCTTGCCCTCGACCATGTCGGCCTTGGCCTCGAGCACCGAGTCGAGGTCGCTGACCTCGGGCACTCCGACTTCCCAGAACGAACCGCCCTCGGTCCAGCTGTATGCATCGGTCACCAACGCGATGACATAGGTGCGATCGGCGTCTTTCGCTCGGGCATATGCAGCCTCGAGCTCGTCGATGCTGGTGACCGTTTCAGACAGCGCGCCTTGGGCTTCGGCGTGCTTGGCGAAATCGACCGGCACCGGGTTCACAACGGTTGGGTTGTCCTTGATCAGGTTGTTGAACGGGTTGCCGCCCATTCCCGTTTGCAGTCGGTTGATCACCGCGAACCCGCCGTTGTCGCACACGATGACGATCATCTTGTGGCCGTGAATGACCGAGCTGTAGATGTCGCTGTTGAGCATCATGTACGAACCGTCGCCGGTGAACACGACGACGTCTTTGTCGGGCATTGCCATCGCCGCGCCCCACCCGCCGGCGGTCTCGTACCCCATGCAGCTGTAGCCGTACTCGCAGTCAAAGCTGTTGAGGTGCTTGGCCCGCCAGCCGTTGTTGACCTCGCCGGGGAACCCACCAGCTGCGGCGAGCGCAAAGGTGTTCTCATCAGCAAGCCGATCGATGGCGCCAACGACCTGGGCGTATGTCGGCAGGCCTGTGTCGCCGGTTGCATCCTTTGCAGCGATCTTGTCGATGTAGGCGTTGTGTTGGGCGATCTCGGTCGAGAGCGTCGTGCTCCATTCGTCGGGCGCACGGTAATCACCAAGGCCGAGCGTCATTTCTGCCAACGTCACCTTCGCATCGCCGACGAGCGGTACCGACTGACGCTTCGTTGCGTCGAAGCGAGCGGTGTTGAGCTGGATGATCCTGACCGCATCGTTCTTGAAGACGGTCCATGAGCCGGTGGTGAAGTCGAGCAACCGGGTGCCAACGGCGAGGACCACATCGGCCTCCCCAGCGAGTGCGTTCGCCGACGTACCACCGGTAACCCCGATCGGGCCGCCATACATCGGGTGGTCCCATTGCATGCACGCCTTGCCGGCAACGGTCTCGACGACCGGGATGTTGTGGGCCGTCGCGAACGCGGCAAGCTCGGGCTCGGCGAGGCTGTAGTGCACTCCCCCGCCAGCGACGATCAGCGGCTTCTTGGCCGAGCTCAGCAACGAGATCGCCTCGTCGAGCTGACGCTTGTCGGCCCGAGGGCGCGCTATGTCGTGCACCGTCTCGGCAAAGAAGCTCGTTGGGAAGTCCCACGCTTCAGCACCAACGTCTTGGGGCAGGCCAATGAATGCTGGCCCGCAATCGCCGGGGTCGAGCATCGTGTGAATCGCATGCGGCAGGGAGCTGGTGAGCTGCTCGGGACGCACGATCCGGTCCCAATATCGAGTGACCGCACGGAAGCTGTCGTTGACGGTTTGGGTGGGGTCGTTGAAGTGTTCGACCTGCTGCAGCACAGGGTCGGGGATGCGGCTGGTGAACGTGTCACCGGCAATCAGCAAAAGCGGTATGCGGTTGCTGTGGGCAACACCTGCCGCAGTGACCATGTTGGTTGCACCAGGGCCAACCGAGCTCGTGGCGACCATGATCTGTCGCCGCCGGGTCGCCTTAGCGTAGGCCACTCCAGCTAGGGCCATCCCTTCCTCGGTCTGACCGCGGAAGGTTGGCAGGGCCTCCTTCTGACGCTCGAGCGCGTGACCAAGCGACGTCACATTGCCGTGTCCGAAGATGCCATAGACACCACCAAACAGCGGGGCGACCGAGCCATCACGTTGCACAGACTTCTGTGCAATCAAGTACTTCACAATCGCCTGTGAGGTGGTCAAACGAACAGTGTCAGTCATCAGAAGCTCCTTCTCGGGAGGAAACGGTGGAGGCGGAATGCTGCTGGCATGGCGAACCGAGTTGGACGCCGGAGACGGCTGGTAGAGCGTCGAGCGAAGCCCGACCTTGCAAGCGAGCGAAGCGATGCGCAGCCTGAGGGCGAAGCCGACGGGCTGACAGTCGATCGGAGGCGCCCAGTTCAGCGGGGATCGAACAGTCCATTACGACTCCGCCAGGTTGACGACGTCTTGCCAAGTCCCCGTCTCGGTCGACTTGATAAGCGCGGCTTGCACGCTGACGTAGTCGACCGCTTCTTTGAAACTTGCCGAGTGCTTGGTCCCAGCCGAGACGGCCTTCAGATACTCGTAGTCCTCGATAGTCACGAGGTCTTCGAACGCGATGCTGTTGGCATCGCCGGGCACAAAGTTGCCGTGGTACGGGTAACGATCGCCTCCGCGAACGGTCGTGTAACCGCGGGCTTCGTCTTTTAGAAGGAACAAGCCCATCTCGTTCATCGTCTCAAGGTTCCAATTGGCGGCGCCCTTGGTGCCGTAGACGTCGAAGGCATTCTGGCTCTCTGGTCCGATGATGTTACGGCTAGTTTCGAACGTTCCGATGGCACCGTTCTCGAACTCGCAGAAGGCACCGAAGTAGTCCTCGTTGGTGACTTCGCCGGTGGGGTCACCGGGTTCGCCGCGGTCGTAGTGGGTGCCGCCCTCTTTGGGAAGCGGACGTTCGGTGATGAACGTCTTTTGCATACCCATGACGCGCTTGATCGGGCCGACGAGCATGTGCGCCATGTCCATCGAATGACTGAGGATGTCGGTGCTCACGCCGTAACCCGACTGATCGACCTTGAACCGCCAGCTGAGCAGGCCCATTGGGTCGGACCCGTACATCGAAAAGAAGCGGCCGCGGTAGTTGGTGATCTCACCGAGCTCGCCGTCCTCGATCAGGCCCTTCAAATATTGAACGAGCGGGGCGAAACGATAGTTGTAGCCAACCCCGGTGATGACCCCAGCGTTGCGGGCGGCCTTCTCGGCGCGCACGGTTTGATCGGGGCGTCCACCGACGGGCTTTTCACAGAAGATGTGCTTCCCGGTCTCAGCAGCAGCGACGCAGATCTCTTCGTGGAGCATGTTTGGCGCGGTGCAGGTGACCACATCGATGTCGTCGCGGTCCATGATGTCGCGCCAATCAGCGACAGCGTCTTCGAAGCCGAAGTCGTGGATGGCTTGGTCGCGGCGCTCTTGCATGTTGTCGGCACACACCGCGAGGACCGGGTTGTAATCCCGGTCGGGAAAGAGCTGTGGGATTCGGGCATAACTTCGGCTGTGCGCTTGGCCCATCCAGCCAAGTCCAATCACGGCGATTCTGAGGGGTTGACGATCCATTGCGTTATTCCTTAGTTGCGTTCGCTGTCGAGGACAGCGGGGTTGAGAAGTTGTGTGGGTTGATCACCTGCAAGCGCCATCGCGACCTGTTCGAAGGCCATTGTCTCCATGCGGGCGCGGCCGGCCTGCGTGTTCGATGCGATGTGAGGGGTGACGATGACGTTGTCCATGTGCAGGAGTGGGTGGTCAGCGTCGAGGGGTTCGGGGTCGGTTACGTCGAGCCCGGCGCCCATGAGGTGTCCGGAATTGAGCGCGTCGACGAGATCGTCGGTCACCACGATCGGGCCACGAGCACAATTGATCAGAATCGAACCCGGTTTCATTGCGGCGAGAGCGTCGGCGTCGATAAGTCCCACGGTCGACGGGGTGGCTGGTGCGTGAATGGACAGCACATCGGCCTCGGCGAGCAGCTGATCAATACTTACCGACTGGGCCGAGGCCGGGTCGGTGATGATCACCCTCATGCCGATCGCTTCGGCGATCGCGGAAACGGCTTGGCCAATGCGCCCAAAGCCGAGCAGCCCGAGTGTTCGGCCTTGCAGTTCCATACTTCGCTGGTGGTTGACGTAGTCGCCGGTTGCAGCGCGCAGCCGATTCGCCGACGCGTTGAGCTCGTGCGCGACCGACATCATTAACGCGACGGTGTGCTCGGCGGTAGAGGTCGTTGGGCCGTCGGGAGTGTTCGTGACGAGTATGCCGCGGTCGGTCGCCGCGTCGAGATCAACGGCGTCATAGCCAATTCCGATTCGGGCGAGGATTCGAAGGTTCGGGATCGAATCAAAGACATCAACGCTGTACGGTTCGCCGCCAGCGAACACCGCGGTCGCTTGGGCCCGCTCAGCTTGGTCAGGGCCAACCGCAACCAAACCGGCATCGTGATGACGATCGATCAGATGGCCGGGAACTCCCCGAACCCACCAGGCCATCATCGTGCCACCAAAGATTTGTACACAGAAACTGACCGCATAGGTATGAAACCGTGTACAAAAACTGACCGCGGAGATTTGTACACAGAAACTGACCGTATGGGTATGAAACCGTGTACAAATCTCATGCGTTGTCTCGTTCGGCGAGGAGGGTGGTGATGTCGTCGGCGGTTGGCATGTCGTCGGCGCACATGAGTCGGCTGGCGACGATTGCTCCAGCGGCGTTGCCCCACTTGATGATGGTTTCGGGGTCCCAGCCTTCGAGCAGCCCATGGCAGAACGCTCCGCCAAACGCGTCGCCCGATCCGAGGCCACTTACGACGTCGACAAGATACGGCGGCACCGACACCCGGGCGCCGTCTGCGGTGGCGATCATGACGCCGTCACCACCGAGCTTCATTACGGCCATCTCGAGGCCGGCTTCGAGTAGGCGGTCGGCCGCCTCGTTGAGATCGCGCGTGCCGACGGCGATCTCGCATTCGTCCTTGTTGCCAATGGCGATCGTGAACTGATCGAGCATTGGCGCTATCGCTTCACTGGCTTGCTCGGGCGATTCCCAAAACATGGGGCGCCAGTCGAGGTCGAGCACGGTGTGGCTCTTGCGGCCACGAACGTTCAACAGCTCGGTGCACGTGGCCGCCGATGTCTCGTCGGAAAACCGAGACGCTGGCAACCAGAAGATCGGCACGTCACGAACCACATCATGATCAACGTCGTCGACCGCGATGTTCTGGTCGGGGGCACGGGGCTCGCGGTAGAAGATGATCGACGGATCCTCTGGCGGATCAAGCTCGGCAAACGCTAAGGGCGTCTGTAGGTCGGGGTCGGTAGTGATGAAGCGGTTGTCGACGTTGAACGTGTGCTCGAGGGCGTAACGGACGTAGTCGCCAAACTGATCGTCGCCGACCTTGGTGCACAACGCAGCACGACGTCCAAGGCGAGCGGCGGCAACCGCGACGTTCGTGGCTGTACCCCCGATGGACTTACGGAACGACGTGACGTGTCGCATCGGCTCGCCAACTTGTTCGGCATAGAGGTCGACGCTGACTCGACCGAGGGTGAGTAGTTCGAGGTCGGTCATGGTGTATCTCCGAGCGCGCTGGCGCTAGGTCACTTTCCGGCGATCGCCGCTTCGAGCTCGTGTTGGAGCTGTTCGAGTTCTGCGCCGCCGGCCATGAGCTGGGTCAGCTCTTGCTGGGTGATTTCTTCCTTGGCGAAGTTGCCCATGGATTGGCCGCGGTTCAAGATCAGGAAGCGATCGCCTACCGGGTACGCGTGTGCCGGGTTGTGCGTAATGAAAATGACACCCAAGCCACGCTTGGCCGCCTCGACGATGTAGCGAAGCACGACGCCTGACTGCTTTACGCCAAGTGCCGAGGTTGGCTCATCGAGGATGAGCACCTTTGCGCCGTAGTACACCGCGCGCGCAATGGCGACCGACTGGCGTTCGCCACCCGACAGGGTGCCGACGGGCTGTTCGGTGTCGCGAATGTCGATGCCCATCTTGGCCATCTCTTCCTTCGCAATTTGCTTCGCCTGTGGTTTGTCGACCCAGCGCACAGGGAACACACCCTTGGTTGGCTCGGCGCCAAGGAAGAAGTTTCGCCATACCGACATGAGCGGCACCATGGCGAGGTCTTGGTACACCGCTGCAATTCCGGCGTCGAGCGCTTCGCGCGGCGAGTTGAAATCGACCGCCTTGCCTTCGAGCCGGAACTCGCCGGCATCGTGCTTGTGCACGCCGGCAAGGATCTTGATGAACGTCGACTTACCAGCGCCATTGTCGCCCAGTACGCAGGTGACTTCGCCCGCACGAACTTCGGTGGTGACGCCTTGGAGAGCGATGATGTTGCCGTAGAACTTGCCAATATCATCCAGCTCGAGCAGAGGCTGGTCGGTCGGAAATGGTGCAGTCATCGGGACTCCTCCGCTTTGGTCTTGATGAAGTTGTTGGCAATCACCGCGGTCAGCAAAATGATTCCGAGGAAGGCGAAGCGCCAGTCCGAGTTCCATCGGGCTGACGGAATGCCCTGCTTGGTCATGGCTACGATCACCGCACCAATCGCCGCTCCAAACGCTGAGCCGTAGCCGCCGGTGAGCAACGTCCCGCCAACAACCGCTGCGATGATGTACTCGAACTCGAGTCCGTTACCCGCAACCGACTGCACGGTGTCGAGACGGAAGGCGAGTAGCAAGCCCACCAGCCATGCAGCAACTGACACGATCATGAACAGCTGAGTCTTGGTACGTGCGGCGGGCACGCCTACCTGTCGGGCGGCTTGCTTGTTGCCGCCAACAGCAAAGATCCACGACCCGAACTTCGTCCGGCCGAGCAGCCAGGTGGCGAACAGCGAGAAGCCGATGAACCACAGGATGCTGATACGGAAGCCAGCTCGAGGAATGTTGGCGTCAAGTTCGGCCTGAGTAGTGAACAGCAATTTCACGATGAGGCCGATCGCCATTGCGGTTCCGCCGACCTTCGCCATCTGCGTGCCGAGGTTGTCGGCAGTGGCTTCCTGGAATCGACGCTGGGTGAACAACGTCGAACAGACGGCCCATACAAAGATGACGAGGGCGGTTGCCAGCAAGACCGAGAACAACTCGGAACGGAACTTGACCGATGCTGACTGGCTTCGGATGAAGAAAGCGAGGGCAACAAGGATCGCCGAGAACACCGTCAACACCACGCCGCGTGTAGCCGGAGTGTTTCGTCCAGCCTTGTTGGCCGCGATAGCGAGAGCGAGCAGGCCCGCAAGCAACGTGACGCCAAAGAGGATCGCGCGTAGGCCCTGTTCGGTGGCCATGAACATGAAGGCGTAGACCGAGAAGGAGGAGGCGGCTGCGATGCTGGCCACGTTGACGAACGTCTGCGACTGGGTATTGCTGTCGTTGGCGCTCTTCTTGAACGCCTTGTAACCAGCAAATGCGCCGGCACCGATGACGAAGGGCCAACGAAGAGCACCGACCAGATCGAGGACTGGCTCTTGGGAGTCGACGTCGAACACGACGGCGAAGACCATGGCGAGCACCGAGGCGCCAACGCCAGCTCCGAGCAACATCGAAACCGAGCCGTCGAGCTTGACGCCGCCTGGCGATTGACGCTCGTAACGCCACATGCAAAAGCCGACAAAGGCGGCCAGGCCAGCAACACCGATGATGACTGCCGCGATGGTGTTGGCGGACACGCCATCGGAGTTGTGCATGTACAGAATGCCTGCGACGACTCCGGCAATACCGGCCCCGAAGATCGGTATACCACCGGCGTTGAGCTTGTCACGGTGGGTAAAGTTGAGCTCGGCGACCGCTAAGGCGATAAGCGCGAGACCGCCGAGGATGCCGATGGTGTAGATGGCATCGCGGGATTCGAACTGATGCTCATTGCGAATCCAGACCGTGGCAAACACCGGTTCCCAAAATTCGTGACCGCGGCCCTGAGCTTCGCTGATGCGACCAACGGTGAGGTTGTCGATGATCAGCTTCGAGAAACCGAGTTTGAAGCCACGCAATATGAAGAACGTGGCCAAGGTGACAATGAAGCTGGGCAACCCCGTTCTCTCCACCATCGTGCCGTTGATCCAGCCAAGTGCTAGTGCAAACAGCAGTGAGAGCGGGATGGCGACCCACAGGGTCAGTCCGGCGCCACCGAGGTCGCCGACATCTTTCACCAGAAGAATGGTGATGATGGCAAAGGTGCCGGTGGCGGCACCCGAAGAAAGGTCAAATTCGCCGCCGATCATCAACAGCGAAACTGCTACGGCCATAATGCCGAGCGTTGCGGACACGTCGAGGATCGACGACATGCCGCCTGCGGTTCCGAATTCCCGCGAAACCGCCCAGAAGAACGCCCAGATGGCGGCGGCGCCCACGATCGAGCCGATCTCGGGGCGTACGAACAAGCGCTGGAACACACCTCGATAGGCAAGGCGCTCATCGACACCAGCAAGTGTTGCGGCCATCGCGTCAGCTGCTGCACTTGCGTCGCTGTTACCCACCTGTGGGACGGCAGTGTCAGACATTTCGTTTCTCTCCCCCTACGGACATACACACAAACGAACGGGGGCCGGCCCACTGGGCACGGCCCCCAAACGTCATTTCAACAAGTTGCTACTCCGAAGAGTTAGCGGGTTCCAGCCTCAACAAGCGCCTTAACGTCCGTTGCGTTGTCCTGCGTTACAAAGCCAGGACCGGTGAGGATTGGAAGGCCACCACCAAGGGTGTTCGAGTTGGTGTTCTCGAGGTACATCAAGATGACTGGGATGTAACCCTGGAGGTACTGCTGCTGGTCAACGGTGTGGAGCACATCGCCGGCCTCGATTGCATCGAGGAGCTCGGGCGTGATGTCGAATCCGCCGATGACGAGGTCACGGCCGAGTGCATCAGCTGCACGAAGGCCAGACATGGTGATGACTGGGCCTACACCCATGAATCCGTCGATGTCTGGGTCAGCCGAGAGCGCCGCGTTAATTGCTGCTTCCTGTGCTGCCTGGTCAGCGTCGAGGTCCATGAACTCTGAGACCACTTCACCGCTGAAGGTGTTTGCAAGGCCATCGCAGCGCTCGATGAGAGCACCGTTGTCTGGCTCCTGGCGACCACAGAGGATCTTGGTTGCACCCGCATCGTTGAAGCGGAGGCCCGCGCCCTCGCCAGCGATAACTTCGGTCTGTCCCACGTGAGTGGTAGCGCCGAGTGCCTGGAAGTCGTTAGCGCCCGAGTTGAGCGTGTACACCGGAATGCCAGCAGCAACAGCTGCCTGCAGGCCGGGTGCTACAGCGTCAACGTTTGGAAGCGAAGCGGCGATGCCGTTCGAACCTGCGGCGACAGCTGCATCGATGAGCTCAGCCTGGACAGCAGCGTCGTTGTTCGAGCCCTGCCAGACCAATTCAACGCCAACGTCAGAAGCTGCTGCTTCGGCGCCACGCTTGAGGACAGACCAGAATGGTCCGTCGTCTGAGTGGGTGATCATGTGGAAGGTGAGGTCGCCGGACTGTGTGGCTTCTACTACTTCGTCGCCACCGTCCCCGCCGTCATCTCCACCTGCGGTTTCTGCTGGTGCGTCGCTGCCGCCACATGCGGCTGCGATCATCACGAGAGCTAGGAAAATCCCCAGCAAACGCTTGTTCTTCATATTTCCCCTCCTGATTGGGCTTTCTTTGTTGTTCTCGAGGTCCGACTATCGACCCACAAACTGACCATGAGGTCAGGCAGCGAGCCGAGCTTCGAGCTCTCGGAGATAGTTGACGTTCTGCTGAACGTCTTCGATTGGTCCCTTACCTGGCAACGGTTCGGCGCCTGTGATTGCTGTGTCCTGTTCGAGGACATACCAGCCGTCATACCCGCTGCTTTCTAGCGAACCTATTACACGATCGATGTCGAGGTCACCTCGCCCCACGTTTGGGAACAGCCCGTTCTGGACTGCCTCCATAAGTGTGAGCTCGCCATCGTTGAGTTGTTTTGCGATCGAGAGGGTGCAGTCCTTGATGTGCACGAGGCCCACGCGATCGGCGTGATTGTCGACAAAGTCGACCGGGTCGTACCCGCCGACGGCGAAGTGTGCGGTGTCGAGCACGAAGCGAATTCCCGAGTTGTCGACCGTTCGCTGGATCTCATCTTTGGTCTCGATGATGGTGCCGACATGTTCGTGGAGTACCTGGGTAAGCCCGTGAGCTTCGGTGATCTCTTCGATGCGGTCGAACATAATCCAGGTGTGGTCCCACTCGGCGTTGCTGAGTTCGCGACGCGGCGCCCAGTCCCAGGTGGTGACCGGTGAGCTGTTGAAGTAGGTCGCGCCAGTGGCCTGGAGGAGCTTGGCCATGTCTTCGCACCGGCGCAGCGTTTCGGCCGCCTCGGCCGGGTCGTGAACGAGCACCGGAACGAACGCGGCCAGCAGGTCGAGGTTGTATTCGCCGAGAACGGAGTTCAGCTCGGCGGGGTCGGAAGGGAGATACCCCTCCGAGCCAAGCTCCGTTGCTGGAAAACCCATCTGCGCCATCTCGGAGAGAACTCGATCAACAGGCAGTTGGACACCCCAGCCAGGCACTTCACAGATTCCCCAAGAAATGGGAGCTGTAGCCATGCGATTCATGAAACTCATGTGCGTGTGCAACCTCATTGCGTCATATCTAGCGTCTACTTTGTGACCGAGCGGAGCGAAGTAGAGCGCTCTACTCGGTGACGGTCGCCACAACGTAGTCAATGAGGACAGACTTCGTCAACTCATCCCGCCAAGAATTCTTTGGAGCGGTCGACAATGACTACAACGAGAAAAGGGGGTGGAAGAGGGCTTACACCTTGATTTTGTTGGAATCTGGATTCCATGTCCATAGGTTACCGCTCAGTAAAAAGTAGAGCGCTCTATACATCTTCCATTTGTTTCGCTATGGTGCCAGGCCATGGGCCAGCCAACAATGGACGATGTCGCTGCACACGCCGGGGTGTCGCGCGCCCTCGTGTCTCTGGTCATGCGCGATTCACCTCGAGTCGCCGAGAAAAGCCGCACCAAGGTGCTGGCATCGGCCGCCGAGCTTGGTTACCGCCCAAACGCGTGGGCTCGAAATCTTGCATCGGGGCAGACCAACACCATCGGCGTCATGCTGAATGACCTGCACAACCCGTACTTCACCGAGCTCGCCGAAGGTGTTGCCGAAGCAGCCGACGAGTCCGGCATGAAGGTCCTTATCACCTCGGGCTGGCAACGCGAGTCCGGCGAGCACGCAGCCATCGAGACGCTGCTCAACCTACGGACCGACGGCATCGTCCTTGGCGCAGCGCGATTCTCGGGCGAGGTGTTTGAAGAGGTCGCCGACCAAGCGCCAACGGTCGCCGTGGCTAACTTTGGCCTACCCGACTCCATGGACACGGTCTGCAACCACGAGTCGCATGGGTCCGAACTTGTCGTCGAACACCTGGTGTCGCTAGGCCACTCGCGCATTGCCCACATCGACGCAGGAAATGCTCCAGGCGCACCCGAACGCCGCCGCGGGTTCATGACCGCGATGACCGATAGAGGCCTCGCCCCAATCGTCTTCGACGGTGACTTCCATGAGAACGCTGGCTTTCGGGCCGCCGAAAGTCTGATGAAGCTGAACGAGCCACCAACCGCCATCTTCGCGGCGAACGACCTCTCGGCAACCGGCGTACTTGCACATCTGCGCAGCATCGGTGCCAGCGTGCCCGAAGACGTTTCGGTAGTTGGATACGACGACACCGTGCTCGCCGGCCTCGGCGCCCTCTCACTCACGACGATCCACCAGCCCAGACAACTCTTCGGTCGACGGGCAACCGAACTGCTCCTCGAACGAATCGATGGACGAACCGCTGCCAAACACGAGCTCATCGAGCCACACCTCGTCGTCCGCTCGACAACCGGACCAGTGACACCGTAACTACTCGCCCGACAACGAAAGCCAGCCATGACCGACTTCTTCACCGACATCACCGAACCAGTCGCCTACGAAGGCCCAGACACAGACAACCCCTTTGCCTTCCGGTGGTACGACAAAGACCGGGTTGTACTCGGGAAGACCATGGAAGAGCAGCTTCGCATGGCGGTCTGTTATTGGCACAGCTTTGCGTGGGTTGGCGCCGACATCTTCGGCACTGGAACCTTTGATCGTCCGTGGTTCAACCCGTCGATGGATCCAATGGACGCCGCCCGGCTCAAGATGGACGCGGCGTTCGAGTTCTTTCACAAGCTCGGCGTCCCGTTTTGGAGTTTCCACGACCGCGACATTGCACCGGAAGGCGAGACGTTCGCCGAGAGCTGTGCGAACTTCGACACCATGGTTGACTACGCCGAGGCCAAGATGGCCACCACCGGCACGAAGGTGCTTTGGGGAACCGCGCAGGCGTTTGTGAACCCTCGCTACGCCGCAGGCGCGTCGACCAACCCAAACCCCGATGTGTTTGCTCACGCCGCGGCACAGGTGAAGCACTGCATCGACGCCACGCATCGCTTGGGCGGTTCAAACTATGTGCTCTGGGGTGGGCGCGAGGGCTACGAGATGTTACTCAACACCAACATGGCTCAAGAGCTCGATCAGCTTGGCCGCTTCCTGCACATGGTCGTCGACTACAAGAAACAGATTGGCTTCGAGGGCACGATCCTCATCGAGCCAAAGCCTCAGGAACCCACGAAACACCAGTACGACTACGACTCGGCCACGGTGTACGGCTTCCTGCAGAACTACGGCCTTGAGAACGACATCAAGGTCAACATTGAGGTGAACCACGCCACGCTGTCGGGCCACGACTTCAACCACGAAGTCAAGCAGGCAGTGACCAACGGCATCTTCGGTTCGGTCGATGCCAACCGTGGCGATGATCGCCTTGGCTGGGACACCGACCAGTTTCCAAACTCGGTCGAGCAGATGAGCCTCGGCGTCTACGAGATTCTTCTCGGAGGCGGCTTTGACACCGGCGGCTTCATGTTCGACACCAAGCTTCGACGTCAGAGCATGCACCCCAACGACCTGTTCCATGGCCACGTCGGTGCAATGGACACCATGGCCCGGAGCCTCCTCGTCGCAGCCGCGCTCATCGAAGACGGCGAGATTGCATCGCTCGTCGAAGAACGGTACTCGGGCTGGGGAACCGACCGAGGGCAAAAGATCCTCGCCGGCGAGGTCGGCCTAGCCGAGCTGCACGCAGACGTATTGGCCAACAACATCGACCCAACTCCGGTCAGCGGCCAACAAGAAATGATCGAGAACATCGTCAACCGCACGATCGAACGAGTTCGCTAGAGATTTGTACACCGTTTCGAACCGTATAGGTATGAAAACCGTGTACAAAAACATTATGAGGGGGTCTTGTGTATGAAGTAGACGTCGACACGATCGACGACAACATTGAAACGATCATCGATGAGCTCCTTACGGGCGATGGCGCGGTCGCCATTCGAGGCGCGTTCGATGCATCGCAGGTAGCCGAAGCGCGCGAACTGCTCATGGAGTACTCCAAGGACGAGGACAAGGAGACGCACTTCCAGGGAGCAAACGCCGACATAATGCACCTGCAGCGGCGGGTCTGGAACTTGCTTGCTAAGGGCAAGATCTTCGAGGACATGGTGCAGCAACCCGACGTTGTGAAGATCACGTCAGCGTTCCTCGGCAATCAGTTTCACCTTGGTTCGATCGCTGCGAACCGGCTGCTTCCTGGCGGCCCTGGCCAAGAGCCGCACATCGACTATCCGTACTGGGACATGTATGACCGTGAGGGGTTTCCCGCTCGCATTAATTCGAGCTACCCCCTCAACCTGCAGGTCACCATTCCCCTCGATCCGTTCAACGAGGTCTCCGGTGCGAGTGGCTTCATGCCAGGCTCACAGGTAAATCTGAACTATCCCGAGAAGGAAGATCGCGAAGGATTCTTCGCCAACTGCGGGCGCATGTCGGGCGACCCTGGTGACGCGATCTTGTTCAACGGCATGGTGTGGCACTGCGCCATGCCCAATGAGAGCGACCACGACCGCACGGCAGTGCTCATCGAGTACTTGCCCAAGTTCGTGATCCCGCTCGAAGACCAGTTATCGGGCGTGCCCCAAGATGTTGTGGACCGAGGCACCCCACTGTTCCACCGGTTGATCGGAATCGGCAGGCCATACCCCAAGCTCTTCGACGAAGCCGACGGCAAGAACACCATCGGGAGAGACTGACTTTTCTCGCAGTCGCAATCCGAGCCCTAGCGGGCTCTCGATGCTCGGCGGTTAGCCGGAGGCCGCGCCCGTTCGAACCGGCTTCGCAGCTTCGACTCACTCTTCGTCGAGGATGCTGTTGACCATGGAGTCGAAGTCGTCGGTGCTTAGGTCGTCTCCGTCGCGGGTCTGATCGGGTTTGTCGCCGACCCCCGCTTCGGTGCCGGCTGCAGCAGCTGCGAGGGCTGCTTCAGACTTCTTGCGCCGGCGTTCGAACCACAACCCGCCGATCAGGATCGATGCCGCCGACACGACTGCAGCGATGAGCAGCGTCTGATCACCCTCGGACTCGTTGTCAGTAGCGGCGTCGGTCTCGACGACCTCGCTTACCGTTTCGGTCGCTGCGTCTGCCGCGGTGTCGTCTATAGCGGTGTCCTCAACTGCGGCTTCGGCTGGTTCATCGTCGGGTTCGGCTACAGCGTCGATGGCCGGGCCTCCGAGGAACACTCCCTTACCGAATACCGATGGGTCTTGGTAGGAGGTGTCCGAAACATCTGCGTTAGACCAGCTGATCTTCAGGTCACGGTCTCCACCGCTCGACCCGTTCGCTTGCATCTGGATGCCGAACTCGGCTCCGTCGGCGATTTGGGCGATGCCATCGAGGTCGATGGCAACTTCGAAGCCCCAACCTGCAGTTGTGGCGAAGACGAATCCGCTCGTTGGGAATTGCGGCGCTCCCAGGCCCGAGAGCGACAGCGCTTCTGGGTCACTGTTCCCTCGATCGACCGCGGAGATCGTCACCTGGCCGATCCCATCGCCATAGGAGGTCGCTGTGAGGTCAGCGAAGTTCAGGTAAATCTCAATCGAGTCTTCGTTCCAATAGTTGTCACCGTTGCGCCCGGCAACGATGTTCTCGTCGGTGATCGTGGCAGCGACATACAAAACCTGTTCGCTCGCGGCTACCTGCCACCGCAGTTGCCCGGTAGTTGCCGGGTCAGCCGACGGAAGGGGGCCATCGGTGGTGACGAACGCCGGAAGGGTAGCCCAGTCACCGAGGTCTCCGTCGAGCGAAATGCTCCCGGCGTCAAGAACGGGTACGACCACCAACTCACCATCAACGGATTCGGGCGCCTGGGCACCAGCTGCAGGCATCGCAAGCAGCATCAGCAATGACAGGAAGGACACGAACCGACAGAGGGGCATACGCAAACGGTACCTGTCGTTTTCCGCGCGATCCCCTCGGGCAGTTCGCGGCGAGCCGTTCTAACGGGGCGGGCGCCGTTTCACGTCAGCCCGAAACACCAAACCGAGGTAGATGAACAGACCTGCCGCGATGCCGATGACAGCGAGTAGGCCTCCCGAAAGGGCCTGATCGGGGGCGTCCACGCCGATCCGAATCGTGCCGGTGTTCGTCGCACCATCTGCCGACCTGACCGAGTACCCGACTTCGTAGTTGCCCGACG
Organism: uncultured Acidimicrobiales bacterium; assembly: GCA_938038785.1. Taxonomy (GTDB): domain Bacteria; phylum Actinomycetota; class Acidimicrobiia; order Acidimicrobiales; family SHLQ01; genus SHLQ01. Next base: position 25,409 of record CALHTB010000013.1, read on the forward strand.
GCAACGCGCCCACGACCGTGCCGGTGAGCGTTCGACCGTCGACAGACACCTCGATGGGAAAAGCAGTGCCGTCGAGCTTGGTGACAGTGACCTCGGCACCGTCGGCGATCAGTAACGAGTCGAACTCGAAGACCACATCACGCAAGACCGATACCGAAGCGCCATCAACAGGCGAAACCGACAAAAGCCGGGCCTGAGCCCCCACCGGCGCACTCACCCCAAAGAGCACCGCAAGGACAACGAGAGCGCTAACCCCACGCGCGACAGCGGGTCCGACCCCAGTCAACGCGAGAGCCTGTATACGCATCGAGGACTGCGAAGCCGCGTGCGGGAGTGAGGGACGAACGACCAGGCTCCGCCTCCGGCGCAGCAGCCGAGCATCGAGGAGCGCAGCGACGGATTGCGACAGCTGGAGGGCGAAGCCCGGGAAATATCGCCGACGCCAATCTCGCCTACGGCGAGATTGGCGGAGGTGGACGGGAATCGAACCCGCCATACGGGGATCGCCCGTATCACCCGCTTTGAAGGCGGGGGAGCCCACCAGGTACTCAGACACCTCCATGGCCAGATCATGATAGCGATCAGTCCCGACAAAGGACGCCCAATAGCTACATCGAGTCGCGATCGGTTCCATCTTGTGGGATGCCGCGCTGGGAATGAATGCCGTCGGGGTCCTGTGACTGAGCGCGGACGATCATGAACACGATGAGGCCGCCAACGACGGCGAAGACCACGAAGATGATGAGCGCGTACAGCGCCAGTAGCGCCACGTGGGCCTAGACGGCGAGAAGGTCGCGTGCGCCGGTGTCGCTGCTTGGGTGACGCAGCTTCGACATTGCACGGGCTTCGATCTGACGAATGCGCTCACGGGTGAGGTTGAAGTGTTCGCCAACCTCTTCGAGAGTGCGTGGTTCGCCACGGTCGAGGCCGAAGCGGAGCTTCAAGATCTCGCGTTCGCGCTCGTCAAGCGGTGACAACAGACGGCTGATCTCGTCGGGAAGCAGCGCGGTTGCTGCGACTTCGAACGGTGAGTCAGCGCCACGGTCTTCGACAACGTCGCCGAGTTCGGCGTCGCCGTCCTCACGAAGTGGTTCGGAGAGCGACAGTGGTTCGGCAGCGAAACGAAGCGCCTCGGTGACTTTGTCTTCGGGGAGCTCAACCTCAGCGGAGAGCTCGGACAGGGTGGCAGGACGGCCGAGCTTGAGCTCTAGGCGTGAGCGGGCCTTCTGCAGACGAGTGAGGGTGTCGCCAGCGTGTACTGGGAGACGAATGGTGCGACCGGTGTTCGCGATACCGCGGGTGATGGCCTGACGAATCCACCAGGTGGCATACGTCGAGAACTTGAAGCCCTTGCGCCAGTCGAACTTCTCGACGGCGTGCATGAGGCCGAGGTTGCCCTCTTGGATGAGGTCCAGGAGTGGCAGACCTGATGCCTGGTACTTCTTCGCGATCGAAACAACGAGACGAAGGTTGGACTGAACGAAGGTGCGCTCGGCCTCTTCGCCGCGACGTAGGTCGCGGTTCAGCTCGCGGCGCTTGGCAGCGGTGAGGTCACCGGCGGCGTCGATCGCTTCTCGAGCTTCGGCGCCCTTCTCGATGGCCTGGGCGAGGCGAACCTCGTCGTCCTTTGTCAGGAGCGGGTATTGACCAATGTCGGTGAGATATAACCGGACAAGATCTTCTTCGTCCCGCTCGACACGCTCTTTCGCCACGAGGTTCCTCTTCTACAAAGTTTCCAGTGGCGAGGTTTCCACCACTGTTGTTGACTACGACTCCCACGAATGTGGGTGATGCAGTTGTTTCGACTGGTTTCCAGCCGACCTGAAGGGAAACCCTACCGACCGTTCTGGTCCCCGACACCGCGCCTGTAGCGGAAAATGTGCCGAAAGTAACAGTTAGCCCCCGTTACAACCGACGACAGTGATCTCTATCCACGAGGTCCCAACTGCAGGATTCGTGGAATTTAGGGCGTATTGAGCGCTCCAATCTCCACAGACAATGGCTGTTCCACTAAGGGTACCGTCAGCATTGAGCGCGAAACCAGGGGCTAATTCACCTAATCCAGTGAGCTCTACTGATTGCAAAATTCCGCCGATCTTGTCGTTTGCAGCGACGTTGATAGCAAAGGAGTCGCCTGGTCGGAGAGTAAAGCGGTCGAACACCGCCTTTGGGAGCTCGAGGAACTCGACATCTACGACCTCGACTGGCTGGGCGAGTGCAAGCGATCGGTCGTCGAGAGCATCACTCTCATCTGGCTCGGCGAGTGCAAGATCTTCGGGGACGGCAGCAGCGACACCTTGAGAGGCTTCGGGCTCGACGATGGGAGCACGCTCGACGACGTCGAGCACCTGAGTTTCGACCGGCTCGTCGGCTTGGACGAGGGTCGTCGGCGGGGCTGCCGACGTGCTTGTCGCTGGTGCATCTGAAGCGGGCACAACCTCGGTGGTGGATACCGCTTCGGTTGTCGGAACAGGTGCCACCGTTGATTCGGTGACGCCTACCGAAGCTGCGGTGAGGGTCGACGCTGGCAGGTCGACGCTCGGTTGACCCAAGATCAAGCCGATCACTCCACCCAACATGACGATGCCGGTGAACGCGCCGAGGCTTGTGAGAAGAAGACGCATCCCGCTTGGTCCCGTGTCCTTGGGAGTCGGCTGTGGCGCCATCTTGGGGGTCGGCTCGGGTTCGGCCGCGGTTGGCGAATCGGCTGGTGCAGGTTCGGGAGTATCAGCAGGAGCGTCCATGCTAGGTACTACGACCTATACGGCTCCTCTGGATGCAGAACTAGCGGAACCCGTTGGTTATCGGCAGTCGGCGGTCTCGACCGAAGCCTTTCTTGGTCACCCTCGCACCGAGCGGGGTCTGGCGGCGCTTGAATTCGCTGATGTCGACCAGGCGACAGATTCGCTTCACGGTGTCCTCATCGAAACCCATGTCGATGAGCTCGGCCTGGGTGCGATCGCCTTCGATGTAGGCCTCGAGCAGTGGGTCGAGCTCTTCGTACGGTGGAAGGCTCTGGTCATCTCGCTGGTCGGGGCGAAGCTCGGCCGACGGCGGCTTCGTGATGACCGACTCGGGGATAATCTCTCGCCCGGCTCGCTCGTTGAACCGACGAGACAGCGCGTACACGTCGAGCTTGTACACATCTTTGATGACCGCGTACGCACCGGCGGTATCGCCGTAGAGCGTCGAATAGCCAACGGCAGCTTCGCTCTTGTTACCGGTTGTCAGTACCAGCCAGCCGAACTTGTTCGTCAGGCCCATGAGGATGACGCCGCGAATTCGAGATTGGAGGTTCTCCTCGGTGAGGCCCTCCTCTCGCCCGGCGAACGACTCGGCAAACATCTCGAGGAAGGCAGCGTGGCCTGGCTCGATTGGAATGGTTCGATGCGAGACACCGAGGCGTTCGGCGAACTCTTCGGCATCGGTCACCGAGTGGTCACTCGAGTAGCGGCTCGGCATGAGGACGCAGTGCACGTTCTCGGGGCCGAGCGCATCTGCGGCGATCGCAGCGGTGAGGGTCGAATCGATACCACCGGACAAGCCGAGGCAGATGTCTTGGAAGCCGTTCTTGCGAACGTAGTCACGGGTCGCAAGAACCAGCGCCTCGTGCAGTTCGTCGAGCTCGTTGAGGAGCGGGGCAATTCGCGGAGACGAGCCTTCACTCTCACGACCCGTCGACTCGGAGATGTGGACCACGGGGAACGTGGCCTCGACCGAGGCTTCGCTGGTGATGGCTGGAACGTCGACGACCAACATCTCTTCTACACAGTGACCAGCTCGGGCCATGAGGTTGCCCTCGGCGTCGAGCACGAACGACGATCCGTCGAACACCAGCTCGTCCTGGCCGCCGACTTGGTTGCCATAGACAAACGGGATGCCACCGGACTCGGCGACCCGTTTGGCCATCTCTTCTTGACGGCGCTCGGTCTTGCGGCGGTAGTACGGCGACGCATTCATGTTGACGATGATCTGGGCACCGCCGGCCGCCAGCGATGGGATCGGCCCGCCTGCGATCCATCCGTCTTCACAGATCGAGAGGCCGACGCGAATGCCGGCGATCTCGTGGAGCTGCATTGGCTCGGTGCCCGATAGGAACACGCGCTCCTCGTCGAAGACGCCGTAGTTCGGCAGCGCTCGCTTGTGGTACGTGTCCTTGACTTCTCCGTCAGCTACTACGGCGAGAGCGTTGTAACTCTGGCCGTGACCTTCGCCGTCGGCGAAGCCGATCACCGCGGCACAGTGCCCGGTGATGTCGGCTGCGAGCTCGTGAAGAACGCGAATGTTGTCGGCGATGAACTGGGGCTTCAGCAGCAGGTCTTCGGGTGGATACCCGGTGATGGTGAGCTCGGGGAACAGGGCGAGGTCGGCGCCTTCGCGCTCGGCGTCGCGCATCCACTTGCGGACAAGCTCAGCGTTGCCTGCAAGGTCACCGACCTTGGTGTTGATCTGACAAATAGCGACACGGAGAACAGCCACGCTTTGAGGCTACGAGGCGAGGCGGGTGTTGGGTTGCATGGGGTTCGTCAACCGGGCGGTCGCGTTTCTGCTTTCGCCGTGGACGGCCGGCACCTAAGGTCGAACGACGCGGACGCAGCGGAGCGTCCAACGACAGAAACGGAAATGTGATGCCACAGTACATGTTGAGTTTTCACGGCGTTATGTCCATGGAGGACATGCCGACCGATCAGGCAGCTATCGACGCGGTCATGGCTGAGTGGGGCGCATGGTACGCGAGCATGGGCGACAGCCTCGTCGACGGCGGAGCTCCCATCAGCCACTCGACAGCCATCGGTAGCGATGGGCCAATCGACGCTCCTGCGAGTCTGACCGGCTACACCATCATCCAGGCAGCGGACATGGAAGCTGCAACCGCCATTGCCCAAGGCTGCCCCGTGTTGCCAAACGGCCACAGCGTGCAAATCTCCGAGTGCATCGACATGGGCCCACCTCCGGCGTAAACGCCAGCTCATGCTCCGACAGTGGAGCTATGAGCTCAGAAACTCGAGGAGCAGTCTGGCGAACTCGTCCGCACGCTCCCACATGAACCAGTGCGACGCGCCGGACATGACGCGCATCTCGTTGTTTCCGATAGCCGACGAAACAGCGCGGCCTTGGACCAGCGGGAAATGCGGGTCAGCATCGGCCCACACGATGAGCGTTTCGGAATCGATCGCAGGAAACAAGTTGGTGACCCGAGGCAGAGCGGCCTGATATCCCGCGCACATTCGGCGAAGGTGAGCAAGCGATTCGGACCGAGAGAACCCGTCCCACAGGTCGTCCTTCACCGCCGCCGACAAAGCGGCCTCGGACAGAAACGTCCGCTGCGCTCGCTCGAAGACCACCTTCGGTGCCCACTTCAAGATGATCTGGTTCAACCCGAGGCGCCGCATGACGTCGATGTCCCACGACGTCTTCACATCGCCGTCGGCGAGAAAGTTGGTGAGCACGAGTTGATGGATTCGCTCGGGCGACTTCGCCGCGGCTGCCACGACAGCATGCGCCCCCATGTCGAAGCCGACCGGAATTGCCCGGTCGATTCCGAGTGCGTCGAGCACCGCAACGAAGTGTCGACCCAGGTGGAACGGCGTTGCCCCGCCGGTGTGGGCATCGGAATGACCCAGGCCTGGCCAGTCGAAGGCGACCAGCCGACGTCCCGAGCCGTCCAACGCCGAAAAGACCCGCGACCAGATCTGGAGGTTGTCGGGATAGCCGTGGACGAACACTAGAGGTGGGAGCTCGTCGGAGCCCGATTGCTCGGCAACTCGGACGCCTCCGAACTCGGTCGGGATCATCGATGTGTGGAGGAGCGTCACGCGCTGTCCTTCATTTCACAGTCCTTCATTGCGCGGTCGGCGGCAAGCACGCCCGACACCGAACAGAAGCTGATCCACTGCCCGGGATGGGTCCAGCTTCCCGCCAAGTACAGACCGGGCATGTGCGCAATGCGATGAGGCAGGCGCCCCAGCAAGAGCTGTCGGCGAGCCATGACGAGGTTCATCGCGTCGTCGCGAAGCCGAAACTCGCGTCCCCAATCAGAGACCAAGCGGCGGCCCACGATCTGCACGTCCTCGATCCCGTCGCGCCACCAGGCCTGGTCGACCAGCCGCTCGAGCAGCGCCGCTTGGCCAGATTCGCCCAGCTCGACCGCGCGATCGTGCGAGAGCGGGGCAACGATTCGACCCGGGCGCTCGCCGTTGCTGCCCTGCGGATCGCCACCGGAAATGAACGCGGTCGCTTGCTTCGGGGTGCCGTCGACCTGGAAGTTGATCTCCGCTGACGGCGTTCCTCGAACCGCTAGATATGCGGTCACGCCGGGCGATTGCAGCGGGCCAGCCATTCGAAGCTTGAGCGAGCGAGGGAGCGGTGCATCGATCAGGTCGAGCAAGGCGGTCGCACCACCAACGTCGCTGATCACGATGTCGGCATCGAGCTGGCCACCGGACTCGGTCGTGACCCCAGTGACCCCGGTGACCCCGGCCGAATCATGATTGATCGACGCGACGGGGGTCGATGTTTCAACCACGACTCCAACACGACGCAGCTCGGCCTCCAACAGAGCAATGACTCGGTGGATGCCGCCCGCGGGCCGCGCAGCCCCGTCGCGATGGATAAGCGCAGGTACGAGCGCCAGCGGCCCCGGCGCCCGACCGGGATCACCGCCGGCGATGTACGTCCAAATGCGGACGGCGTCGGCAGCGACTCCGGTGAGATTGTTGCGACGAAGCACCTGGTCGAGCGAAAGCGCCGCCCAGGCCCCGGCCCGCCAGGCGCCGGTCTTCAACGGTTCAAGAGGATGGTGAGGTCGAACGAGCAAGGGGGCGAGATGCGCGAGTGCGCTGGCCGCGCGGTTGGCAAAGGTTCGGTACGTCTCGCCGGTTCCGGGCTCGACTGCATCGATCGCGGCAACGGTCTCCTCGAGGTCCGAACAGATTGCGATCGCCTGACCGTTGGCGAGCTGCATTCGATACGCCGGATCCATCTCGACCATGTCGAGCGAGTCGAGCCCGAGGCCGACCTGCTCGAACGCCCATGCAAGGCGAATACGGTCGAGCAGGATGTACGGCCCGCCATCGAACACCATTCCGTCGAGCTCGAGGCCTGAGGCCAAACCGCCAACGACACTCCGGGCTTCGAGCAGTGTGACGTCAGCTCCGAGCTGACGCGCTCGAAGTGCGGCGACAATGCCACCCACACCACCGCCAACCACGACGACCCTGGTCATGGGGCGCTGGGCGGACGCAACCCGAGAGCTCGGCGTGCGATCCACCGCACGAACCGCAGCGGAGCGGGCAACTTCTCGACTTCGACGAAGACTTCGTCCATTGGCGGAGCGAAGACCGCACCCGACCGACTGAGGTACGCAAACACCGGATACGAAAGGTCGGACATGAGGCCCGAGATGACGTTGTCTCGCGGGTTGCGCCAACCGACAATCTCCTCATCGGTGCCCAGGACGGCAATCTCAGATCGCGAATCACCAAACCACTCCAAGGCACGGCGCAGCGTCGGGCTATTGATCGACCGAGCCGAGCCGGTGTGGCGAAGTGCGATGAGGTCACAGGAGAGCGCATCGGTGCTCGCATACAAGCGCTTCGGACTAACCGTGTGCGGCCCGGCCATTAGCCCGAACAATCCGTCGGGGCACTTGTCCCAGGCATCGATCATCGCTAGGTGCGGCGGAGCGGTTATTGCTGCGGTCAACGCCGCAACCGAGTGATCGTAGGTTCGCTGCCAGAATACGTTCTCGGCGGTGCCCGCAATGAGTGCCTCGAGTGCTGCCGTCGTTGCGTGCAGGTGCTCGCGAGGATGGCTGCGGAGCCGAACCATCGAGATTCGAAGGTCGGCGTCGCGCCATGCGGTGCTGATCTCGACCGGCCCGAGAATCGGAGGCTCAACGATACTGCTGACCTCAGCGGTGCAGTCAATGACGTCGCATGCGGGAGCGACCCCGAAGTGCTCTGCAACATCGAGCACCGAGCGATTCGAGTACAGCGCGCTGTAGAGGTTCGGTCCGTCCATGACGGTCACCGTGGCACCCCGAGCCTGGAGCTCATCGACAACCAACGAGACGAACACCGGGTCGATCACACTCGATGTGTCGTCGGTCGAGTACCCCATCATCCACGAAGACAAGAGTGCGATTGATCGGCCGTGAACGGGTCCGAGAAGGTCGAGGGCCGCGTTGACCGCTTCGGTTCGGGTGTGTGTCGAGTCGGCGAAAATCGAGACGCTCGCACCGGACCCGAACACCGCCTCACCGACCGCAGGTACGGACGAGTCGGCTGAACTCACTATGTGATAATCCGGCGGTGAGAAGCGGGGCCCGATGGCCTCGAGTGCCGACGCGATGCTCTGGGCGGTGACGCCGCCTCGTAACCAGTCGTACTCGTCGAGCACGTTCGCGACGGTCTCAAAGACCATGCGATGCTCGCGTTCTTCCCGGCCGATCCGGGTGAAGGCTTCGAGGTTCTCACCATCGAGTTCGGCCTCAAGCTCGATGAGGCGATCCCAGCAGAGCTCGGCGGTCTCCTCTGCGTCGACGTTGTAGATGCAGAATTCGCGGAAGGACTTGTGTTTGAGCTCGGCTCGCAGGTCGGGAGATAGCTTCCCCACCAATCGAGCTGCTTGCGCCAAGCCATCGACGAGAACGTTGCGTAACGGTGCTGCCGATCGAGGTACGTGGTGCTTCAACGCGGACGACCAACCTGCGAGGTATCCCGAGGTCTGCTCGATGGTGGTGCGAGCAAGACCGACAGGGTTGTCGACATCGCGTACCAGCGTTCCTCGAATGAGAACGGTGTGAGCCTCCTCATCACGCCACACCTGTGTGAACGCATGACGGAGGATCTCGATGACCTCGATCGGTGCAACGAGATGTTCGAGCCGCTGGCCGAGAATGTCTTCGCGGTAGGCGTACGACACCAACTGTTCTCGCTCAAGAGCGAGCATGGCAAGACGCCGATACTCCCCTGCTGGGTCTCTCTCGAATTCGACCCGAAGCTCGGCGAGGAGCGCTTCACACTCGGCGAGAATGAGCCCAGGCTCAGGAGGTGAGGACATCGAGCTCATTACTCTCCATATTCACATACTCTCCGATTCTGCGTGCGCCGCTGGCATGAAGACCAAGGTCCGACACCCAGCAAACCCTCTCGCGAACCCAACCCCAAATTAGATGTCAGACCCCGTAGCTAATCTCTGGCTATGGAGATGTGGGAAGTGCATGCGGACGGAACAGCGGGTGCGTTGCGGGGACGGCCGCTTCGGTATGTGTTGGTCCAAATCATGTACGAAACCCACACCCCGATGAGCATCCCCGAGCTCATCGAAGCATGTGAAGCCGCCGGTGTCATCTTCGACGGTCGAGCATCAAAGATCATCTCCGACGCCTTGCGTTGGGAAGTACGCCGAGGCCGAATCATCCGCCTCGGCCGCGGCATCTATATCCGTGGTGTTGTCCCCCGGGGAACCCTGTGGCGCATTCGCAAACGCGTCGCCGAGTACCGCGAGTTCCTCGAACAACTCACCCCACCAATCTGGCAGCAACTCAACACGCCACTCCTCCAGTAACCCGGCACCCAAACAACATCCAAGAATCTGCCCGAGGGTCAAGGTGGCTGGCTATTGCGCGCCCACGATTCGTCTTCTCACGCCCTGTGACAGGCCAACCGTGCGAATCAACGCCGTCAATGTCTGTCGAACGTCAATCAAGACAGCATCGGGGAAACCTCGGGCAGCAAATGTGGGCGCGAAGCGCACGATTCGCCCGTGTCATAGCGACAATGTCGGTCGCTCACTGATGTCAGTTCAAGGTTGTCGCTACTACGCGGGCAGAACACGCCTGCATCGGAGCAGAGTCGAGCCTCAGAGCGCTCGAAGAAGGGCGGTTGTGACCGCCGCACTGAGGACCACGACGATGAATGGGGCCCGACGCCACACGAGCAACCCTGCAACGGCAACTCCAGCCAGGCGCTCGTCGAACACCAGCGACTTGCCGTTTGCGACTGTTAGCTGCACGATCACTGCCATCACGACCGCTGCCGGAATCAGACCTGCAGCGCGGGCAAGCGTCGGGCGACGTTCGAGCAACGGACCCACGAGGAAACCACCAGCCAAACGCTGACCCCACACCCCAACGGTGAGCGCGACGATGGCGAGCACGCTCATGATTCCGGCTCCTTCGACAGGAGAATCGCGATAGCGACGCCGCCCAAGCTCAAGATGATCGGCAACCCGGCAGGCGCGAACGGCAACAGCACCAAACACAACAAGCCACCGGCAATACCGGCAACGCGTCCATCTGCGGTGCGGAGCAAGTTGCCAATGATTGCGAGCAAGGCCGCTGGGAAGACGGCGTCGAGACCCAGCCGTTGGGTATCTCCCAGGACATCACCGAGGAACGTTCCAACCCCAATGCCGATGAACCAGCCGAGGTACATTCCGGCGGTCGTTCGCCAGAACTCGCGCTCGACACCGTCGGCCGTCGGTTGCTGCACCGCAATCGCCACGTTCGGGTCGAATGCATTGAGCGACGCGGCGACTCGCCGAAGCGTGCCATCGGGTAGGCGGGGCGTCAGGCTGACCGCAAGGATGCCAAACCGGGTCGCCACGATGACCCCCGCAAGAATCGCCGCCCACTCCCCTCCTCCTGCATCGATCACGGCGAGGTAGGCGAACTGCGATGTTGCCGAGAAGATCACCGACGACGCCACGAACGCTCGCATCGCCGACGTTCCGTTGTCGATCAGCACAACCTGCAAGGTCACACCGAGCGAGAAGAACGTGATCGCCATCGTCGCGAAGTCGGCCAGCGAAAGCCGAGGCGCAGGTGCGACGGCCGGCTCGGTGGACATAGACCAACCCTAAACCGGCAGGGCGTGGGACTTCGGGCCGGTCGGTACGCTCGTGATCGACATGACCGATGGACAGCTGCCCAACGTTGTCGCCCCAAAGGTGGCCTACCCAACCATTGCTCTAGCTGCGGTGAACCTGGCCGTGTACATCGAGACGACCGTCGTCGGCCTCACCGGGGCAGTTCCATGGTGGATCGCTACCGCCTGCAACACCCTTTGGGCGTACGTGGCCTACACACCGCTACACGAATCGGTTCACCGCAACATCGACCGGGAACGACCGTGGGTCAACACCGTCGTCGGCATGTTTGGTGCGCTGCCGCTCTTTCACAATGTTGAGCTCCACAAGCTGACCCACCTTGGTCATCACGCACATCTGAACAACGCAGCGAAGGACACCGACCACTGGGTCGCTGGTTCGAATCCGTTGTCGGTGCTCGCTCGCTGCGCGACGTTGTTCGTCGTTCACTACGTGCACGGCATTCGGCTTGCTCGAAAGTCATCAACGTCGGCGGTACGACTTCGCCGAGCAGCGTGGCAGAACGCGGTCACCATCTTGCCCATCGTTCTGACAGGTGTGTTCATCTCGTGGCCTTTGGCGTTTGCGGTCCAGGTCTTGCCTGGACTGTTGGCTGCCACGATCCTCGGCCTGACGTTCGATTGGCTCCCCCATCATCCCCACGAAAGTAGCGATGCACGCGAAGGCACGCGCATCGTCGAGGCTCCGGGCAAGGCGAACCTGCTACTCACCTACGTTTATCTCTGGCAGAACTACCACCAGGCTCATCACGTCCGTCCGACGATTCCGTTCTACCTCTACCGCCAACACCACGAGCTCGACCGATCGCAACGTTCGTAGTCAGCCGGTGATGTGTTTCTCAAGGCCGTCGAGAATTAGATCGAGCGTGAATCGAAACTCGTCGGGTGTTTCCTTTCCAGCTTGATGAAAGTGGATGTGTTCGTGAACGTGAGGAATCGTTTCGTCGGAGAGCATCGCCTGAACGCGAACTCCCGTTTCCTCCGCTCGTGAATCGAGCTGTTTGAACGCAACCTTCTGTTGGGCGAACCCCTGAATGTGGTTGGTGAGCGCATGGAAGCCAAGGTCAGCGATCTCGGAAGGTAGCCCGCTGCTCGCAAGCGCCTCGAGGAGATACTCCATCAGTCGAAGTCGATGCGGGCCGGGCCACGTCGTCGACCAGATCGGAACAGCCCAAGGATGCCGGAGCTGCGCCTCAAGGGTCGACTCGGAGATCTGTTGTGCGGTTGCTCGCCACCCGTGCTCGCCATTGGGTGCATCCACTTCCTTGGCTACCTGATCGACGAGCGCCTCGACGAGCGCCTCCTTGTCGGAGATGTAGTGGTAGAGCGACATCACACCACAATCAAGTTCATTCGCAAGCCGACGCATGCTCAGCTTCTCGATGCCGTCAGTGTCGGCCATTTTTGTGGCGGTCTCGGCGATGTTCGCGAACGTGAGAACCGCCTCTCCTTCTCGAACCTTCTTCGGTCTTCCCACTTGGGTTCCTCCGCGTGCCACGGGACACGGTTGACTTTTCCGTACAGCGTACTACAGTCACCTTCATGAATTATCGTACAGTGCACGAAAACCCGCCATCCATCCGATCTACTCGGTCTGACCGACCAGCCGGCTTACCCAAGTGGGCCGCTGGTCAGTCGATCGACACGCCGACCCTGCTGTCCACCTTGTGGATCGCGGTGCTCTTCGCTGATGCGTTCCGCGGTCTTCACGAGACACTTCGTCCAGGGTTCGTCGATGAACTCGCACACGAGGGCACGGTTTACGGCAACGAAGTCACTGACGAGATCTTGCTCGGATCGGGCTTCACCCTTGCCTTCCTATGTGCCATTGTCGTCTTGGCGCGCGTTCTCCCGCGACGAGTCAACCGAGTCGTGAACATCGTCGGCGCGATCATGATGATTTCGGGCGTCTTGGCGAGCTGGCCTAAGGATCCTGACGATCTCGTCTTCGGTACGGTTCAGATCGTCGGCTCAGCCCTCGCGATTTTCATCAGCGTCCGGTGGAAACAGGACGAGCCGATCGTTGGCCAGCCATGATCCATCTGTTCGCCACTATCGCCGCGAAAGTGTTCGTCATCGTCGTTGAGGCAACATCTCGCGGACCCCTCCCCTTCGCCGTACTCGGGAAGATCCTCCTTATCGGACACGCCACCCGAGCCATCACCGCAGTGCCACACATCCCACGCGGCTACGCGTCGGACCGTCACTGACCCATCGCCGAAAACTCTCGACCATCGAGCGCTAGCCAGCTACCTCCGATCGAACCTACGCTGCGATCCATGGCAACAAATCGTGACGTCTTCGCAATGCTGTCCGAGCTCATCACCCTCACCACCCTCGAGGAGGAGAGTCCGCAGTCGTTCAAGGTTCGCGCCTATGAGAACGCGAAGCTCGGGCTCGAAGCGCACGGTGAAGACATCACTGGCCTCACCGTTACCGAGCTCACCAAGATCAAGGGCGTCGGAAAGGCCACGGCTAGCAAGATCCGAGAGCTTGTCGACGGCGGTTCGGTCGAGAAAGTCGAGAAGCTGCGAGCGAAGTACCCGCCCGAATTTGTTGATCTCAGCCGCATCCCTGGCGTTGGTCCAAAGAAGTTGAAGCTCATCCGCAAGGAGCTTGGTATCGAGAACGTCGAACAGCTTCGCCAAGCAATCGCCGACGAGAAACTCCGCGACCTGCCCGGCATGGGAGAGACCAGCGAGGCGAAGATCGCCAAGGCAATCGATCGCCTGGGGCTCACCGGCAAAGACCGCCGCACCCCAATCGCCGATGCGATGCCGCTGGCCGAACGGTTGGTGGCTGATTTCGAAGCGATCCCGGGAGTGGTCGCCGTTGAGTACTGCGGCAGCCTCCGTCGGATGTCCGAGACGATTGGAGACATCGACATCACGGTGGCGTCGAAGAAACCAGCCGCGGTTATGAAGGCCTCGGTCGACCACAGCGAATGTGCTGACGTCGTGGTCAACGGCGAGACCAAGACATCCTTCCTCACTCGGGAAGGCCTGCAGATCGACGTGCGTGTCGTCGAGCCCGACCAGTTCGGGGCCGCTGTCATGTACTTCACCGGATCGAAGGCCCACAACATTGCGCTTCGCCAACGAGCACTCGATCGGAACATGCTGCTCAACGAGTACGGCCTGATCGACACAAGCGACGAATCGCTCGAGGGGGACGATCGCCCGGTCGTGGCAAGCAAGACTGAAGCCGAGATCTACGCCGCCCTCGACATGGCCTACGTCGAACCACCGCTTCGCGAAGGCCAAGGCGAGGTTGAGGCCGCCGCAGTGACTGGCCCGACAACAAAGGCCAAGAAAAAGACCCCCGCCAAAAAGGCACCCAAGGCCAAGTCAAAGAACGACGAGGAAGAGCTCGAAGGCCTGCCCGAGCTGATCCAGCGTGAACACATCCATGCCGATCTCCACTATCACACCGCCCGTTCTGGCGATGGGCGTTCGTCGGTCGAGGACATGGTGAAGGTCGCTGCCGAAACCGGCTACGACTTTCTCGCCATCACCGACCACGGCGTCGACCTCGCCATCAACGGCTCTACCGCCGAGGAGATGCTCGAGCATCGAGATCACATTGCCCGAGTACAGGAGGAATATCCCGACATGCTCCTCATGTGGGGATGCGAGCTCAATATCGACGGCAAAGGTGGGCTCGACTACGACGATGACTTCCGAGCCCTGTTCGACTACACGGTTGCGTCAGTGCACAGCCACTATGACCAGAAGCCCAACCTGCAGACCGACCGGTTGATCGCAGCCATATCCGACCCGACCGTGAACTCGATCGGGCACCTCAGCGGCCGCTACATCGGCCGCCGCCCGGGCATCGAGTTCGATGTCGACGCGGTGCTTGATGCGTTGCTGCACTTCGATGTCGCCCTCGAGGTCAACGGTGCGCTTCAGCGACTCGATGCTGCTTCAGATGTAGTTCGTCGGGCTGTCGACCGAGAGGTGAAGCTGGTGATCAACACCGATAGTCATCACACCTCCGAGCTCGGTCGCATGGATTATGGCGTGCGAACTGCACAACGCGGCTGGGCACCCAAGGACCTTGTCGTGAACTCGTGGGATCGTGACCGCTTTATGTCGTGGGTCGCTGATCGCCCCAAACGGACGTGAAGTCTGGGTCAGAACCCGGTATCGACGATGAGATCGCTGTCGATCCATGAGCGTTCGCCGTTCGGAAGCTCGACCAGGGTCGCGACCTTGCCGTTCGACAGTTTTCGGGTTTTGCCGAAAGTCCAAACGACCGCATCATGGCGGAGCTTGAACAAGCCTTGGTTCCAGTCGCTGTCAACAGTCCTGTTGCGAGGGGTATTCGTTACCGAAACGAGGATCTCTCTACGTGCAAACCTCCACCGGAAAAGGGCGAAGACCAGGGGGGCGAGCGCAAGCGACGACAGTTGAACCGATGTCAACCGCACCCGCAACAAGCCACCGAACAGCGTTGAGAACCGATCGGCAAGCTCACCAAAGGTGTCCACGCCAAGCCCGTCCTCTGCGTCAACGCGGTCGTTCGCCGGCGACAGAACGTTCGCGCTAAGCACCTCGACAGTCGCCGTTGCCTCCGCACCAGATTCATCGGTGATCGTGTAGGTAAACGAGAGATCACCAGCGAAGCTTGGCGGCACGCTGACTCGAAGCATGTTGTCTTCAATAACCACCGAACCTACCTCGGGTTGCGAGACTGCGATGATCATCGCAGCTCCGCCAAAGGTGTCATTCTCGAGCGGATTGAACAGCACCATGTCCTCTGATGCGCCAAGCCTGTCAGGGAGAGCTTGAATTTCGACAAAGGCCAAACTTGGAGGCGCGGAGGTTGGTGTAGAGGTTGGAGGGCTGGCCTCGGAAACGGTCGTGGTGGGCGGCGTCGTTGTCGTGGGAGCAACCGTCGTCGTTGTCGTGGGCGCAACCGTCGTGGTCGTTGTCGTGGGAGCAGCCGTCGTCGTGGTTGTCGTCGACGACGGCGCCTGAACCCTCGGAGCTACCGGCAGGGTGGTCGTAGTTGTGGTCGTAGTTGTGGTGGTAGGCGCAACCGTCGTGGTCGTGGTTGTCGTAGGCGCAACCGTCGTGGTCGTAGTTGTCGTAGGCGCAACCGTCGTGGTCGTAGTTGTCGTAGGCGCAACCGTCGTGGTCGTAGTTGTCGTAGGCGCAACCGTCGTCGTGGTTGTCGTAGGCGCAACCGTCGTGGTCGTAGTGGTTGTTGTAGTGGTTGTGGTCGGAATCGGGATCACGGACCATCCGAACGTTCTCGAATCCGTTGCACCTAGGGGGTCGGTGACCTGCACGGTAACCAGTCCCGAAGAGGTGGGTGATCCACTTATGACGCCAGTTGTCGGATCGATCGTGAGGCCAGCGGGCAGACCCGTAGCTGACCACGTCAGCGGTTCCCCATCTGGGTCTACTGCAACCGGCGAGACGGAGACCGTGTCGCCGGCGGTTGTGAACTGCGCTGGCAATGCCCCGAGAATAGGTGGACGGTTGACGTTGTTGATATCGATGTCAATTGCCGTTGTTGACGACAAGTCCCCATCAGAGACGGTGACTACGACCGCGTACGCACCTGCGCTGGTGAATAGCGGAGTTCCAGAGATCTCGCCCGACGCAGGGTCGATGGTGAGCCCGGCGGGAAGACCGGTCGCCGACCACGTGAGAGCATCCCCATTTGGGTCGGTGCCGACAAGGGACAGAGAGAACGCAACGCCCTCGGTCCCAACAGTCGGGGCAACAGGAGCTATCGATGGCGCAACATTTGGGGGTGGCGTGATGCTCCACGAGAAATCATCAGAGTCCAACAGCGAACCGTCAGACACGTGCACCGTTGGGTTGAACACTCCCGACGTCGCCGACGGAATCGTTCCCGATATCACGCCAGAAACCGGGTCGAGGGTAACTCCGGGCGGCAAACCAACCGCTATCCATGACAGGGCATCGGCGTCGGGGTCTTGGGCAGTGAGCTGGATCGAAACCGCGTCGCCAGATGTATTCGTCTGGTCTATGAGCGGGTCAAGTTGCGGTGCACGGTTGACGTCAGCGACGTCGATTGTAAATACGGTGACAGCCTGTTCGCCGAACGGGTCCTGAACCGTGACCGTCGCGGCGTATTGGCCTGCGCTGGTGAAGGTTGGCGTACCGCTAATCACACCAGTAGCGGAGTCGATTGTGAGTCCGGCTGGGAGGCCAGTTGCTGACCATGTCACTGCGTCGTCGTCGGGATCAGCTCCGACCACGCTGAAGGAAAACCCCGAGTTCTCCGCTGCGGACAAGAGGCCTGGGTTCTGAACCGTCGGCGGCCGATTTACATTCGTGACCGTCCAGTCGAACTGGGTCGAATCAGTAGCACTTCCGTCGGTGGCCGTGACCGTGACGGTGTGGGAACCTGCAGAATCGAACGAGACGGTGCCACTGATCACTCCGGTCGTCGCGTCTATCGACAGCCCCGCTGGCAAGCCGGTCGCCGACCATGACAGCACGTCGCCGTCAACGTCGGACCCTGTCATCGGGAGCGAGATGACGTCTCCCTCAGCCGTGGTCTGGTCGACCACTGGGTCGACGACTGGCGGCTCATTCGTCTCAAGGACAGTCCACGTAAAAAAGAGGGCATCGGCGAAATCACCATCGACTGCCCTGACAAAAATCGAATAAACGCCTGCCGAGGTCGCTGAAAGGGTGCCTTGGATCTCCCCGGTTCCCGCTGGAGCCGTAATGCCGTCCGGCAGAGGATCGAATACCGCAATGAACACCGCATGGCCATCAGGGTCAGACGCAGTTGCGGTGAAGTTGATTACGTCACCCTCGTTGCTGACCCGATCAGGGATGGGGTCGAGTACCGGGGGCTGGTTCCTGTTGATAACCCACTCAAACGATGTCGAGCCAGTCTCGTACCCATCAAACGCCTCGACGGTCACGTTGAACAGACCAGCTTGGATGAACGACAACGTGCCGCTAATTACGCCGGTGGCTGGATCGATCGAAACTCCGCTGGGCAATCCAGTTGCGGACCATACAAGCGTGTGCCCATCAGCATCAGTCCCCTGGATAGCCAGGTTGACGGGCAGACCTTCGGTGTCGATTTGATCTCCCGGGTTAACAACGACCGGCGGCTCGTTTACCAGCTCGGCGATGTCGATGACTATTTCCTCACGGTCGGAGGATGTGCCATCGAAGACAACAACCGTCGGCGTATGCGAGCCGGCAGTTCCTAAGGCCGGAGTACCCGTGATCTCGCCCGTGGACGGGTCAATACTCAGACCGCTTGGCAGCCCGGTCGCCGACCAAGTCAGCACATCGCCGTCGAGGTCAACCGCTGTCATCTGGGCAGAAAAAGGTGCCAACTCAGAACCAGAGAATGCGGGTGGCATGTCAATAACGGGAGGGTTACCCGGTACGGGTTCAACCGAGTTCGATAGCTCCGAGGTGAAGTTCTGAATCAGCGATGAGTTTCGAGTGACCGTGGCCGTATACGCACCGGGTGCGGAAGGCACAGGAATTGTGCGCACAGCCGGAAACTGTTGGAACGTAGTGGACACGCTGTCGACGAACACCTCAGCCTCGGGCACTGCACCTGGGCTGGTGTCACTTTGGAAAACCTCGATGAGATATGCCCCGGCTAGTTCTTGGTCGAACTCGACCTCAACAAAGGTCGTCGTGCCATTGTCGACTGCGCTGCGTATGAACGGCTTGTTCAGGCCGCTGTTGCTTCCCCCATCGAGGTCACCAGGATCGTTCGGAGTCGGTCCGTCGTTCCCTAAGTCGATTCCAGCGATGCTCTGCCCCGAGAACGTGTTTCCCAAGAGCTCGACGGTGTTGGGGGTCAGAGTATCGAGAAGAACAACTCCGACTGCTCCGTCGACAAACGCATTGCCTTCGCCGGGAACGCTGCCACCGATGGTCAGGTTGACACCGCTGACCGCACGCACGCCTTGGTCATTGTCGTTAAACGTGTTGTTGGTGATCGTGCTGTCCTGAACAGTCGTAAGTTGCACGGCTGCATCAGACGCGTTCTCGAACGTGTTATTCGTGATCTCAATGTTGCTGACCGAGGTTGCGTCGAGCGAGATGTTGTTTGGCAAGCTGGTGTTAGAGACGGGCGAGGTTCCGAAGAGCGAATCGGCAACGATTGAATCGTTTGCGCGCAGCGCCAGCGCGGTATCTCCAAAGCCTCCAATGGCAAGAGCTCGGAACTCCAGCCGATCGAGAGCGACGAGTCCTTGGCTTCCTGGCGGAAGGTTCTGGCCGCCAATTTCGATCACTGGATCGCCGGCATAGGTCGGTTGGGTCGAGCCATCGAGGATCATTGGATACTCGATCTCGGGGAAGACCGATGGTGGTCGAATTAACCAGACCCCCTGCTGATAGTTCGGGTCGGAGACGGGTATGTCAAAGCCGATGTTCGTCAGCGCCGGATCGGCGTTGCCTTCTTCAATTGCTGCCAGCAAGGTGCATTCGTCTGCACCCTCACTGTTTACGCCGCCGGTGCTGCACACCCCGTCTCCGGGATTGGCGTCCCCAAATGCTCCAGTCGAGTTGACTACGCCGCTGGTCAGGCCATGGGCGCTCGACGCCAGGAACGCCGAGAGAACACCCAGGATTACGAGCAATGAAATCGAACGTCTGAACCGATCAACCAAGCGCACCGGTGCGCGACCGCGCGGACGAGTTGACGCGCCAAACTCGTCCTCCGCCGGTTTCGCTTCATTTCGAATACCACTCACTAGTACTTTTCATCGGCAGAATTATGGAAATCCTGACTATGCCGAATTGCCCGATCTTGGGTAGCAACATCGACGCTCCGGTAGCGGCAACTCGTCCCAAAGGGCGCACTTCTTGGAAAACGAGCGAGGGAGCTCGCCAAAAGGCGAGCTCCCTCATTAACCACTACTAGTACTAGGCCAACACAAAGCCGTTGGACAAGCGTCGTTAGGCGAGAGCCGAACCGATCGTGTCGGTCAGCAACGCCGCAACAACATAGGGGTCGGCATTCGCGTTCGGGCGACGATCCTCGATGTAGCCCTTTTGATCTTGCTCGACCTGCCACGGAATACGGATGGATGCACCACGATCGGACACGCCGTAGCTGAACTGATCGAAGCGCTGAGTCTCGTGCGCTCCGGTAAGCCGCTCTTCGATGCCGATGCCGTAGCCCGCAAGGTGCTTCTCTGGAACGCCGTCGGCGCCCATTGCCTCACATGCCGCGATGATCGGGTCGTAGCCCTCCCGCATGGCCTTGGTCGAGAAGTTCGTGTGCATGCCTGCACCGTTCCAGTCGCCCTTCATGGGCTTGGCTGCGATAGATACTTCGATGTTGAACTCTTCGCCAGCCCGATACAACAAGTAGCGGGCAATCCAAAGGTGGTCGCCCACTTCCACGGTTCCGGCTGGGCCGATCTGGAACTCCCACTGGCCGGGCATGACCTCGGCGTTGGTGCCGGAGATCTTGAGCCCAGCAGCGATGCACCAGTCGGTATGAAGCTCGACGAGGTCACGACCAGCAATTCGGAGTGCGCCAACACCGCAGTAGTAGGGACCCTGTGGACCGGGGTAGCCCGCAGGCGGGAACCCGTATGGCCACTTGGTCTCTGGGTCGAGAAGGGTGTATTCCTGCTCGAGGCCGAACCATGGCTCCTGGTCGCCGTAGTTGTCTTCGGCCGCTCGAGCGAGCGAGCGAGTGTTGGTCGGAATCGGTGTCATGTCGACGAACATCGACTCGCACATAACAAGGATGTTGTCTCCACCGCGGATGGGGTCCGGGAAGGTTGAGACAGGCTTGAGAACGATATCGCTCTTATCGCCTGGGGCCTGGTTGGTGCTCGAACCGTCGTAACCCCAGATCCCTGGCTCTTCGCCATCTTGCAAAATCTTGGTCTTAGAACGAACTTCCTTCGTCGGCTCAGTGCCGTCGATCCAGATGTATTCAGCTCGGTAAACCATCCGAGGTACTCCTTGGTTGCGGGTTGAGTGCACCCCTGAGGGGCAGTTGTCTCATGTTCGAACAGACATTGCTGTTCCAATAGACAAGGTGACGGTAGCCGGGAGATCCACTCGCGCGCCCACCGGCACTGTTAACGCCGTGTGAAACGCTGCGCATGGCACACCTGACGAAGTGGCCGATTTTGCGCGCGCACGCCACCATGGGGAGAGGAGGCTCCGCATGGAACCACAAGAAAAATACGTGCTTCGTACCGTCGAAGAGCGAGGGGTGCGACTGGTTCGTCTGTGGTTCACCGACGTACTCGGGCAGCACAAGTCGGTGGCGATCTCACCAGCAGAACTGGAGAAGGTGTTCGACGAAGGTCTGCAGTTCGACGGATCCTCGATCGATGGCTTTAGTCGGGTGCAAGAAAGCGATGTGCTTGCTCGCCCTGACGCCCGAACATTTGAACTGCTCCCATGGGCACGCGATGACGAACCGAGCGGACTGATGTTCTGCAATATCGAACGGCTCGACGGCTCGCCATTTGCCGGCGACCCGCGCCAGGTACTCCAACGCAATCTCACCAAGGCGCTCGACGCTGGCTTTACCTTTTTCGTGGCACCCGAGATCGAGTTCTTCTACTTCGAGAGTGACGACCCAACCAACGTCGTTCCCGTCGACACTGCGTCGTACTTCGATCTCACCACCGCCGACGTTGCCAGCGACCTTCGTAAGACCACGCTTCACATGCTCGAGGCGCTTTCGATTCCTGTCGAGTACAGCTTCCACGAGGACGCACCTAGTCAGCACGAGATCGACCTTCAATACACCGAGGCACTCGCGATGGCCGACTCGATCATGACGTTCCGGCTCGTCGTCAAGAAGATCGCTCAGGAGCGCGGCGTCCATGCAACGTTCATGCCAAAGCCTCTCGACAACGTTCAGGGCTCGGGCATGCACACGCACATGTCGTTGTGGCGTGACGGAAAGAACGCCTTCTATGACGGCGACCACGAATATGGCCTCAGCACGATCGCCCAACAGTTCATCGCTGGCACCCTGCGTCATGCACGCGAGATCACCGCGGTCACCAACCAGCTTCTCAACTCCTACAAACGTCTCAACGATGGCCTCGAGGCGCCCCGATATGTGTCGTGGGCACGAAACAACCAAAGCACCCTCGTTCGTGTTCCGGTGACGAAGCCCGGCAAGCCGGATGCAACCCGGATCGAGTACCGGTCCCCCGACCCCGCGTGCAACCCGTACCTTGCGTTCTCGCTGATCCTGGCTGCGGGGATGAAGGGCATCGAAGAGGGCTACGACCTCCAAGCTGAAACCAAGGCCAACCTGTTCGACCGCAACGAGGCAGCAAGCGCTGGGGTGCAAGGCCTGCCGAGGTCCCTCGATGAGGCGCTCGTTGAGATGGAAGGTTCCGAGCTGGTTCGTGAGGCGCTCGGCGAGCACATCTTCGAATGGTTCCTGCGCAATCGCCGAGCTGAATGGGCTGAGTACTCCCGCCAGGTCACGCCATTCGAACTCAACCGCTATCTCAGGCAGTGGTGACCAAGAGTGACAACGCCAACAGTCCTTCTATATCCCACCCCAATGGGAACGAGCCTGACCAAAGTGCTCGACATCCTCGGCTTCGAATGGAAGGCCGTGTCCGACCCGTCCTCGGCCGAAGCGCTCGAACCGCTCACCGGATGGTCGGGCGCGATCATCACGGTCGACGGCAACCCGGACGAAGCTTTCCGAATCGCGAAGTGGATGCGGTCGCGCGACGATGCCGCCGCAGCAACGCTCATGCTTGTCTCGGCCGACTCGCTTCCCGAACTTGCCGACAACACCGACCATTTCGACGACTTCTGCCTCACGCCGTTTCATCCGAGCGAGCTCGAGGCCCGTCTCGAGCACATGGTCCAACGACATGTTGATGACCCCAACAGCTCAATCATCTCGTTCGGCCCCCTCAGCCTCAACGTCGAGACGTATCAAGCAATGGTCGACGGTCGGGCGCTCGACCTCACCTATATGGAGTACGAGCTGCTGCGGTTCCTCACCGCCGAACCGGGCAAGGTCTTTAGTCGTGAAGTGCTCCTCAGCGAAGTGTGGGGATACGACTACTACGGCGGTGCGCGAACTGTCGACGTACACATTCGACGACTTCGCTCAAAGCTCGGCGAAGAACACGCCAACCTCATCTCAACCGTCCGCTCCGTCGGCTACCGCCTCGGCACCGCCGACTGGCGCTGAGTTTCGCTCGGACTTCCGCCGAGATCCGCGGACGCCAACATGGTCGTCCGCTCCGCTCCCTCCCCTACATCGCTTTCTGAAGGCGACGTTTGGGGCGTCAGCAACAAACTCGAGTTCGGGGAAGCCCGCCAGGGCTGATCCGATACGTGTTCAGGTTTCGGGAACCTTCTGTCGATGGTGGACGTAGAACTCTTATGCGGCGCTTCCTGTTTCTCCTTTGCCAACGTCAACTTGGACACGGCCGAAGGGCGCCCTGAGTACCGCTTGTGCGGCGGACAAATGGCGTGGCTCTCCCAAGTTGGCGAGAACCAGTTCCGCCGGCTCCCAAGGCAGTTACCTGAGATTCGCGGTGGGGACCACCTTGGGTGGGATGACGAAGGATGCGCCGAAAGCGGCATCCCCGGCCAGTTCGCCAGCCTGTTCAACGAAGCAGTAACCGTCGACGTGCTATCCGATGGATCTGGTTTCAGCATCACCCCGGCCAACGGCGACGGTGATCCGCACTACTTCACCAAGCTCGATCCGCCACCGGTTGTCGATGTTGCACCCACAACGACCCTCAACGTCCCGACCACCACCACCGAACCACCGCGAACAACCACCACCGAAGCTGGCAACTAGCGCTTGGCTGACATCTGGGGTCTGACCCTGGATGTCAGTTTGGGATGGGCCAGACTGTTGCGATGAGTGAGCTTCCTTCGACGATGTCAGCTGTGTACCTGATGGGACATGGTGGGTTCGACATGCTCGAATACCGGACCGATGTGCCGGTGCCTAGCGTCGGGCCCGGCGACGTATTGATCAGCGTTGGCGCCGCCGGTGTCAACAACACCGACGTCAACACACGCATCGGCTGGTACTCAAAGTCGGTTACCACTGCAACGAACGATGGCGGCAGCGATGGTTACGACGACGCGGTCACTGACGACGGCGGCTGGGCTGGCGAAGCGCTCAGCTTCCCCCGCATTCAGGGTGCCGATGCTGCGGGCACGATCGTTGCTGTCGGCAGCGATATCGACCCGAGCCGAATTGGTGAACGGGTCATGACCCGGACGATGCAAACCGCAGGATGTACCGACGCCACAGCCTGCGTAACCATGGGTTCTGAACTCGACGGCGGCTTCGCGCAGTTCGTTCGCGTCGACAGCACCGAGGCGTTTGCGATCACCTCCACGCTCACCGATGTCGAGCTTGCCTCGTTTCCGTGCGCCTACTCAACAGCGGAGGGCATGCTGCACCGAGTGCAGCTCAACAAGGGCGAGCGTGTGCTCATAACCGGAGCGTCCGGCGGTGTCGGTTCTGCGGCGATTCAGCTCGCTGCCCGCCGCGGCGCACACGTGACCGCAGTTGCCTCGAAGGCCAAGTGGCCCCAGCTCGACGGCCTCGGCTCCGAGCAACTCCTCGACCGCAACGCCGATCTCATTGCCGAGCTCGGCAAGGAGTCGTTCGATGTTGTGGTCGACGTCGTCGCTGGCCCCAGCTGGCCAGCGCTGCTCGAGGTTCTCGTCAAGCAGGGACGGTACGTCTGTGCTGGCGCGATTGCCGGGCCGCTTGTGGAGCTCGACGTTCGGACCCTGTACCTGAAGGACCTCATGTTGATGGGCTGCACCTACCAGCCTCGCGAAGTGTTCGAGAACTTGGTTCGCTACATCGAGGCCGGCGAAATTCGTCCGATGGTCTCCAACACGTACCCGCTCACCGACATCGCCAAGGCGCAACAGGATTTCCTAGACAAGACCTACCCAGGCAAGCTCGTCCTGATCCCGTAAGGACGGTACAGCTTACTCGTAGAAGTTGGTTTCGCTGAGGGTCAGCGCTTCGCTGCCGGCGTGCTCGGCGTCGACCGAGCTCTTGGTTGTCGACCCCAAGAGCGCCGCGAAGATGGCACCGCTCATCATGATCCCCACCGGGAAGACGACGAGCAGCAAGACGACGATGAGAATTCCTCCAACCATGGACATGAGCGTAGCGGCTACGCTCTGCCACATGTCGAAGCCAGTCGGTCCTTACACACCCCTCGTCCGCGCCGGGAACACGCTCTACGTGTCCGGTCAGCTCGGTTTGAAAGATGGTGCGCTTGTCGAGGGCCTCGATGCCCAGGTTCGTCAAGCGGTCGCCAACCTCGCCACCCTGCTTGCTGAAGAGGGCGCCTCGCTCAGCAACATCGTGAAAACCACGGTGCTACTCGACAACATCGACGACTATGCCGAGATGAACACTGCCTACACCGAATCGCTCGGTGATGTGCGTCCCGCTCGCGCCGCGTTCGCGGTCGAAGCGTTGCCACTCGGCGGGTTGGTCGAGATCGAAGCAATCGCGGTGGTCGACTAACCGTCCACTTCTTCTTCGAGCGACTCGGACTCTTCGGCACTCGTCGGGTCGGAAGATTGTTCTGAGTCTTCCGAGTCGACGACAGCTGAACCGTCGTCGGTTTCGTTCTCCTGGCTTCGCAGGATGCTAAGCGCCTCTCGCTGCGTCTCGAAAACCTTCCGAAGACGTGACATATCCGAGCCAAGGTCGCGGCGGTCACCCGCGAAGTTCGGCACAAGCACCTCTGATGCATCGTCTGCGTTGACTGCGCAGCAGCGAACGAGCTCGGCCCGATATTCAACCTCGTTCGCCCAGATCCAGGTCATTGCATCGTTCATCGCATCAGTAAATCGTTTGCTGAGTTTCGGGTTTTCTTCAACCCAATCGATTCTGGCAACGGCGACCCAGAGCGGGCATCGCCCAAAGCCAGGGCACAGCTCAAGATCGAGGTTTGCCACTAAGTCGTTCGACGATCGGAGGAGTTCTGATGTCACGGGGTCAAAGGTTGCTGCTGCGTCGACCTCCCCGCTGCGGAGTTGGACAGCAATCTCGTTTGCGTCGAGTGTGGTGAAGTTGACGAGAAGTGGATTACATCCATCACGAAGCACCATCTCGCGGACGGCAATGGCCGAAACCGAGCCCCGGGAGTCAACCGCGACAGTCTTCGCCTCGAGATCGCAGCCTGCAACAATACCGGCCTCGGTCGAAGCGATGAGCGACATACTTCCCCTGGCATCTGTTGACACAGCGTCGGTGGCATCGAGGTACGCAAGCGAACGGATGCGCTGGTTGTTTGCTTGCAACGCAACGTCGGCCGACACCAAACCAATGGTTGCCGTCTGGACGCCGATAGCCGTGGAGACGCCACTTTCGCTGGTCACCGGTACGTACTCGATTTGTATTCCTTGTTCTCGGAAGAACCCGCGAGCATCGGCGATCCAAAGTGGAGAGACACTTAGCGAGCTGCGGGCGGCCACCCGAATCGGGGTCAGAGCGGGCTCGCTTGTTGGAGGTACGTCGGGTTCCTCGAACGCAACCGCTTCAGGAGGGCTTGAATCGACGGCGTCAGACGCGTTGGACGTGTCATTCGAGCTGGTGGTGCTGTTCGCTCCACACGCCGCCGCCAGCAGCGCAATGAGCAAAAGGAATGCAAGGTTGGTTCCGCCGACACCTTTTGGAAGAAGTCGAGCCATGGCTATGTTTCGGCACTCTGCAGCGGAAATCAACTACAAACCCCACGCAACCCAGTTTTGCTACACCGCAGACGTGGTCCGAGTAAGAACAATCCAAGATCGTTCCAGTGGCTTTCAACGCAGTGCAATGCACCGATACGGTGACCCTCGATGACCCGACTTTCGCTCAATCGCCGAGGCTTTCTTTCGGCGAGCGCATCCCTCATGTTTCTGACGGCGTGCGGTGGCGCCAACCCCGCCACCATCCTTACCGGTTCGGGTGACTTGAAACCCGACCGTCTCGGCGTCCGTTTCCCCGACGGGTTGCGGGCTCCAAGCGTTGCCGTCACCGGCCACGGTCCCCAGCGGTTTCCATTCGTGCTCGTGGCGACCGACGGTCTCCCCATGACTAACGAGGTGCCTGCGCAGATAGAGATCGAGGTTCTCTTCGGCGGCGAGACCTTCAGCACCGAAACCGTGGCTGCGCGAGGAGTGGGACAGTTCACCCCGTACTACCCGCTCACGTTTACCCCCGATGAGCCAGGTGTCTACGTTGCGAGAACCGAGTTCAGCGACTTCGACGTTGAGTTCCTCGTGGTTGAGCGTGGCGAAACGCCGTTGTTTCAGGTGGGCGAGCCGCTACCGGCCTTCACCACACCAACCTTCGATGATGCTGCCGGCGTCAACCCCGTGTGCACCCGCTCCCCCGAGCCGTGTCCGTTTCACGACATCACCCTTGCCGACGCGATCTCGAACGGGAAGCCAACGGCGATGCTCATAGCAACGCCAGCTTTCTGTCAGACCGACGTCTGCGGCCCAAACCTCGAGTGGCTCATCGAAGTCGCCGCAGCCCGTACCGATATCAACGTCATCCACGCCGAGGTCTACGCGGATTTTGAGCGTGACAACACCAGTCCGATTCCGAGCCGAGCGCCGATGCTCGAAGAGTGGGACATTGCGTTCGAGCCGTCGCTGTTCGTGCTCAACTCGTCGGGCACAATCGTCGACGCCCGCCACTTCGCCTTCGACCGCGACGAAATCGCCGAAGCCTTGGCCCTGATCTGACTTACGAGAACGAGGAGCCGCAGCCGCAGGTGCGCTCGGCGTTCGGGTTCGTGATCTTGAACCCGGTTTCCTGAATCGACTCGGTGTAGTCGAGGGTGGCGCCTTGGAGCATTTCGGCTGAGGAGGCATCGCTGACCAGGCGTACGTCGCCGTACTCCTGAATCTTGTCGTCGTCGGCGACCTCTGAGTCGAAGAACATCTCGTAGCTGAAGCCCGAGCAGCCGCCGGGGCGAACTGCCACGCGTAGCGCGAGACCTTCTTCGTCTTCGGCGCCAATGAGTTCGGCGACCTTGACGGTGGCCTTGTCGGTGAGTGCAATCATGATGATCCTCTCGAGTTCTGAGCTGTGCACAGTGTCCTATGCCTTGTTTTCAGTGTATCGGACGCGATAGCGGCAAAGTCGAGCCGAAATATGGGCCGATAGAATCCCTATATGAGCGAACTCCCCACAACCGAGGACCTCATGGGCGTGCTCGGCGGGGTAATCGACCCCGAACTCGGCTCGAACATCGTCGAGCTGGGCATGGCCAAGAGCGCCAAGGTCACCAATGAGGGCATTGCCCAGATCACCATCGCACTCACCACATCTGGATGCCCGCTTCGTTCACAGATTCAAAAAGACGTGAAGGCTCGTGTCCTTAGTCTTCCGGGCGTCGTCAAGGTCAAGATCAACTGGACCGAGCTCGACCAGGAAGAAAAGGCCAACGTCATGGCCGTGGCTCGCTTTAACGTGAGCCAAAACGCGCCGGACACCGCGGTTCCCTCGACGACCCGCTGCGTGCTGATCGCCAGCGGTAAGGGGGGCGTGGGCAAGTCCTCGGTTACCGCAAACCTTGCCTCAGCACTCGCAATCCAGGGCTACCGGGTCGGGGTGCTCGATGCAGACATCTGGGGATACTCAATTCCGCGTCTGCTCGGCATCGATGGTCGGCTCGAAGGGTCGGTTGATTCCGGCAAGATTACGCCGCACACCATCTCGATGGGTGCAGGCGAACTCGAAGTGGTGTCGATGGGCTTTCTCGTCGACTCCGAAGACACTGCGTTAATGTGGCGCGGGCTCATGCTCAATCGAGCCGTGCAGCACTTTCTCCAAGACGTCGAGTGGGGCGAGCTCGACTATTTGTTGATCGACATGCCGCCGGGAACTGGTGACGTGCAAATGGGGCTCGCCAAGCTGCTCCCCCACGCGGAGATGCTCGTCGTCACGACTCCGTCGAAGTTGGCTCAAACGGTCGCGGTTCGGGTGGCGAACATGGGGCGTAGCAATTATCTGCGAGTCGCTGGCGTCATCGAGAACATGAGCGCGTTCGTCGACGAGGACGGCAAGACCCACGAAGTGTTTGGAACCGGTGGCGGCGAAGACCTGGCCAAGCAGATCGATGCACCGCTCATTGGCCAGATTCCGCTCGATCGTTCCGTCGTTGACGGTGGCGACACCGGAACGCCTGCCGTACTCGGTGGCGGCGCTGCGGCTGATTCGATTCGAGCGATTGCTCACCAGGTCGTCACCGAGCTCATACCTCCGGTCGACATGTCAGGCTGCTCGACGCGCATCATCGATCAAGCGTTAGAGAACCTCAAAGCAATGGACGCTGCTGAAGCCGATTCTTAAGCGTCGCCTTAAAGTGCGAGTACTAGTGCCGAATAATTGGTATGCGACGGATATTTTTGGCAGCCCTGTTTCTCCTTCTTGCAAGTTGTAGCGGAGGCGAGGCAGAGCACCGCGTGCTCTTCATTGGCAACAGCTATACCCACTACAACGACATGCCTTCCATGGTCGAGAAGATCACCTCCAAGAACGGTGTGAAAATCGAAACGACGATGATCGCTCCTGGCGGTGCCTACCTGCACGAGCACACGGCAGCTACATCGCTGCGCTGGAGATCGCCGATGCGATCATCGCACCGCCAATCCTCGAAGCGCCCAGAGTAAGCGGCGTCGACGACGAGGCCGCGCAGACGCTTCTCGCTACATAAGGCCGTTGGTTACGAAACGTCGTAGCCCTCGGGAAGACCGGGTGCGAAGCTCTCGCAGTCGACGGTGACACTTCCGAGTCCGATCGACTCACCAACTCCGGCCGAGCCTTCTGCATCGACAAACCGCAGTGCGCTACCTCGGATGGTGTCGGACTGCACGAAGAGATCGGCTGGCTTGTCGATTGCAAGTTCGAGAATCCGGTCATTGCCAACCAATACCGATACGTACGGTTGACCGAGGAACGCCTGGACGATCACCTGAGTTGGTTCGTCGCTCTCGGGATCCTCGCCAACCCCGAGGGCCAAGATGTCGCCGGCGCCGGCGGCCCAGCATTCGAACGCAAAGTTGTATTGGGTTGAACCGATCGTGACATGACCTTCGGAGACGAGCTCGCTCGACGGCACACGTTCGATGGTCGTTGGCACATCGGCCAGAGCTTCGGTGGTTGTCGTGGTGGTTGTCGTGGTGGTCGTCGTTGGGGCATCCGTTGTTGTCGAGGTCGGCGCGGCGATCTCGGGCGCAGCCGAACTACATGCTGCGGTGAGAAGAAGCACGCCGAGGACAGCAATGTGAAACGGGGGGACTCGCATGGCGGAAAAACCTTAGTGGCCGTTGCCCGTGCCGTCCTATTCGCCGACCAAAACCATCGATCCCGTTTCGAGAGCATCGAGCACGTCGGGTTCGACAACAACGATCGGGCATGAGGTCCCGTACAAGGTCTCAGCAACCATAGCCCCCGCGACAAGATTGAAATCTCCCTTGGTGAGCACTAACGCCCGGGGCCCCATGCCGCACCGGAGAGCCTCGCCCAGCACTCCGGGCGTTCCTGACGACCCCCGAGACCCTGGCATCGCAACGATCTTTCCAGCCACCGACTGGCCCACTTGTGGATGTTGACGATCGATGATCACGCCGGTGGAGGGGTCAAGGCCTCCCCAGAGACTCAGCGGCTCACTCAAGGCGAGCACTTCACCTTCCGCTGAACCGGCCAGCAGCAATCGGCCGGTAATTCGTTCGGGTGTCACCGGCCAACCCCGAGCACGATTTCTCCTTCGATGGCCGACTCCACACAGTCGATGAGACCGCCAAAGGCCACGTCAATGTCCAGCATTCCCGGTGCGTAGTAGGCCCACTTGGCCGAGTTGGTCATAACCGTTCCGGCCACGCCGACCGCTTGTGGCGGGTAGTAGGTGCACGTATCGAGCACGAGTTGCACCCCGGCGTTGACGAGCTCCTCTTCCCAACCTCTGAGCTGAAGCTCGGCCCGCACGGCGCGGCTTGTGGTGACAAGCACGTTCACCGACGGATCGACCTTTCGATTACCCAACGCGTCCCGAAGCGAGGCGAACTCGGTGATCGAAAAGTGCGGTGTACCAAGACACACAGCATCAAGAGATCCTGACGTCTTCGCCGACAGCGCCTTGAGCGCTCCGTCCAAAACCGTCGCGTCGACCCGCGTTGTCTTGACGTTGCGACCGCCGGTGGCATCGGCGAGCGTTGGGGCCTCTGGGGTGACGCCAACGACATGGAACATCTCAACTGCACCCGAGGTGGCAGCGGCGGCCGCAATCGCTTTGAGATCGTCCTCGGTGGCCGACGGCAGCCCATCGACGACAGGCACCGAAGTACCTGCTTGTTGGCCCAGCACGATTCCAAGTACGTGCGGCAAGACCGGGTCGTCGAACGCCGAATCGGCGAGATCAAGACGAAAAATCTGAGTGCCGAGCCGACCCTCATCGGTGTGCAGACCAGCGAGGGGCACGCGTCCAACGATGGCGGCGCTGACGTCCAACATGTCGCCGTACTTGTTCGTTCGCGCTCCCAGGGCCGAGTTGAAGAACGAGACTGCGTTGGACTCCGAACCGACGATTTGCTGACCGAAGCTCGGACGGCCCTCGTCGTGTTGATATGGCGCACAAGACCACATCGACGAACACCCGAGCTCCTCGTAAATCTCCATGAGCCGAAGGGCCCCCGTAACCGCGTCCGGTGACTGCTCGGCCGGGCGAAGGTTGGGTTGGTGGCAATCGATCAGGCTTGCGTTCGTGTGGGTCGGGACCGCAAGGTCGGCACCGGCCTCGAGCAGGAACTCAGCGAAGTCCACGCTGAGCTGACCCGAGTAGTGACACGAGTTGATGTGCGCGAACTCGATGTCGACAAACGACGTTGCACCGGTGGCCTCACCCGTAGCGACCATCAGGCGCATCGCTAGTTGATGTGCCTTGCCCAAGTCTCCTGCGAGCAACGCAGCTTCGTGGTCGGTGAGCTTCACGAAGGCGAAATTCGGCTCAGCCGCGTGGCCACAGCGTCTCGGTGTTGCCGTCGACGCCAATGATCTGGCCGGAGATGTGTCGGCCGTAGTCGCTGCACAGGAACACGATGAGGTCTGCGATCTCTTCAGGGTCGACGTAGCACTGCATCGAGGTGCCAACGGCGTACAGACGGCGGACGTCTTCGGGGTCCATGTTCTCGACCTCGGCGTGACCAGCAATGACCCGCTCCATGCGGTCACCGTTCACGTTGCCCGGTACGACTCCGTTCACTCGGACGTTGTCGGGGCCAAGTTCCATGGCGAGGGTCTCGGTGAAACCCGTAACAGCCCATTTCGCCGCGGCGTAGGGGGCGCGGGTTGGGTAACCCAAGATTCCGGCACCCGAGACCAGGTTCACGATGGCGCCACTCTTCTGGGCCTTGAACACGGGAGCGACCCGACGAACGCAATAGAACTGTGCGTCGATGCAGACCGCCATCGTGTGACGCCACTCCTCGTCGGTGACATCTTCAACCAGCTTCGTTGGGCCCGCGACGCCTGCGTTGTTGACCATGAAGTCGAGACCGTCGGGAAGGATCTCATCGAAGATTGCGTCGAGTTGCGACGAGTCTGTGACGTCACATGTCCAAGTCTGGATGTCGTCGGGAAGGGTTTCGAGACCACTTGGATCGATGTCGCAGGTCATTACCTCGGCACCAAGTGCATGCATTGCCAGCGCCGTTGCTCGGCCCATGCCATCACCACCCGCGGTGATGAACGCACGCTTGCCAGCAAGTGAGATCTCCATGGTCATTCCTCCTAGTAACTGAACGATCTAGTACTGGACGATCGTTCAGCCAGTCTGACCACGTAGGTCCGGCCGTGCAAC
Organism: uncultured Acidimicrobiales bacterium; assembly: GCA_938038785.1. Lineage (GTDB taxonomy): Bacteria > Actinomycetota > Acidimicrobiia > Acidimicrobiales > SHLQ01 > SHLQ01. The sequence continues at coordinate 58,139 of CALHTB010000013.1, forward strand.
AGCGGCGAGTTATTCGCGATCGGTCGGCGGCGGCGTAATCATCTCGATCGACCAGGTGCCGTCTCGTTCAACTCGTACGTAACACCCAAGCACCGCATCTTCAGACGGAAGGTCGAGCGGCTTCTCACCATGCAGGATCGTCGCCGTTGCGGTGGTGCCGTCTTCTCGCAGTCGAGTAAGCGCAAAGTAGCCGCTGGCCTTGGCCACAAACGGACGTATCGCCTCGTCGATGAGCTCGTTCGGGATATCAGCTGCATCGCCTCGGCTGGCCAAGCTCCACTTGGTGAACTGCGAAGGACGCAGCCGAAGGTCGGCGGCCTTTAGCCGGCGCACCAGCTGCCGGCTGTCGCACGGTTCAGCCCCAAGCTCAATCGCACGATCTCGAGTGATGATGTCGATGTCATAGTGATCGCCCTGGAACCCAACGCGCCTGCATCCCAACCGTCGAGCGAACTCGTGAAGCTCGCCAAGGTCGGTGTCAGACACCAGGTGACACCAGTATGTATCTCGCCAAGGCCAGCGAGCCTCGTCGACGAGAATTGCCATGACCTCAGAGTAGAGCGGTAGGCATCATTCCTTCGCGTCCGCGTGCCTGGCACACTCGACAGGGTGAGCGCAGCCGTTAACACCGACCGAGTTGAAGCCGTCGATCCCGACGTCATCAGCTTGACGATCCCAGCGGCAATGCGCTTTGTTCGGTTGGCCCGTATCGGCGCTGCATCGATCGCCCGACGCAAGGGTCTGTCAGTTCGAGCAATCGACGACCTGCGCCTTGCTATCGACGAGTCATTCGCCTTGCTTCTGCGTGACACCGACCATCGCGGTTCGGTCGACGTCACCTTCGAGGTAGACAATCACGAACTTGTGGTGCTTGTAGTTCAACGACTGACCGACGGCGCACTCGACCCCAACGCCGAAGACCTCGTCCGCTTCGAGATCGTCATCGAAGACCTCGTCGACCGCTACGAAGCAAACCCCGAACTCGGCGTAGTGCAGTTCTCAAAGAAGCTGTAACCGGCTATTTCTTGCCTGAGCTTCCGAAGCCGCCTTCGCCTCGTTCGCTGTCTGGGAGTTCGTCAACCTCGACGAAGTTGGCGTGCTCAACTCGCTGGATGACCAGCTGGGCAATACGGTCGCCGCGCTCGATGACGAATGGTTCGGACGGGTCGAGGTTCACCAGAATGACCTTGAGCTCGCCGCGGTAGCCCGAGTCGATAAGACCGGGCGTGTTGAGGCAGGTCACACCGTGTTTGAGAGCAAGACCTGACCGAGGCTGCACAAAGCCGGCATACCCCTCGGGGATCGCAATGGCTGCTCCAGTCGGCACAAGGCCGCGGCCGCCCCCGGGTTCGAGGGTCATCGCCTCGGCAGCTACGAGGTCGGCACCTGCATCGCCGGCTGTGGCGTAAGCCGGCATTTTGAGGTCTGGATCGAGTCGACGTAACGGAATCTCCAACACGAGTCCAACCCTATGCGCCCCGACGGTCGGTAACGTAGCCGGATGCTTGCATGGATGGACCTAGAGATGACCGGCCTCGACCCCGACCGTCACGTCATTGTCGAGATCGCGACGCTTCTCACCGACGACAATCTCGAACTCATTGCCGAGGGTCCCGATTTGGTCATCTACCAACCCCCCGAAGTGATGGCCGAGATGGATGACTTCGTCCGCAAAATGCACACGAAGTCGGGACTTCTGCCACAGATCGAAGCCTCGACCATCAGCCTCGAAGACGCCGCCGCACAGACGATGGCCTTCTTAAAGGAACACATCCCCGAGGAGCGCACAGTTCCGCTTTGCGGAAACTCGATCGGCACCGATCGCCGCTTCCTGGCCAAGCACACCTCGGAGATCGAGGAGTTCCTGCACTACCGGTCGGTCGACGTTTCGACAATCAAGGAGCTCGCTCGTCGTTGGTATCCCGGTGTGGTCGAGAACGCACCGAAAAAGGGCCTGTCGCATCGAGCCCTCGACGACATTCGCGAGTCGGTAGCCGAGCTGCAGTACTACCGTTCTGTTGTGTTCCGCGACGTTCCGTCGACCGAAGCGTGAGCGACGAGGCGTCAGCAGCCGACACATCAAAACCTCAGAAATCCGAGCGCCGAACCCCGTCAGGTGAAGCCGAGGAGGTCGCACCGGGGATCTTGCGGATCATGCTGCCGATCGAACTGCCTGGGCTTGGCCATGTGAACTGTTACGCCCTCGAGGACGAGCGAGGCATTGCGCTCATCGACCCCGGCCTAGCCGATGGGGTCAGCCATCAGGTCCTGACCGACTGCCTCGCTGATGCCGGACTCGACATCACTCGGGTGCACACTGCAGTTGCTACCCATAGCCACTTCGATCACTTCGGTGGCATCGCTCGTCTGCGCAAGCTCGACACTGCCCAACCCGTGGCGGTCTACGCTCATGCCACGTTCGGGAAAGTCTGGCGAGACGCCTACGACGAACTTCTCGCAGGCCAAGGTGAAGATTCAGCCAGCCTCGAAACCCGAAGCGACGAAGAAGTGCACGACTATCTTCTGGAGCTCGCTGGCAGCCTGCGCCGAGACACCCCTTGGGGTACGAAGACCGATGGCTTTCCGGTGGAGCTCATCAGGTCGTGGTCTGACGGGATCAACCCAATCGATACCCTGCGACCACCCGACGTCACTCACCCGGTGCACGATGGCGACACCATCATGCTCGGCGGCCGTCCGTGGACAGCTATGCATACGCCCGGCCACGCCGACGACCACCTGTGTCTATGGAATGGCGAGCTCGGCGTCATGTTCGGCGGGGATCACCTGCTTCCAAACATCACTCCGCACATTTCGGGGTTCTCGGCGTACGAGGATCCGCTCGGTGAGTTCTTTGCATCGCTCGAACGCGTGGGGTTGCTCGACGAGGTGAACCTGGCGCTTCCCGCCCACGGCGACCCGTTTGGCGATCCGTCTGGTCGGTCGGCTGCAATCGCCGACCATCATCACGGCCGGCTCGATCGCATTCGTGAGATCGGCGATGAGATCGGAAACCAACCGGTCGATGAGTACATGAAGCTGCTCTTCCGAGAGCGTTCGTGGGGAATGATGGCGGCCAGCGAAACCTACGCCCACCTCGAATGGCTCCGGCTTCACAGCAGCGCCAAGCGCACCGACGAAGGCTCAACCCCGCACTACCGCCTCTAGGTTTTTGTACACAGTTTCAGACCGTATAGGTAGGCAGATCGTGTACAAATCTCCCGCTGGGTTTTTGTACACGGTTTCAGACCGTATAGGTAGGGAAACCGTGTACAAATCTCGAGTTAGGCGTCGGCGAGGGGCATTTCTGGAGGCATCTGTGCCTTGCGGCTGCGACGGACCACGAAGCCGGCAATGATCAGCGCCACGTTGATGGCCACAAATGGCCAGCCGAGGAAGGCAGTTCGGGTGGTCTCCCAACCAAAGACTTCGATTGGTGAGGCGAACCAGTTGTTCATGCTCGACTGAATGCCGCTTGCACGGAGCATGAAGTCGTTGAGCCATGGGGTGGGCTCGTTGCCGCTGTCGCTGAATACCTGAATTTCCCAGATGCCGTAGCCAATCATGTACGGCCCAACGAGCAGGAGGAGAATGGCCGAGAAGATGTTGATCTTCGGAAGCAACGCCCGGAACTTGTTGACCAGCTCACGCTTGCCGAGGGCCATAAGGAGGGTGAGGACGGTGGCGAGCAAGCCCATTCCCAGGCCGTAGCTCAGGAAGGCCCCGAACTGGGTGGTGAAACCGCCGGTCGACGCCGACACGCCGACAGCTGCGCTGAAAACGCCGATCGTGCAGGTAAGCGAGGCAATGGCGTACGACATGCCGAAGAGGAACATCGATCCGAACGAACCCGACTTGCCGCCCTTGTTGAGCTTCGGAAGGCTCAGCGTGATCGACTTACCCGCAAGCATGTAGATGCCGAGGCCAATCAAGCCAACGCCAAGAGCGATGTTGAAGTACGGCAGGATCTCGGCGAGCGCCGACTGGAGGCCGCCGAGAATGACGCCTACAAACCCGAAGACGACCATGATGCCGAGGCTCAACGCAAGGCCGACGCCCTGCGCTCGGTTGAGTGACGAAATGCGGCTCGTCGAATCGTCCTTCTGGCCGAGGAACATGCCGAGGTATGCGGGTAACAGCGCGAAGCCGCAGGGGTTGATCAGTGCGACCATTCCTGCGCCAAACGCAAAGGGGCTAAAGAATTCCATTGCTCAATTCTCCTACGACAGCAATTCGGTGTTGATGGTTTCGGTAAGGGTTTCGGCGTTAAACACGCCCGAGTGAACCCTTATGACTTGATGGTCGGCATCGAGGAAGACCGTGGTGGGCATTCCGATGCCTTCGAACAGGCGGAAGATCTGTCCGTCGAGGTCTTGACCGGTGGTAAAGGTCACGCCGGTTTCCTCAAGCAGCGATGTGGAAGCCTCGGTCCGATCTGAGGTCGCCAAACCGAGGAAGGTCACTTGCCCGTCAAGGTCGTTGGCGACGGATTCGAAATCTGGCAGCTCGGCCACACACGTCGGGCACCAGGAGGCAAAAAAGTTGAGTACGACCGGGCCGTCTGGCAGGTCGGCAAAGGCGGCTGTGCCACCGTCGAACGTCTCGTACGTGAAGTTGACGGCCTCGCCAGCGGCGGAGCTATCAACCTCGCCGCTCTCAGCGCCGGGCGAAAGAGGTTCTTGGCCGAGCTGGATAGTGTCGCTCCCCGAGGATCCACAGGCGGCCGCGATTGCCGACAGCGCAAGCAGCAACGCAACGAGGCGGTTTGCCCGGCGGGGGCGGCCTGTAGCTGTGGTGTTGCTGATGGACATGTTTCGGGCTTTCACAGGTGGGGATCTATCTCTTGGATACGAGCGTGAACACCCAGTATTGGCGACCCAATTCCGCCATTGGGTAAGAAACCTGGAAGTTCACTGGCTGTTTCGAAGTGCCTTTCCTCTACATTCGGCGTCGTGAGCAGCAACTCTGAGCGCGAAGCCCCAGTCAATTCTGACAGCAACTCTACGGGCGTTCGGCGAGGTGCTGCTGAACTGGTGCCTCCACCGACAAGTGGCCGTGCTTTTACGACGACCCGCCGGGTGTCGATCGATGACGCCACATCAGATGGCCGGATGGAGTTCGACGCGATCGCTCGGTTCCTACAAGACGTCGGTAATGACGACACCGACGATGCTGGTTTGGCCGAGCTCGGCCTCGCCTGGGTGGCTCGTCGGTCAACGATCGAGGTCACCTCGCCGGCGAGCGCTCGTGAACTGCTGACCATGACCACGTGGTGTTCGGGAACGGGTCGTCGTTGGGCCGAACGTCGAACAACTCTCCGGGGCGAACAGGGTGCCCACATCGAGGCTTCCGCGATCTGGATTCACCTCGATGCCACAAGCGGGCGTCCAGTGCCGTGGGGCGACGGGTTCGCCGACACCTATCTCGAAGCCTCCCAAGGCCGTCAGGTCGACTCGAAGTTACGTCACGACAAGACGTTGCCAGCCGGCGACAGCAACCTATGGAGCTTTCGCCAAACCGACATGGACGGCTTCGGACACGTCAACAACGCGGCCTACCTTGCGATCGCTGAAGAGCACCTCGACCTCGACGGCCCACAGCGGGTGGAGATCGAGTGGCGCTCCCCCAGCATGGCGAGGGAACGTCTTCAGATCCATCGCACTAGCGGGCAGCTTTGGGTGCTCGCCGAAGACAACACCCTCCGAGTAACGATTACCGCCGAGCCATTGGGACAGCAATTGGGGACAGGCCCCACGCGCTAGTGAAGCGTTTTAGGGTAGTAGTCGGCTGCGGGGGTAGCGCCGGCCTCGGTGGTGAAGTCGCCGTCGAACGGCCAGTCGGCAACTTGACCTGGCAGCGGCCCTTGGTTGAATCGTCCCAGCTCGCCACCGCCGGCGGCTTCGTTCCCGACGAGCGACCAGGCTTGGCGCTTGTAGGTCCAATTTTCGGGCTGCAATCGATGCGCTTCGCGAAAGTGGGCAAAGGCGCCATCCCGGTTGCCAACCGACCACAGATGGTTGGCCATTTCGAAGTGCGCAGCGCCTGCTGACTTACCAGCGGGACGTTCCTGGGACGCCTCGACGACTTCCATCGGCGACATGACGAACCGGCTGTCAGCGCCATTCACTGCCCAATCGCGAATCGCGTCGGCGTAGTCCTCCCGCACCTGGCCACCGCGTAGACGCGCCGCGAGCTCGGGGTCGGAATCCTCGATCTTTTTGGCCTTGGCTTCAACTTTCGCATCCCGATCGTCGAGGAAGGCTTGAAGCCAGTCGGGGTAGTTGTTGCCAGGCGGGAAGCCAGGCTCGGCGGGCCGCACGATCGTTCCGGACTCGTCGATCCAGATGACGTTCGGGATGTTCACGACACCAAACAGTGCGTCCAACTGGTGGTTGGGGTCGAGCAGCGACGGGTGCGTTGGGTTGGCGGCCTCGATGAACGGGCGGGACGCTTCGGGGTCACTCATCTCGAGCGACACGGTCACGATGACCACGTTCGAATCGGCGAGCTCTTCTTGCAATCCCTGCCACCCGGGCAGGTCATAGCGACAGCCTCAATACGGCGCCCAAGCAACCAGCACCGTCTTCTTGCCGGCGATCGGCAGGCTGACGGTGTTGCCGGCGAGGTCAACAAGTTCGAACTCGGGCGAGGTGGCCGTGACTAACGCTCGGCCGCTCAGTGACTCGGGGCCAACGGCCCATCGCCCGGCGTCTTCGTCGTGCACGATCGCCATGCCAAGCCGATCAGCGGTCGACTGCAGGTCGAAGCCATCGGGAAGCGGAACACAAACGTCGCCCTTGCAGGCTCCCTCGGGTTTGATGTCCCAGCCGGTTCCTTCGCGGAAGGTGTCGGCATCCATGGTGAGCGAGTCGATGAGCATGACCGAGCATCGCACAGATCCCGCCGTTACGGCGAGAGCACGGCTCGACCCCAGACGCCATCGATGTTCGAGTACCGAAGCCGGTTGTGGAGGCGGCTGGGTTGTCCTTGCCAGAACTCGATGTGCTCGGGCACCACGCGGTAGCCGCCCCAGAAGTCGGGGCGCGGCACGTCCTGCCCGTCGAATCGGGCGGTGACCTCGTCGAGACGGTCGAGCAGTTCAGCTCGGCTCGCTAACTCGGCGCTTTGCTCGCTGGCCCATGCCCCAAGCTGGCTGCCGCGAGGTCGCTTGGCGAAGTAGGTGTCGGACTCTTCGGCGCTGACACGCTCGACCGTGCCTTCGACATGCACCTGCCGGTGGAGACCATGCCAGTGGAACGTCAGCCCGGCTCGTCCGCTGCCCTCGAGCGCTTGGCCCTTCGCCGAGGTGTAGTTGGTGAAAAAGACGAAGCCTTCTTCGGTAACGCCGCGCAGCAAGACCGTGCGGCCCCGGGGCTGCCCGTCGGGCGAGACGGTCGACAGCACCATGGCGTACGGCTCGGGGTCACCCGACGCCTGGACTTCGGCGAACCACGCTTCGAACTGAGCGACGGGGTCGGCGCTCATGGCATCGAGGTCGATGCCTTCGGCCTCGTAGCTCATTCGTTGGTCGGACAAGTCCATGCGTCAGTCTCGCAGAAGTATCGTGACGCTTATGAGTTCAACCGCCGAGCGCCTCCCGCAAATTGCGCTCGTCGGTGTTGGTGGCGCAGTGGGAGCTCTGCTGCGGTGGGCGGTCGCCGATGCCTGGACGGCTACCGATTTCCCGTGGCCAACTCTGGTCGTAAACGTTGTTGGCTGCGGGTTGCTCGCACTGTTCACGTCTGATGGCTTCACTCAGAAGGCCAAGCGGTTGTTGGCCGCTGGGTTCTGCGGCGGTTTGACCACGTTCTCGACTTTGAGCGTCGAGGTGGTTCAGCTGCTGGACGCCAACCGCCCCGCAACCGCTGTTGCCTACATCGCAAGCTCGGTTGCGCTTGGCCTGATGGCGTTCACTGGCGTCCGCTCGGTCCGGCCACTTCCACTACGTGAGGTCGAAGAGTGGTAGTGCTGGGTGTCACCGCAGCGGCAGCTGTAGGCGCGATCCTCCGTGCCCTCATCACGAACCTCGATGGCGACTTCCGTCAACAGCTCGATGGCACCCTCTTCGTCAACATCGGGGGATCGTTCTTGCTCGGTCTGCTGGCGAGCTCGGATGCGTCAACGAACACCCTCGCGATCATCGGCGTCGGCGGCCTTGGGGCTCTCACCACCTTCTCGACCTACATCTCTCAGATCGAATGCATCAATCGAGAAGGAAAGACCAGCGATGCCGTGCTGTACTGCATCGCGTCACTCATCCTCGGCATCGGAGCTGCCTACCTAGGCTGGGTGTTGTGAAGCCAACAACGAGAGAGAACCTTGGATCATGACAACGACCGTGTCAGGTCAATACTGAGCGAGATGCTCCTCTCCGCCTGCGCGGCCATGACACGGTCGTGCAGCTCTAGCGCACCAGCCGGCTCGGTAGCTCGCATTTCGTCATAGTCGGTCCGAGTGAGCTGCAGTGCGTCCACATGAGTGGTCGCAACAACCTCGGCACTTCGACGGCCCCCTGGGAAGAACGCCACTTCGCCAAGCCATGTGCCTGCACGGTACTGCCGCAATCGGCGACGGGAGCCGTCGTCACTCAGCCGCACTGCCGCTACTGAGCCAGCAACGACGAAAAGCAGCGTGTCGCCGACGTGTCCCTGCTCCAAGAGCACATCGCCAGGTGCGAATGACACCGGTGTGAACCATGCGCCCAGCGAATCGGACAGCTGCTTTGACGCCTCGAGCTCATCGAGATCGACCACGTCGCCACCATGTACACGGAGGGTTTCTGTTTCGGTCCATTCAAGGGCCTCGTCGAGGTCAGGTCGAACGATCGACTCGGCGACGAGTTCAGGATTCGACCGTTCCAAACCTTCGCGAAGACTCGATGACATTCTGGAAAGCACGAGCCGCGCGTTCGTCTTTGTCACTACGTCGTGAATGCGCGCAAGCACCGCATAACCAGACGAATCCACACCGGTTACTCGGTGGAAATCCAGCACCACAGCCGAGAGAGGATCCTCGCTGTCGCATCGAACCTGGACCTTGTCGGCCAAGCCGACAGTCGAGCCAAAGAACAGATAGCCCTGCAATTCGTAGACATGCGTTTCGGCCGCATGATCCTCGATGACCTTCGACTCGGCGCCGCTCCAGTACACCTGGCTCGAGTGGAACCCACGCGACTCCCGGTACACCGGATCGATATGGCTATAGCGAACTACAAAGATCGCACAGGCGATTACTACGCCGACGACCAGCCCTTCAAGGATTCCGATCGTTGCCATCGAGATGACGATGATCGAGGTGAGTATTCGATCCGACCATTCGGCGCTGTTCTTCAGCTGTGCAAGCCGCTCGATCATCAGATCGATCCCGACGGCCATCAGTAGTCCACCTGCAATGAAGCGGGGTACAAACCCGATTAGCTGAGGACCGAAGATGCCGAGCACCGCCATAATGGCCGCTGCCATAAAGGGGATGGTCCGGCTCTTGGAACCAAGTCGTCGTGCAAGCAGCGAACTTCCGAGCGCTACGTATCCGACGAGAGCGCCCAACGGCGCAGTCACAATGTTGCCGACACCTGTTAGGCGAAGTTCACGGTTCTGATCGAACGACTCTCGTGAGACGAACTCAAGACCCGACACGTTAAGGAGCAGGGCCACGACGGAAACGGCGACGACGGCAGCTAGAGAACCGATGTTGTCTAGGAGGAGTCCGAAGTCGAACTCCGAGATCTCTTGAGGGCGCAGTGGCTCGACCGTTGCCGTCGATGGAAATGGCCCAATCAGCCATCCATCGTCGCCGACGGTTTCCATCGACCCCGTCACGCCCGTCCACGCGTAGAAGAGCGCCGCCGACGCAACGATCACCACGCTTGGAGATTCCGCTGGAAGCGAACGGAATCGGGCAATCATCAGTAACGCGACGGCCAACACGAATCCCGGAAACCAGAACTTGAGCAGTGCCCCAAAGAGCGACGCCACATCGCCAAGACCCGGATCGCTACCGATCATCACGGCAAGACCGCCTTTGGCTAGGAACCACCCGGTACCGGCCATAAACGCACCAACCACCGTTGTGGGGAGATAGCGCACTGCACCACCGAGCCGAAACCGACCGGCCACGATCATGACAAGCCCGCTTGCGACTCCCGCAACAGCGAGGAGAACGAGCAGATCACTCGCGTTTCCCGTCGATGCTGCCACCGAAGCAACGACTGGCACCATCAGCACGCCAGGAGCGTCCTGCGATGTCGAGAATGATGGCACTGCAGCGGACCGCCACCCCAGCCATGCGGCCAGGATGGCGCTCCCCAGAGTGAATGCGCTAATTCCACGGGCGAGCCCGTCTTGGAGCGGCCCGGTGAAGAGCAGCGCAGCTAACGAGATCGGCAAACCGAGCGCGCCGATTGTCAACGCGACCGATGAAACTGAATCGCTAAGTGCTCTTCTGTAGTGCACCCCGGTGGCCGTTAGCCCTCGTCAACAACGACGTGCAACGCATCGATCTGTTCTCCACCGAACCCGAACTGATCGCCATCCGAAAACTTCTCGAAGGAACCGGCTGTGCTCGATCCGGTCGTGCCCGTGAAGCGAAGGACGTCATTGCCGTTGCCGCTCACGCCACCCACGTGGAAGCTGCCGCGGACACTGAGGTAGAGGTCGTCACTGCGCAACGAGGCGCCGACGATGTCTTCGAAACGCAGCCTGACATCGCTTCCGTCAAACACCATGCTCGCGCCATTGTCAAAGCCGATGAGGTCCTCATCCTCGAACCTTCCAGCTTGCGGAATCCACGCCCGTGCGTAGGTTGAAACAACGACCTGCCCTTCGGTCGTTGCAACAGCTGAAACGTCCTCGCTGTTACTCGTCAGCCCGACGGCCGACCCATCGAGGAGCAGTTCGAACCCGTCATCTGACACGAGGAGAACGTCGCTGTCGTCGAACCCGGCGAATGGCGTCCGAAGGCTGATCGCCAGCGATCCATCATTCCGGATATCGAAGCCGTCAACGTCCTCAGGTGCAAGCCCAAACGCAGACCCGTCGAAGAACATGCTCCACGACTCGGTGGCAGAATCCCATTCCAAGACATCCTCGCCATTGAAGCTCAGGCCGCCGACGGTTCCAGAGCTCGATGAACTCACATAGACCTTGAAGTCGGGGTCAGCGGGAACCTCTGGTGGAACGAAATCGCCGAGCTCGATGTGGAGTCCATCGATCTGTTCGCCGCCAAAGCCAACAGCGTCACCGTCAAAGAACTTCGCGAACCCATTCGCTCCGTAGGCGTAAATGTCGTCACCATCGCCTTGGGCACCTGGCAAGTTGATTCCACGAATCGCTGCCAGGTACAGATCGCCTGTCTCGTTGTCAGCCCACGCACCCGAAACGTTGCGTCGGGTGCCGGCGGACAAACCGTCGAAGAACCTACTGAAGGTGCCAGCGGTATTCGCACCAAGTTGTGCGTTGTCCAAACGAATGAGGTCTTCGCCGGTTCCCCACAGCCTTGGCCCAGCGGTGCCTGGAACCCTGTATTGACCCAGCGTCGAGACGATTGGTGCAGCGGCTTCATCAGAGGTGATGGCGTCGATGTCTTCTCGCCAACTGCTTAGCGAAACATCAGACCCATCAAGTACACGGCTGAAGGTGCCGGCCGTGGCAGCCCCAAAACCCGTTGGAGTGAACTCGACAATGTCGGAATCATCAACCCATCCAATGCCTGGAAGCCGGCCAGGCTGCTGGAAGCTCATCCGAATTCGTTCAATGCCGTCGTCTCCGGAAATCACTTCGAAGCCATTGAGGTCGCGGTTAACGCCGACCTTCGACGCATCGAAGACCAGAGTCCAACTAGCGGCTTCGACGTCGTACGAAACAATGTCGGAGTCCCTGAACTGAACACCGCCGACCGTTCCTCGAGACGTCGAGCTCACGTAGATGATGGTCGGCCGATCGGTTGGCTGGCCCTCGACACTAAACGTCGTCGTTGCGTTCGACGGCAAGTACGTCGGATCGTCGAGCACGCCGATCGACGGCACATCGCCAAGGAATCGTGCGGTAACGGTGTACGTGCCTGGGGCATACTCTCCGCCGGGGATGCTGGCGCGGCCGGCGAAGTTGGTGATTGCCGGCACTGTCACCTCACCGCCCGGGCCGTCGATGGTGAAGAACACCGTGCGTTCGTTGATGAACCCGTTGTTGGGCCTTGTCAGCACGGCGGACAAGTCGACTGGGCTACCGGCGGCAACCGGGGCAGCGGGAGCCTCAACGGTAAGCGCCGTCGTGGACTTCGATACCGTAAAGGCCCTCTCGGCCGACGACGGTTGGGTGTCGGAGTCACCAGTGAACGCAGCGGACAGGGTGAACGATCCGGCGTTGGTATTCAACGGCACAGTCACCGATGCAGTGCCAGCGTTGTTCGTCGTACCTACTGCGGTGACCGATCCGAGCGTGAAGATTATCTGCTTACCAGCGTCGTCTTGATCGCTGGTCAGTGTTGCGGACACCGCAACTTCGGAACCGAACGCACCCGAGGTCGCTCCGCCCAGTTCCAGCGTCGAAACTGCGGGCGCAGGCTGACCGGGGTCAACTACTTCACCGATGCTGAAGTAGGTGCCGAGGTTGTCGTCCACGCCGACGAGGCCAACGCCATTGGCGGCCTGAACAACGAACTGCAACTCACCAAGTGCGGCCCCTCCGGTGAGGGTGGCCGTCCATCGGGTCGGGTTGTCGGTGTCTTGTACAAGGTCGACCGATGCCCACTCGGGGCTCGCCGCGACGGGGTTGGTATAGGTCACCCACACCTCTTGAATGCCCGCCGATGGGTCGCCAAGAACCTCAGCGGAGAAGACCACATCGCCCCCATCAACAACAGCCGAGACGTCGCTGATAGTTGGCGCAGCAGCAAGCGCTGGAATCGCTCCGTCTGCGTACTCTGTTGTGTTGCCGCTATAGAACAACCGAAGTCCGACATCGTCGAACTGACGTCGAAGGGCGGCAAAGTCTCCGAGAGACTCAACCCGATGTTGTACCGGAGTCACGCTCAGGGTGGTTGTGCTTTCTCCGCCGTTGAGCTCACCCAGATAGTTGGTTGTTGCGATGCGGAGCGGGAACCACTCGGTGGACGCGAATGGTACGTGGACGCCGCGAAGCTCGGTCGTAGGGGCGCCGGTCAACGGCACCCGCGAGTCTTGGGTGTACGAACCGCCGCGGAAGCCCACACCGCGCAAGACAAGACCGTCTCGATCGACGCTGACGTCTCGCTGGAAGAGCGGGATTGCCGGTTCGGCCGGGTTGGTGACGACGCCTTGTGGTCCTTCGTAGTACCAACCGCCAACCTCGGTGTTGTCTTCGAGGTTGGTCAGACCGACACGCTCTTCGACGGTTGCAGATGTGTCGAGTGAAATGTCGGCGACTTCAAGATCAAGGAAGTCACCTGGGCCTGACTGGACTGGCTGTGGGTTGACCGACAGATCTGGAGTTGAAGGCTGCGCAATGCGGTTTGGCATGTCGACGCTGATCATCGGCAGGCCGAAGACCGTGGCGATAATCAACGACTTGCGATGCAAGCCGCGAAGGTCTGGTGTCGTTTCGAGATAGCGCTGCTTCGCCGCGTTGAGCGCGTTGCCGACGGCGATTGGTGCACCTGTGTCGGCACGGAGCTGTTCTGAAAATCCGACGTAGAGCCGTTCGCTGTACTCGACAAAGTCGGTATCGCCGTACTGGTAGCCAGTTCCCGCAATCAGGGTTGCTTGCTTCTGAGCAAAGGCCTGCGCCCAGTCCAGCGGCAAGGTGACGCCGGGGACGATCTCGCCGTCCGGAATGTTGTACCCGCTGTGGCAACCACCGCTAAAGACGATCGAGTTGGTGAAGTCTTTGGTCGAATCTCGAAGCTGTGTCGTGATCAACGAGGTCTCGTAGTCGGCAGCGAGGGCGCTGTTCGCACTGAAGTGACCAGCCAAGAACACCAGGTCGTCGCGCGGCCCTTCAAGCAGTCCAGCCTCGAGGTCGAGTGCGGTCCAGGTCAATGGATCGTCGGGCGACCGATCGGCAGGGTCGATCAGGCGGTTCTCGGGACCACCGGTTCCCGCTTCAAGGTTCTCGGCGACTTCGGTTGCACTGTCGGTTAGGAAGTCGTAGCCGGTCGTGTACGAACTCTCGGACGCGACCACGCCATTCGCCGTCGTGAGATACGCATCGATGACGCCGGTGGCCTCAGCTGCAGTCTCGACAAGGCGCCCAACGGCGAGGTCAGGGATCGGGATAACGCCATCGCCTTGCGACACGGTGATCCGTGACCCGTACTCGTCCTGACCCATGATGTAGTTCAGACGCAACGCTGCTTGCGAAGCGGTGTCGTCGGCCACTGGCGGCTCGTAATCCTGCTCGGGGCCGAGGAGTGCCTGGTCCGGGTAGCGGAAGAACGGAATGCTGTCGTCGGCACCAACGAGCGTGACGTAGGTCAGCTGTGGGTTGCGGTAGGTATCGACCAAGTTCTTGATCGACTCAGCGACCAGGTTCGTTGCGTACACACAGCTCGGCGTTGCGAGCGCTTGGGCACGAAGAGCTGCAACTTCGGTGTCGGCCGATACATCGATTATCACGCCGTCGACCTCGGGCCGAGCAGCAAGCGTGGTGAGGCGAGCGAAGAGCGCGTCCTTCTCTGCCTCGGTGCCTTCAATTCGGGAACGATCCCAAACGAAAACCGAATCGACGGTCGAACCAGCTTGTGGAGTTCGTGGTTGTGGCGTGTCGAGTCCGGCGACGCAGAAGGTGCCTTCGAGCTCGACGTTTACTTGGAATGGGGTTTCGCTGTTAGAAACTCCGTTGCGTCCAGTGACTCGAACGTAGTACTCGCCGGTGTTGTTCCAGGTATTCGCAACAACGCTTTCAGCAGCAGTGCCTTCGTTGGCCGAGACGCCAACAATGCTTCGGCTTTGGGCGCTGGAGAACACGCTCGGGCTAAACACCGACGGGCTAAACACGCTCGGCGAGAACACGCTCGGGCTAAACACCGACGGGCTAAACACGCTCGGCGAAAACACAGACGGGCTAAACACCGACGGACTAAACACGCTCGGCGAAAACACAGACGGGCTAAACACCGACGGACTAAACACGCTCGGCGAAAACACAGACGGGCTAAACACCGACGGACTAAACACGCTCGGCGAAAACACGC